>WQTE01000201.1 GCA_009786445.1 Oscillospiraceae bacterium | reverse complement strand
GTCGAGTATGCAAACATTTTGGAGAAATGTTTATGAATCAGTATGCTGAGCATAAAATATCCGAATTTCATGCACCGAGAGCAGCGCTTATGGAGTTGCTGGATAACTTGTCAAATATTGAAAAGCGGATTGTTTATATCCACGCACCGGCGGGATTTGGGAAAACGGTGACTTCATATCTATGGCTGCTGCACAGGGAAGCACTCAAAAACGCAAAGAGGGCTGTCGTCAGTTTGGATAAATTTGATGACAAGCCTTCCGGTTTTTGCAAGAGATTTATTTCAGCGCTTACTGAGCTTGAACCTGACAATACTGCGCTTGGGGCTGTTTTGGAACATCCTGTTTTTGAAACAGCGCCTGTTGAGTTTGTGATTCACGCATTGGAATTACTTGCTGAAAAACAAGAGGAACACATTCTTGTTTTTGATGACCTTCATGTAATAGAGAATGTTGGTGTCTTAAACTTACTCCTGAGTTTATTTAGGCGAATGTCCAGTAACATCACAATTTTACTGCTGAGCCGCATTGCGCCTCCCGATTGCTTTTCGGAAGTAGTTGCAAAAGGCGAGCTTGCTTTGGTTGGGGCTGAGCATCTGCAATTTACACACAGTGAAATAAAAAATTTTTTTCTTGCACATGGAAGACGTCTCTCGGGGAGGGAAACCGGTGAAGTATTACAATCTACAGGTGGATGGGCGATAGGCATACGCGCTTTAATGCTCTCAGACGGAAAATCTCTTAAAATAGACATCTCAGACCGTTATCTTGCAGGCTACCTTAAAACACATGTTTGGGAGAGATGGGACGAAAGCTCCAAGCTGTTTATGAAACTTGTATCCGTAGCGGGGGAGCTTAACCCTGAGCTTTGCGACAAACTCATAGCCGGCGAAAAGCAACTCAAGGAAATAAAAGGAGAGGATATGCTCGCTTCCTTGGAGCGGGAGATCACTTTCCTACGGGTTATTTCAAAAAATACATACAAATTTCACGATTTGTTCCGCGAGTTTTTACTGAGTATGCTTGAACAGGACAAAAAGCTCTGTAGCCAATACAACAAGACGGCTAAATATTATTTCGACAAAAAAGATTATTTCCGCGCCATGCAATATTATCTCAATGCAGAAAACGACGAAGGTGTTGCAGAGTCTATTTATCATATGTATGACTACAAATCATCTTTTGCCGCAGTTGAGGGCACATTGAATGCCGTCATGCCCCACGTGACGGATGACCTCGTAAAGAAGTACCCATTTCTCTTGGAAGTGCAGGCTTGGTGTGCTTTTGTAGATGGCAGAGCAGATGAATTTGAAAGTTTTCTGGACACATACTACAAGCAGCTTCCACGTATAATCCTAAAGACCCCGCGCTCGGCGATAGTGTCTTTTTTGCTCCGTTGTATTGACTATAGGGGGAGTATTGTTAAAATACTAAAAAAAATCGAATTGATTCCGTTTAAAGGAAATATGAGGGCATTCACACCGAGCATTTCACAAGGAATTCCATATTTTCACCGCTCTTGCAGGGATCTTTCAGAACTTGCATATGACACCGAGGAAATAATTTTACTTGCGGGTAAGACTTTAGGTCTCATTATTGGCAAGGAATGGTCTGTGGTGAAGGAATGTATATGTGCGGGCATATACTATGAACAGGGAAATCTGTCTAGGGCGCACGAACATGCGATAACAGCCTACACAAATATTGGAAATGATTGCAGTGCGGAAATAAAACTCTGCGCAATGAGTATTTTGCTCGCTATCTTGGCAGCAAGCGGAAAGCCGGAAGAAGTGGCGAAATTCAAAGGATATATAGAGGACATGATAACTCAGGAAAGTGCGTTTTATCTGAGACCTAATATACGTGCTATACAGTTTTTTGAAAAACTGATTGATGGAGATAAAAATGCGGCGGTCGAGTGGCTGGAAAAGTATGACGAGAGTACGAACAAGCGTTTGTCACTATACAGAATACCTCAACACTACACAACAGCAAGGGCATATATCGTATTGGGCGATTTCAGCGGAGCAATTATACTCCTAAAAAGGATGCTGGCATCTGCAAAGAGTTATAACCGCCCACTTGATGTGATTGAGACGGCTATATTACTTGCCATTGCGTACCGTAAAAAAGGTCGATCCGGCACAAAAATTGCGCTGGAGCATTTGGAACAGGCAATTATGGTGGCGTATGAATATGGGTTTACGCAACAATTTATGGTTGAAGGTCCGGAACTAAAGTCAATGCTCCAATTGCTTGTTAAGCGCGCNCAGCAACCGGACACCAAAGAAGATGCGAAAGCNCTTCCCGCAGAATTCATAAAAACGCTCTATATCACAGCAGTTGANGGGTCTAAGCGCAGCAAGGGNTTAACAGGTGGAAAGACNCCTGAAAAAATCAAATTCACAGACAAGCAAAAAGAAGTTATGCGCCTTATGTGTGCAGGGCACAGCAGAAACGATATAGCACAAATAATGGGGCTTAAGCCGAGCGGTGTCAAATCCCACACAAA
>WQTE01000200.1 GCA_009786445.1 Oscillospiraceae bacterium | reverse complement strand
AGGCTTGAAGTGTTTGTTATCACCGAGAGCGGCGATATAAGTCATACATGGCAGCAAAAGCCAAATGGCAAATGGTTCGGATGGGAGTCACGCAACTTTGCTGAAAATGCAAAATCCATAGCCGTCGGCACAAACAAAGACGGTAGGCTGGAGCTGTTTGCCGTGGATAAAAACGGTGCTTTATGGCACTGCTGGCAGGAGAGACCAAACTTCAATCCGTGGAGTAAATGGGTTTCGCTGGGCGGTACAGACTTGCGGGATATTGCAGTCAGGAACAATGAGGACGGCAGACTTGAAGTGTTCGCACTGAACGGAAAAGGTGAACTGCACAACATTTGGCAATTGCCGTACTAAAAAACTTGGGGGAGTTTTCATATGGGGCAGGAAATGAACAATTTCCTGCCCCATAGCTTTTAGCGTGTTTCGTCAATAATGCGCTTGATTTTGCCTTATTTCGTTTTCCGTCTTGAGAACTTGCGAATAAAACTTACAGGACAACTTATAGAGATTATGTCGGTCAACCGACGTAAAGCAGTGAGGAACGTTTTAAAAGTGAATAGCTTGCACTTGCCAAATATTTGAATGGTGTGTATAATGAGGGTGCCGTACCGCAATAGTTTTTTGAGTTTCACAATTGACTAAGAATTTTAATAATAGGAGGGTCATTATGCAATACGGGTATTTTGACGAGAAAAACAGGGAGTATGTGATAACCAATCCGGAGACACCGCGGGCGTGGGCAAATTATTTAGGTTCGCCTGATTATGGCGCAATCATTTCAAATAACGCAGGTGGTTACAGCTTTGTAAAATCAGGCGCAATGGGGCGAATTATCAGGTATCGCTTCAACTCGGTGCCAAATGATCACCCGGGCAGATACATATATATGCGCGACCTCGAAGATGGAGATTTCTGGTCTGCTTCTTGGATGCCCGTCGGCAAGCCACTTGAGCTGTACAAGTCCGAGTGCCGCCACGGAACGGCATATACAGTCATCTCATCAGATTATAAAGACATTAAAACCGAAACGCTCTACTATGTTCCAATCGGTGCGGAGCATGAGGTGTGGCGCATTAAAATAAAAAACGAAGGCGATAAGCCGCGTAAGCTTGCTGTTACAGGCTTTGTTGAATTAACAAATGACCCTGATTACTCGCAAGACCAGGTGAATTTACAGTATACGCTTTTCATCTCTCGCACACATTTCCACGGCGACCACATAATTCAGCGTTATAACGACAACTTTAAAGACCCCACAAAAGAACGCTTCTTTGGCGTAGCAGGTGCGGAGGTGTCTGCGTATTGCGGCGATAGAGATGTTTTTGTCGGCTCTTACCGCAGCTACAACAATCCTGCTGCAATGGATAATGGTCTGAAAAACGACCTTAACTGCGGCGGCAACTCCTGTGGTGCTCTGCAAAGCGACATAGTTTTACAACCCGGCGAGACAAAGGAAATCACATACCTGCTGGGTGTAAAGCCGCAAAAAGAAGCTGCCAAATTGATTGCAGGTTATAAAGAAAAAAGTCGTGTTGAAAAAGAGCTAAAAGAGCTGGTTGAATATTGGCATGGCAAACTCAATAATTTGCAAGTCAGCACACCTGATGAAAAGTTTAACAACTCAGTCAATGTCTGGAACGCATACCAGTGCTTTATAACATTCATCTGGTCGCGCGCTGCATCATTTGAATACTGCGGACAGCGAAACGGATTCGGATACAGGGATACAGTGCAGGATATTCAGGGCATAATGCATCTTGCTCCCGAAATGGCACGCAAGCAACTGGAATTTATGCTATCTGCACAGCTTGCAAACGGAGCGGGGCTACCGCTTGTTAAATACGACCACCAAGCCGGAAGTGAAAATACACCCGATGATGAAGATTATGTGAGAGAAACAGGGCACCCCAGCTATCGCGCCGACGATGCGCTGTGGCTGTTCCCAACGGTTAAAAAATACATAGACGAATCGGGTAATGTGGCATTTCTTGACCAAGAAATTTTATTTGCAAATAAACCCGAAAAAGCCTCCGTATACGAGCATCTGAAGCGTGCCGTTCAGTTCACGCTTGACCACCTCGGCAGTCACGGATTCCCTGCGGGGCTTCATGCCGATTGGAACGACTGTCTAAGGCTCGGCAAACTCGGTGAATCCACATTTGTTTTATTCCAGTTCATCTACGCCATGCGCATTTTGAAAGATTATGCGAATATGAAAAACGATAAAGATTACGTGGCATTTCTGGAGTTGAAACTTTCCGATATTTGCGAAAAAACAGACCGCTTATGCTGGGATCAAGACCGCTGGATTCGCGGATTCAGGGAGGACGGCACTGTGATTGGCAAGCGAGANGACCCNGAAGCNTCTATGTGGCTCAANCCGCAATCATGGGCTATCATATCGGGCATGTCATTTGAGGGGCAAACCGGCGATGAACGCGCAAAGCTCACGATGGACAGCGTGTATCGCGAGCTGAACACTCCGCANGGNACAATGCTCATGTATCCTGCATATGAAAATCANTCATTTGACGGTGCGTTGATGACATGNTTCAACAAAGGATTTAAAGAAAATGCNGGCATATTCTGCCACTCTCAAGGGTGGTCAATATTAGCAGAGGCGTTGATTGGTCGCGGAGACAGGGCGTTTGAATACTGGCGTGAAATCAGCCCTGCGTA
>WQTE01000199.1 GCA_009786445.1 Oscillospiraceae bacterium | reverse complement strand
ATGGCATTTGTAAAAGCGATGATTGGCACTCCGGCATCATTTGCCATCTCAATGCCGGAAATAATAGCATCAGCATCAACAGCGCAGACCGCAATTATATCAACACCTCTAGCGATAGAGTCTTCAATCTGCGACAACTGCCTTGCAGCATCCCAGCCCGCATCCAAGTATTCAAGCGTAATGCCGTAAGACTCCGCAGCCCTGTCCATACCAGCTCTGACAGCTTGGAAATAACCGACAGGACCGGGGATTAATACAGCAACAAGGACTTCACCCGGGTCAACCTGCTCCGGATCAGGAGACAGTTCAGGCTCTGTTGCGGATGACGCTACAGATGGCACAGCAGACGGCTCTGAAGTAGCAGTCGGCGAATCGGCATCGCCACATGCAACAGAACCGATCACCAACAAGACTGCAAGCAACCCACACAGATAATTTTTCAACTTACTCATTTTTTACCTCCATTTTGTAATTGAGCACCGCAAAAATCCGGCACCCGGTTTAAATTACTGCAAAAGCAGTACGTATATCGGCATCGCCATTTAGGCGAGAAGCCTTTAATAAAATTAGGCACCCATAGCCTTCTTTCTGCTGTAGCTGCTTGCACCCACAGCTACAATAATAATCAGACCCTTGACTACATATTGAATAAACATATCTATACCCAGCAAATTAAACGCATTATTAATAACACTCATAAACAAAACCCCTATTACCGTTTTCAGCGCACTGCCTTCACCGCCGAGTACGCTGGTTCCGCCAATAACCACCGCGGCGATGGCATCCATATCATAGCCGTCACCGGCAACAGGCGAAGCAGTACCCAACCGGGAAATCAAAACGACACCCGCCAAAGACGACAACAAGCCGGAAATCGCAAACACCATAATCTTTATGCGATCAGTCTTAATCCCGCATAAACGGCTGGACTCCTCGTTGCCCCCCACCGAATAAACATATCTCCCGTGCTTGGTATACTGCAAGAAAAAAAACATACCCAGAGTAATCAATATAAAAATAATGACAGGAAACGGAATACGGAAAACATGACCGTTTCCGATAAGCCCAAACACACCCGTACGCGAACCCGAAATCGGAAAACCACCTGTAACCATCAGAATTGCCCCCGTCAGCAAAGTCCGCATTCCCATTGTAGCAATAAGCGAAGGAACACCAAGTTTTGCAACGACTACTCCGTTTACAGCACCGGCGGCAAGCCCTGTGATTAGCGCACACAGCAGCGCGACAGGCAAAGGGAATCCTCTTGCAAGAAGCCACATACAAACTGCGCCTGTTGTAGCAGCAATACCACCGACAGACACATCAAAATTACCTGAGAGAATGACACCTGTCATGCCTATTGCAATAATGCCGACAATTGAAGACTGCCTCAAAAGGTTCAAAATGTTGAGTGGAGTGAAAAAAGCCGGTGTCAAAAGTCCGACACAAACACAGAGCAAAACAAAGCCAATGACGACACCATGCTCACTAATCTTAATCTTACGCCTGCTTACTTCTTTGTGGTTTAAACGCATAATTGACCCTCAACCTTTCTATACCAAAATCTCACGCATAACATCCGTAACTGAAAGATCTTCATTGCGAAGTATCTTTTTCATTTTCCCTGCGTGCATAACAGCAACTCTGTCCGAAACCCTCAAAACTTCATCAGGGTCGGAGGAAATAAAAATCACAGCAACACCCTGCTCGGCGAACGAAAAAATACTGCTGAAAATATCTTCTTTGGCGTTTATGTCAATACCCTTGGTCGGCTCATCAAAAATCAAAACACGCAAATCCTTTTCAAGCCACTTTGAAACTACTACCTTTTGTTGGTTTCCGCCGCTCAGATTCTTCACTTGAGCAAACACACTGTCCAGCTTTATAGACAATTTCTCTTTTGCGCGAAGTGTATAGTCCTTCTCTTTTGCACCGTTTAATATTCCAAAACGCTTCAAACGATCCAAACTTAATAAAGTCGCATTGTTGTTGATTGAATGCTTTAAAACAAGGCCTTGGGTTTTCCGATCCTCCGGGATAAGACCGATGCCGCACTTTACAGCGTCAGCCGGGCAGCGGATATCCGAGGCTTTCCCGTCAATAAATATCTCGCCGTAGCTCGGCTTGTCTGCTCCAAACAAAACACGGACCAACTCACTGCGGCCTGACCCTACCAAACCTGCTATACCAAACACCTCTCCGGCAAAGAGATCAAAACTGACAGGGCTAAAATGATTCTCGCGCCGAAGATCACGCACAGAGAGAACCGGCTGTTCATTGTACCGTGCAAAAGATAGCCGCTCAGCCTGCTTTTCAGACAACGCGGAGCCCGCCATCATTTCAGCAATTTTATGCGGAGTAAGAGCGGAAACCGGAGAAGTATTCACAATACGTCCATCCAGCATAACAGTTGCGCTGTCGCAAACCTCAAAAACCTCATCAAGCATGTGCGTGATATAAATAATCGTCTTCCCGTCACTTTTCAGCTTTTTTATGATTTCAAACAGATTACGTTTTTCTTTATCCCCGAGCGATGAGGTCGGTTCATCCATTACAATAATATTTGCCTTATAAGAGACTGTTTTCATAATCTCTATCATCTGCCGCTCTGCAATGCCCAAGTCTTTCACTTTCACATGATGGGGAATTTCGAAACACATCTCTCTGCAAATTTCCTCGAAATACGCAATCATTTCCCGGCGGCTTAA
>WQTE01000198.1 GCA_009786445.1 Oscillospiraceae bacterium | reverse complement strand
AAAGATGACCGCAGTCAGCATTTTCATCTAGTGACTTAAAACAATTTTTTGCTGAATTTTCTCCAAGATATATTTTTACCCACTTTTACTTGACACATACATGGCACCGTCCCAATAATTTTCAATATTGACAATTCGGGGCGGGTGTGGTAGTCTTTAGTTAGCCAAAAGGCAAATGTGCAGAACATCTCATCACAGTGAAAACCCCGAGGATGCGACCCTCGGGGTTTTCTTGGGCTAGTCACCACGGTAGTAACTGTCTAGCCACTTGCAGACATAATAAACGACTATGCCTGCCACGACAGATACTATAAACGTGCAGAACATCTTATCACCCCCTTCCGTTACCGGTATAGGGTGTGGCAACTAGGCTATAATACAGGCATTATCATTACAAGTCAAGATTAGGAGATGTATATATGATAAAATCAATAGTAACAGGTGGATGTGGGTTTATTGGCTCCCATGTGGTCACACGGCTTTTGCGTGAGGGGCATAAAGTCATAAAGAAACTCGTATATGCAGCCTCATCATCATGTTATGGTATACCTGACAGCTTCCCCACTTGTGAGAACGCGGAGATACGGTGCGAATACCCCTATGCGCTGACAAAACGATTGGGTGAGGAACTTGTAATGCACTGGGGAAAAGTGTATAATATCCCTGTTATCTCACTACGGCTATTTAATGTCTACGGCACAAGGAGCAGAACAGGCGGAACCTATGGAGCAGATTTTCATACTGCACTTAAAAACATAGAAAATGCCGTGTCCGTAAAAAAGGAAAGCAAACTCGAAGTGACAATCGGCGTTCAGCTCCTGCTCTTACCTGAGAACATCAAATTCTTCAAACTATGGTGTGAACCTTATAACAAAGTATAGTAGAGTAGATTGTTTCACCCTTGATGAAAGAAAACATATCAGCTAGCTGAAATTTTATTGAATTATGAAGGGTAGATTCATATGCGTAAAATCAAACAAATCTACTCCGGTCAACTGAATACAGCGATTTCGCCTCTGGGATTTGGTCTGCTATATTTGCCTACAGACGGAAACAACCTGTTGCCGTCAGCTTATGAGTTGATTGACATGGCTATGGAAAGCGGTGTCAACTTTTACGATACGGGACACCTTTATCTAAGCGGCAAATGTGAAGACCATGCAAACAGCTTGCTGGTAAAGAGATTTCCACGAGATAAATTTCTTATCAGCGCAAAGATGCCTTCGTGGATGGTTACTCATGAGGGACATGATGCAGAAAGCATATTTTACACTCAATTGGAGCATCTTGGTGTTGAGTTTGTTGACTTTTACCTCGTGCAATCAATAATGGGAGAGCGCTGGGACAAGATAGTAGATTCACCGATGATGGAATTTCTCTATAGTATGCGCGAGCAAGGGGTTATAAAGCATTTGGGCTTTTCGTTTCACGATAATGCAGAGGTTTTGCAAAAAGTGCTTAAAGCTGAATGGGAATTCGCCATGCTTCAGTTAAACTACATTGATTGGGACTTTCAGAATGCAAAAGCAAATTATGAACTCTTAGAAAAGCACAATATTCCATGCATGGTGATGCAACCTGCGGGTGGAGGAAGACTCACAAATCTACCTGAGTCTTGCATCGAAATTTTAAGTGCAGAGCGGAACGGTGTTTCTCAGGCTTCGTGGGCTATGCGATTTGTAGCAGGGCTGCCTAATGTCGTGTGTACACTATCCGGTATGAATTCAGTAGCCGCGCTTGAAGACAATATTAAGACATTTTCAGACTTAAAACCACTCGATGAGAGTGAATTTGCGGCATTAGAAAGAGTAAAAAGTATATTCATCGACCTCTCATCTATTCCGTGTCCGGGATGTCGGTACTGCGTGGACTATTGTTCGCAAAAACTCAATATCCCTGGGATTTTTAGGTCTTATAACGATTGTGTGTTATTCGACATTCCCCTTGTAAACTTTTTTCTCAATCAAGACGACTCGACAAATCCGTGCCGTTGTACGGGGTGTGATGCTTGCTTAGAGTCTTGCCCACAGAAACTCAATATTCCGAAGTTACTAAAAAAGTGCCATGACGAGGCGAATTCAAATAGGTTGGGATTTCACAAAGAGGTCGTCTATAACTGGGTTGACAGCCTAGATAATGGGGATACGTTGGTTCTTTTCGGCACAGGCATGATTGGTCGTGGCACGCTGGATTATTTAATAGAGTATAATCGCAAACCTGACTATTTTTGTGATAACAATGAGGCTTTGTGGAGCAGCGAAATTCAAGGCGTGCCTGTTATCAGCCCGGAAGAACTTAAGCGCATGGCGGCTCTGCAAAGCGTAAAGGTGTTTATCGCTGTATTGCAAGACAAAGAAATTGCACGTATGCTCAATGAAGCCGGGGTTATTTATGAAACACGCGACTCGTTAAATGCAAAATGAAACGGTTCTGTATGCTGTACTTTGAGAGGAGCAATGATGAGGGCAAAGCAGATATTTTACGGAGCGGGGCATAATTTACGCTTTCACATCAAAGATTGGTTGAGCAGAGGTATAGCTCCGGTTTGCATTGTTGATGCAAGCGTAGAAAAAAAAGGCACCATGTTTTCGCATTCGGGTAAGAATCTTGAGATACTGTCTCTACAGGAGGCGAGCTTGCGCTACCCGGACTGCGATTACTATATAACAATCATAGCTCCTAATTGTTATAATGTAAAAGAGAGCCTGATTTCACAAGGTGTTGCAGCAAGTCGGATTTTTATACTGGCTGATATGTTTGTTGAATATCCTGAGGAAGATAATAGTGATTTGCCTTTTGCACCGGATGATATGGTTAAGTCGTGTGATTACT
>WQTE01000197.1 GCA_009786445.1 Oscillospiraceae bacterium | reverse complement strand
TCGGCAAGTTTTGACTCCAGAAATGCCACATAATCTTTATCGTTTTTCATATTCGCATAATCTTTCAAAATGCGCATGGCGTAGATGAACTGGAACAAAACAAATGTGGATTCACCGAGTTTGCCGAGCCTTAGGCAGTCGTTCCAGTCGGCATGAAGCCCAGCAGGGAATCCGTGACTGCCGAGATGGTCAAGCGTGAACTGAACGGCACGCTTCAGATGCTCGTATACGGAGGCTTTTTCAGGTTTATTTGCAAATAAAATTTCCTGATCAAGAAACGCCGCATTGCCTGATTCGTCTATGTATTTTTTCACCGTCGGGAACAGCCACAGCGCATCATCGGCGCGATAGCTCGGATGCCCTGTTTCTCTTATATAATCTTCATCCTCGGGTGTATTTTCACTTCCGGCTTTGTGGTCGTACTTAACGAGCGGAAGCCCCGCGCCGTTTGTAAGCTGCGCTGATAACATAAATTCCAGTTGCTTGCGTGCCATTTCGGGAGCAAGATGCATTATGCCTTGAATATCCTGCACTGTATCTCTGTAGCCGAATCCATTTCGCTGTCCGCAATATTCAAACGATGCAGCCCGCGACCAGATAAATGTTATAAAGCACTGGTATGCGTTCCAGACATTGACTGAGTTGTTGAACTTTTCATCAGGTGTGCTGACTTGCAAATTATCGAGTTTACCATGCCAATATTCAAGCAGCTCATTTAACTCTTTTTCAACACGACTTTTTTCCTTATACCCTGCAATCAATTTGGCTGCCTCCGCCTGTGGCTTTGCACCCAGCAGGTATGTGATTTCTTTCGTCTCGCCGGGCTGTAAAACTATGTCGCTTTGCAGCGCACCACAGGAGTTGCCGCCGCAGTTGAGGTCATTTTGCAGACCATTATCCATTGCAGCCGGGTTGTTGTAGCTGCGGTAAGAGCCGACAAAAACGTCTCTATCGCCGCAGTACGCAGACACCTCAGCCCCTGCGATGCCAAAGAAGCGTTCTTTTGTCGGGTCTTTAAAGTTGTCGTTATAACGCTGAATTATATGGTCGCCGTGGAAATGTGTGCGAGAGATGAAAAGCGTATATTGCAAGTTAACTTGGTCTTGCGAGTAATCGGGGTCATTTGTTAGTTCCACAAAGCCTGTAACGGCAAGCTTACGAGGTTTATCACCTTCGTTTTTTATCTTAATGCGCCACACCTCATGCTCCGCACCGATTGGAACATAATAGAGCGTTTCGGTTTTAATATCTCTGTAATCTGATGAAATGACTGTATATGCCGTTCCGTGGCGGCACTCGGACTTGTAAACGTCAAGCGGCTTGCCGACGGGCATCCAAGAAGCAGACCAGAAATCT
Source organism: Oscillospiraceae bacterium (assembly GCA_009786445.1). Classification (GTDB taxonomy): domain Bacteria; phylum Bacillota; class Clostridia; order Oscillospirales; family Oscillospiraceae; genus WRMH01. Next base: position 1,603 of record WQTE01000197.1, on the reverse strand, counting down.
CCGTCTTCTAGGTCGCGCATGTATATGTATCTGCCGGGGTGGTCGTTAGGCACCGAGTTGAAGCGATACCTTATAATTCGCCCCATCGCACCTGATTTTACAAAGCTGTAGCCCCCTGCGTTATTTGAAATGATTGCGCCATAATCAGGCGAACCTAAATAATTCGCCCACGCCCGCGGCGTCTTTGGATTTGTGATTACATATTCCCTGTTTTTTTCATCAAAATACCCGTATTGCATAGTGACCCTCCTTACTGGTTTCAAACCCCTATCCTCATCTTATAGCAGGACTAGGTTTTTTGTTGTTGCAACTTTAGCAATTTCTTATTCAAATTTATTTTTTTTCAGCAAAAATGGCAATTTGAAGCGAAAAAATGTAGATATTCTTTTGAATACTCTGACTATCCACGGCTTTTTCTTTAGCTCCGGATCTGTACGAACGAGCAATGTCTGGATCGAATTAACAATACTGTCCAGTAGTAGCAAGCGCCGAGTCGTTTCATATTGAAATTTGTCAAGCTGCTCTAACGTGTCTTTGTGGAAATCGTCAATGCGTTTTTCGGTGTCTGCGTGGAGCTTTGAGAAATCACGGCTGGATTTGTCAAGCTGCTCCGCTGTTTCACGGTGGAAGCCATCTATACGCTTTTCGGTTTCCGTGTGAAGCCTTGCGACTTCACGACCGCTTTCATCAAGTGCTTCCTGCAAAGAGCCATGCTGTTTCATGGTATGCGCAATCTGCTCCCCCGTAACCTTTTCAAGACGGGACAGCCTTTCGTCAAGAGCTGTAAGCATATGATTTGTATTGTCTAATGTGAATGTCGTCGTTTTAACCACGCTTTGCAGGTCTGAAATATTTCGATTGATAGTATCCTGCTCATTGACCAGTTTGAGCATATCGGAGCGATAGTGATGAAATGAATCCATCATCTTGTTGTGTGCTTCATCAACTTCAATTTGCTTACGCCTTATGTACTGCTCGGTTGCCTCTAATCCCTTGCCTAAATTAGTTTGACGTGATATAACATCGGCTAGCATTTTATCCTGCTCTTGCATTTCTTCAGCAAGTCGTGTTAAAACCCCAATCAGGGCATGATCCCTATCTGATTTTTTTGCGTCTTCGTGCAAGATTTCACCTCATCGCATATAAAAATTTTTTGATAGCAGATGATATGATGTTTGCGAAGTATCTGCAAATAGCTATGCTGAAATGGTCGATTTTAGTGCTTGCGCAAGTTGGTCCGGGCAAGATGTCTTCTTTTGCCCGCAGGTAATGCCTTCTAAATCCCCTATTACTTCGGTGACTTTCTTCCCCGTGACAAGCTTTGAAAGTCCGAATAAATTCCCCGGGCACCCGCCGAAAATTTCAATATTTTTAATTATGCCGTCTTCGACATCTAGCTCGAACCTGTTGCTGCACACGCCTTTTGGAATATAAGTTGTTTTCATTGTGAATTCTCCATAACGATTCGGTTTTAAATACTAGTATAGAGTATACTCTTAGATGAGTATACTCTAAAATAAAATGAATTTCAATTTCTTTTTTTCCCTTCCCAGTATCGTTTACTAAAAACTCCTTTACAATATTTCCTTTAACCTTTGTGCCA
>WQTE01000196.1 GCA_009786445.1 Oscillospiraceae bacterium | reverse complement strand
TTCCAGTTCATCTACGCCATGCGCATTTTGAAAGATTATGCGAATATGAAAAACGATAAAGATTATGTGGCATTTCTGGAGTCAAAACTTGCCGATATTTGTGAAAAAACGGACCGCTTATGCTGGAATCAAGACCGCTGGATTCGCGGATTCAGGGAGGACGGCACTGTGATTGGCAAGCGAGATGACCCCGAAGCATCTATGTGGCTCAACCCGCAATCATGGGCTATCATATCGGGCATGTCATTTGAAGGGCAAACCGGCGATGAACGCGCAAAACTCACGATGGACAGCGTGTATCGCGAGCTGAACACTCCGCACGGTACAATGCTCATGTACCCCGCATATGAAAATCACTCATTTGACGGTGCGTTGATGACCTGCTTCAACAAAGGATTTAAAGAAAATGCAGGCATATTCTGCCACTCTCAGGGGTGGTCAATATTAGCCGAGGCGTTGATTGGTCGCGGAGACAGAGCGTTTGAATACTGGCGTGAAATCAGCCCTGCGTACATGAACGAAAAAGCCGACATACGCAAGATGGAGCCATATGTCCACGGGCAATTCATCGAGGGCGTTGACAGCCCGAACCCCGGCCGTGCGCACGTCCACTGGCTGACAGGCACAGCTTCAACAGTCATGGTGGCCATAGTCGAAGGGATTTTAGGACTAAAGCCCACACCGGACGGAATTGCGATAAACCCATCAATCCCAAGCGAGTGGGATAGCTTCAAAATGGTGAAAAACCTAAGAGGCAAAAAGCTAAACATCACAGTCTTAAACCCAAACGGCAACCAAAGCGGAGTAAAATCAGTGTCAGTAAACGGCAAAACCCTCGACGGCATTTTTATCCCCGACAGCATACTCGGCAACGAAAACGAGATTACTGTTGAGATGTAACATCTGGATAATGATTCAGCAATCAAAATGCGTACACTGTTGACAATGTGTACGCATTTTGCTATAATTAAGCCATAAAAGGTGGTGTTTACTATGGTGGTGTTAAATGCAACGCAGGTGCGCAAAGAGTGGAGTTCGGTTGTTGATACTGTGATAAGGGAAAAGCCGCAGTTTATCAAGAGGACAAGAGATAGAATGTTTCTTGCAAACATTGAACTGCTCTCCGAGTTTTTATCTGCATATACGTTCAGTGCAGAAACCTTTACCGAAGACGATGGGTCAATCACTTTATCGCTCAATGAACTGGATTTAGTAGAAAATGGGAAAAATGAGAAAGAGGCAGTTAATAAACTCGCTGAGGCTATTTATGAGTATGCCGAGGAATATTACAACGACTTTGCATATTGGTCACGAGGTAACAGAACTTCCCACAAACCTTATGTTTTTAAAGCACTTGCACTTGGTAGTGTCGGAGAGATAGGAGAGCAAATTTTATGCCGTCGTGGAAAGATTTGAGAAAATTCTGTGAAAGGGATGGTTGGGAACTCTACAAAAATACCGGCGATTACTACTACAGAAAAGCAGATGACGACGGCAATATTAGACGAACCAAAGTTTCAAAAGGCACAGGGGAAATTCATGGCAACCTATGGCATGAAATCTTGAAAAAGCAATTACAAGTCAGCAAGGAATACTTTAACAGTAAAACGTAAATCCGCATTGCGTGAGGGCAAACTGCTGTCAGGGTTATCTTTGGGTGGTTATGGTTATGGCATTTTATTCATTATCCACTAGTAGTGCTGTATAGTACTTCCCCCGTTTTTATGACTTGCTCGACAAAACCGCTTGGGTCACTCGTTTCGTCAAGAAGATGGGGTTCTACGTCTGTGAAATCATCTTTATTCCATCTTATTTTCTGTAATTGTATAAGAGTATTATACCAATCCTCTTTCTTGACATCATTAACCAACACCGCAATGTCAATGTCGCTCCATTCGTGAGGAACTCCGTTGACATATGAGCCAAACAAGAATATTGAAATGGGATTGAGAATCTTTTGGACTTCATCTGAGTACATTCGGGCTATTTCTCTAGCTCTTTCTTTATCCAACATAAGAAAGTCTCCGTTTCTTTGCATATTTGCTTGCATTTCTCGGCGGTAAGCGTGCTTGCAATGTTTGATTTGTACTCCGGGTATCGAGATTCTATGTTAAGAGGCTCTAACTCTATAAGGAAGTTTAGCTGTTCTTTTGAAAAACGGTTCAGCAAATCTCCTTTATCAGCCAATTTCTTTAAGTCGTGGATTTTAGGTGGTAGTTCACCGGTTTTGTTAGCTACAACAGCTTTCAAAGACTTTTCAACGACCATGTGACAAAAGAAACCCATGTGCAATAAGCGTTTCTTTTTACACAGCAACTTAGCAGTGTCTAAATCATCGTGTGCAAGGTCAATCCAGTATTTGACTTTATCGTTCACCGCAGTTACCCCTAACATTGAAGTTACCGTTATTATACCCCAATCCGCATAGCATGACAACAAAAAATAAGCACCCTGAATGCAAAAAGTAGAAGTTGTGGTGATTATATGATACAATCCGGTTTGTTAGAGAATAATTTTGTTTCGGGAGTTGTTTATTTGTGGAGTACGATATTGTAAAGGTTACTGATAGTAATTATTATATGTTTGACGATATGATTTTTTATCGCGGTCATGAGCGCTATAAAAATGAAGATGAATTAAAAGAGACACGAGACTTTACTGCATATTACACTGCTTTGCAAACACAATCATTCCATGTTTTCACCGCCAATTGAGCAGACAATGTGTAGGACTCCATTTATTTCCCCCTAATCCCAACACTTACCTCCCTCACCAAAACCCATCCAGCTCACTCATAATTTCATGCGCGGGAAGTATTGTTGATTCAGCAATGCTTCTTCCTGTTTTTTGTAAATAATACTTAACCATATGATAACCGCAAGCATATCCTGCACAATATGGCATACCTACCTCAAAATATCCCTGCGCCTTTGCGATTTCATCTCCATACAGATAAGGCGTGAGAT
>WQTE01000195.1 GCA_009786445.1 Oscillospiraceae bacterium | reverse complement strand
CATAACCGACTTTCCGCTTCTGCGTAGGCCGGTCAATATTTTTACCAGCTCCGGTTCATCTATGAACCCACGGAGTTTCTCCATATAAGTTTCACGCCAAACCATTTAAAGCACCCCCAGGGATGATTTGCTTCAATTATAACTGAAACATCAGGGGGTGTCAACTATTTTATCAGTTATAACTGATAAAACTCTCTATAGAGGAGTCCACCTACCTCATTACCTTTCTTGCAAGTTTTATTGCTGCGCGGTACCAAATTGGTTCCATGCGTTTTCTTACATCTATTATGCGCTCCATTATTGCTATTTTTTGCGGGCATTCTTTTTCGCATTTGCCGCATCTTATGCAGTCATACAAGGAAAATGTAGGGCTGAAACCTCCTGAGGTTGTCGCAAATTGCGTGATTCCGGCAAAGCGGCTTATAGTATAGCTGGTGTTGTATGAGAGAAAACTATCGGGGATATTTATCCCCCTTGGGCAAGGCAGGCAGTAGTTACAGCCTGTACAGGGGATTTTGTATGAAGCCTGAAAAATATCGGCTACTTTGTCTATAACAGCCAGCTCATCATCTGACATACAGCCCGGCTCAGATACCGAGGCGAGTGTGATGTTTTCTTCAAGCTGTGCCATATTGCTCATGCCCGACAGCACCACCGCAGGTTCGGCGTGATGCCACAACCAGCGGAGTGCCCATGAGGCAGCGGAGGCCTTAGGGTTATTTTGCTCAAACATTTTAAGTGCAGCGGGCGGCAAATCATTTGAAAGCCTCCCTCCGAGTAACGGCTCCATGATAAACACCGGTATATCCTTCGAGTAGGCATATTTTAAGCCATCGAGCCCCGCCTGATAGTTTATATTGATGTAATTATACTGAATCATGCAAAATTCCCAGTCGTATGCATCAATCAGCTTTGTGAACTCATCTTTTAAACCGTGAAAAGAAAATCCGACCTGCCTAATCTTTCCCTCAGCTTTTTTTCCTGCAATCCATTTTTCCACACCAAGTCCGCACATACGCTGCCAATCGGCAAGCCCTGACAGGTTATGCATAAAGTAGTAGTCTATATAGTCGGTTCGGAGACGTGAAAGCTCCTCATTGAATACGTTGTCAAAATCTTCGTAGCTGCGGCACTTAAAGAGGGGTAGCTTTGTTCCGATATACACCTTCTCACGCACCTTGTTTTTTTCTAAAACAGTCCCCAGCGCAACCTCGCTTCCGGGGTATAGGTATGCGGTGTCAAAAAAGTTTATGCCTTTTTCGATTGCGTGCATAATAAGCGGCTCCGCTTTTAGCATGTCGATTCGACCCAAACTGCCGGGCAGGCGCATACAACCAAGCCCCAATACGGACAGTTTGTTGCCGGACTTTTTATCCAAACGATATTGCATACTGCTTGTTGCTCCAATCTTGATTTAATTTGCTTTTTATTTATAGTACAACAAATGCAGCACAAAGACAAGCGTCATATGTACTTGACTAAAAGAATATAAGGGTCTACAATGAAAGCGGAAATGTTTAACTGTGGGAACAATATAAAATGAGAGAGTGGGATAGGAATATAGTTTGATAGGGGACTTTAAACGTTATGACATGGCGCGGCGGCCAAACAGGCAATGGCACATTCTTCGGCCTATAACATGGCTTCTCAGCTATCCCACCTGCATAAGCCACAAAGCAAAGATAAATAAGGATAAAATGCCGGATAATATTAAACCACCGTTCTTTTTGTTATGCAATCACAATGCCTTTATGGATTTTAAGGTCATGACAAAAGCGATTTTTCCGAAACGGGCAAATTACGTAGTCGCCATTGACGGTTTTATCGGCAGGGGCTGGTTGCTTCGTGCCGTAGGGTGTATATGCACTCGTAAATTTGCCCGAAGCATCAATCTGGTAATCAACATGCTTCACGCAAAAAGTAATGGCGATATTGTAGTGCTTTTTCCGGAAGCCAGGTACTCTTTGTGCGGCACACAAGCAGAGTTGCCGGAATCAGTCGGCAAAATGGTACGCAAAATGGGTATACCCGTGGTTACATTTATAATGCACGGGCATCACATAAACTCTCCTGTCTGGAACGTCGGAAACCGAAAGGTCAAGCCGATAGAGTCTGAAATGAAGCTGCTTTTCACAAAGGAGCAGGTTAATGAGTTATCTGTAAGTGAGATTAACGAGCGGCTTGCAGAAGTGTTCCGGTATGACGACTTTGCGTGGCAAAAAGAAAAAGGTGTTAAAGTAAAGCTCAAAACAAGAGCCGAAGGTTTGCACAAAATTCTATATCAATGCCCTGCCTGTAAAGTTGAGTACAAAATGTCGTCTAAGGGCATTACATTGAAGTGCGACAGTTGCGGGAAAGTATGGGAAATGAGTGAACTCGGCGAGCTTAGTGCGCAAACAGGGGAGACGGAGTTTTCGCATATTCCGGACTGGTATGAGTGGGAATGTTCCAATGTGCAAAGTGAAATTGATAACGGCACGTATTCGTTTGAAGCAAAAGTGCGTGTTGAATCACTTCCGAATGATAAAAAATTCATTACATTTAAAGAACGTGCCAAGTTGACACATGACATGGAAGGTTTCAGGCTGGTCGGCATTTATGATGGAGAGCAATATGATGTCAAATGGCCCGCACAAACGATGCACTCATGCCATATTGAGTTTAACTATATGGGTCGAGGTGATTGCGTTGACTTAAATACAACTGACGACACGCTTTATTTGTTCCCCGAGGACGGTAAAGGATTCTCAGTAACAAAAGTAAGCATAGCCACAGAGAAACTATTTAAGCTGAGCAACAAAAAGCTGGCAGAAGCGAAAAATGCCCAATCACGTTAGTTCAGAGTGTAGCAGATGCTGGGCTGTTTGCGGAGTCTTTTTTGTCGCAGCAGGGTGAAGATTACCTGGCTCGCAAAAAAGCGTAGCAAATTGCTCAGTATCTGCGAAAAGAAAAAGCAGAAAAGAAAAAGCACGAAAAAAACATTTGACATACGTCCCATTTTGTCTTATAATGTTTTGATGTGTGCAGGAGGCCTAGGAGTACCCGAATGTTTATCGATCTTCGAGAGATAATTGGAGTTCCCGGCGGCGTAGTCTCGTTTGACTTCGAGCCTGATTTATC
>WQTE01000194.1 GCA_009786445.1 Oscillospiraceae bacterium | reverse complement strand
AAAATCAACCGCCTGTTTGCCGTTATGATGCCTGTAGTAATGCTCATCATGTCGCTTGTGACCGTTGCAATCGTATGGTTTGGCGGGCTTAGGATAAACACGGGAAATATGCAAATAGGCGATGTCATGGCTATTATAGAGTATACTATGCATATTTTAATGTATCTAATTATGGCTGTTTTTGCTATGATATATATACCGAGAGCCAAAGTTTGCGCAGGGCGTATCAATGAAGTGCTTGAATATGCACCGGAAATATTGGACGGAAATGCACAAATAAAAGCAACTTCAAAGCTGAGCCTAAGCTTTAAAAACGTGTCGTTTCGCTATCTGGATGCTGAAAACCCCGTGCTTCACAATATAAATTTCACATGTGAGGAAGGCACGACTACGGCAATAATCGGCGGCACAGGTTCGGGCAAATCAACGCTCGGCAGAATGATTCCGCGACTGCTCGATGCGACTTCAGGGCAGATTTTATTAAATGATGTAAATGTAAAGGACTTGCCGCAGGAGGAAGTTAGGCGACGTGTCGGCTTTGTCCCTCAGAAGGCGTTTTTGTTCAGCGGAACCATTGCAGATAACCTAAAACACGGAAACTCAAAAGCCACTTTGCGCGATATGAAGCGGGCGGCGATTGTGGCGCAGTCCGATGATTTTATTGAAGAAAAAGAGGGCAAGTACGATGCTTTTGTAGCGCAGGGCGGAAAGAACCTCTCGGGCGGGCAACGGCAGCGTTTATCCATCGCCCGTATGCTCTCCAAAAAACCTGATATCTACGTTTTTGACGATAGCTTTTCCGCACTTGATTTCAAAACAGATGCAGCGCTTCGCAGGGCTTTAAAAGACGTGACTCAAAATTCTATCGTCATAAACATCGCCCAGCGTATCAGCACCATCAGAGATGCCGACCAAATCATCGTTTTGGATGAAGGGCGAATTGTCGGCAAGGGTACGCACATTGAACTATTAAATAACTGTGAGGTTTACTTGGAAATCGCAAGGTCGCAGTTGAGTGAGGAGGAACTGAGCGCATGAATGAAGATACCAACAAAACCATTGACGTAATGGACGGCGGCGGTTCCGGGATGGAAACAGACAAGGCAAAAAACAGTGGCAAAACCGTGCGGCGTTTGATGAAAGCACTGAGACCGCAAGGGGGAGTGCTGGCTGTCGCTTTTATCTTCGCCATAGGAGGGGTGCTGCTCAACCTCTGGGCACCACTTATATTCGCAGATGCCATCAACGTGATTTTTGAGGGCGTAATCCCCGCTGTCATGGGCTTTGGCCCTGTTGAGATTAACACGGGGAGGCTCGGTGAGTTTGTGCTTTTGCTCATAGGGGTCTATGCTCTGGCATCGATATTTCAATATTATCAAGAATACATAATGGCTTCGGTGGGGCAAAAACTCACTCTATCCCTGAGAAAGCGAGTCAGTGCAAAGCTCGCCAAAGTGCCGCTGAAGTTCTATGATACCCATAAAAAGGGTGAAATACTGAGCCGCGTGACAAATGACATAGAGCGGCTGAATGAAATAATAAAAGATGCCATAATGCGGCTGTTTACATCGCTGCTCACAATCACAGGGGCATTTATCATGATGTTTCGGATAAATTGGATAATAGCCCTTATTGCGCTCGGGTCGATATTTCTTGGACTTATAATCGTAGTGGTTGTAAGCATGTACAGCAATGTCTACTTCACGGCACGTCAGAAGTCGCTGGGCATTTTTAACACCCGCATTGAGGAATATTTTTCAGGTCAAGTGGAGATAAAGACTTTTACGCTGGAAAAAGAGGTAACAGCAAAAACTAATGCAGCAATTGACCAGCTCTACAAAGACGATAAAAAGGCGCAGTTTATAATGTTTGTCATCATGCCTATTATTCGTCTTGTTAACCAAATCGGTTATGTCGTAATTGCGGGCGTGGGAGCTACGTTTGTTATCACAGGCAGAATAAATATCGGGCAAATACTGTCGTTTTTCCAATATGTTCAGATGGCGCAGGAGCCGTTTGCGGAGGCTACCTTTGTTCTTAACTCGCTGCAATCTGCTATAGCTTCGGCGGAGAGGGTGTTTGAGATTATTGATGAGGAAGAAGATGTGCCTGATGCCGAGAACACTCGAAAACTCAGAACACCAAAGGGCGACATCGCATTTGAGGATGTTCAGTTCGGTTACGGTAAAGAACTGCTTATGGACGGTGTGAGTTTTGAGGCTAAGCCCGGTCAAAAGATTGCTATTGTCGGACCGACGGGGGCAGGGAAGACCACGCTTGTCAACTTGCTGATGCGTTTTTATGAAATCAGCGGCGGCACTATTCGGGTGGATGGTGTGGATATTAAGAATTTCGAGCGTGATTATCTGCGGTCTTTGTTCGGTATGGTCTTGCAGGATTCTTGGATATATGACGGAACTATCAGTGATAATATTGCGTATGGCCGCCACAAGGCTTCGCAGTCCGATGTTATGAGGGCTTCGAGAATGGCGCGTGCCGACTATTTTGTGCGCACCCTGCCGAGGGGCTATGATACGGAGATGAATGATGAGACGTCCAGTCTTTCCCACGGTGAGAAGCAACTGCTCTGCATTGCTCGTTGTATTGTGGCAAATCCGACGTTCCTGTTACTTGACGAAGCGACTTCAAGCGTTGATACCCGAACAGAGGTTCACATTCAACAGGCTATGGAGCAACTAATGAAGGGGCGCACCAGCTTTATCATCGCCCACAGGCTTTCGACGATTAAAAATGCCGATTTGATTTTGGTCATGAATCAGGGCGATATTGTGGAAACGGGTAGTCATTTTGAACTTCTTGAAAAGGGTGGTATGTACAGTGAGATTTACAACAGCCAGTTTGCTTCGTAATTTTCGCGAATTTTCGCAGACAATACGCAATTTGCTCCGCTTTTTTGCGAGCCAGGTAATCTTCACCCCTGTTCTCGCAAAAAAGACTCCGCAAACAGCATATTATCTGCTAGTACGGTGAATAGTTGATATTAGAAGATTAAGAGGAGGAAATTAACTTGTTTCAGATTGATTTAAAAAGCCGAAAGGCGGTTTATAACCAGATTGTAGACAACTTTGAGCGGCTCGTAGATAGCGGGGTGCTGGCGCGTGGCGTTGATGTGCCGAATGT
>WQTE01000193.1 GCA_009786445.1 Oscillospiraceae bacterium | reverse complement strand
AAAAAATAAATGAGGTGGTATTTTGAGTAACGCAACAATCACATTTCCACTCTTTGGAGACGGCTTTTCCCTTGACTTTTCCAGATACTTTACGCTATTCGGTTTTAATGTTTACTACTACGCCATTTTTATTGTTTTAGGCTACGCCCTCGCAGCTTTTTATTTGATGCGCCGGAGTGAGTTATTTGGTCTCACGCGTGATAATATATATGACCTTGTTCTTATCGCTGTTCCCTGCGGACTTATCGGCGCAAGGCTCTACTTCATGATTTTCAACTTTGACCTGTACTTCGGACCGGGTCAATGGGGTAATATTTTAAGGTTTCGCGATGGCGGACTTGCTATTTATGGCGGGATAATCGCTTCGGGTTTAGTGTTCATAATCTACAGCCGCATTAAGAAAATTTCGCTCGGCAATCTCCTTGATGCTGCGGGTTTTGGGCTTCTTATTGGTCAGTCGGTCGGGCGCTGGGGCAACTTTATAAACCGTGAGGCGTTTGGCTCCGAGACTGATTTGCCTTGGCGAATGGGACTCACAGCAGGTGCGACCACCATCTATGTTCACCCAACTTTCCTGTATGAGTCTCTGTGGAACATTGTCGGTTTGATTTTGATGCACATCTTCTCTAAAAAATCAAAGACAAAATACCCGGGTCAGTATTTTCTTTTCTATGTAGCATGGTATGGTTTCGGTCGTTTCTTGATAGAAGGTCTCAGGGCAGACAGTTTGATGATTCCGGGTACAGATTTCCGCGCTTCGCAGTGGCTTGCTGCGTTATCCTTCCTCGTTGCTGCCGGCATCCTTATTCGCAATCACTTACGCAGCAAAAATGATATAGCGGAAAGTACAGTCGAGCCGAAAGTCGATGAGGACGAAGAGTCAACCATTGATGGAGATGAGATTGTCGGTGATGAAATTGAACAATTAGCCGTACTGGATGGTGCCGATGCCGGTGAAATTGATTCTGAGAGTGATGATGAAGTTGATGAGGACGAAGAAAGTACAGAAAATCTTGCCGCACTTGATGGTGCAAGCGAGGATGATGTAAGTAAGGAAAGTTAGGTGTAGTGGACTCAGTTCTCTGCATCCCGAAAAATTAGTAGGAGGAATAAACACATGGCAAACTATGATGAATTCAAAAAGAAGGCAAAAGAGACACTCGAATCCTTTGCAGATGCTTCGGTAGATGCATACAAAGCTACCGAGCAAAAAGCCAGAGTTCTTGCTAGAAAAACAAAGCTCAGAGCAAGCATTGTCAATGATAAGGCGACAATACGACGTCTCAGCGTTGAAATCGGAACCGTCTACTACAAGCTATTTAAGGATAATCCTGCACCCGAGTTTGAAAGGGCATGTAAGGAAATCACGGAAGCCTATGAACTCATTGCTTCCAAAGAGGCTCAAATTGAAGAATTAAAGAAAAATAGTTCTGTAAAAAGCGATTGTTGCACTCCCGAAAATCAGGATTGCTGCGACGACAACAACAACGAAAACCCGTAGTGGTGCGGGCGAACCCGTCCCACCTTTGGGGCTGTTGCAAAACACGAAATTTGTCATTTTGAGCGCAGCGAAGTGCCTAAAGCGACAAGTGTTTGGTGTTTTGTTACAGCCCTTTCGTTTTGCCAAAATAAAACAAAATAAAAAATAATAGCAAAAAAAGTGTTAAGTTTATCTCAAATGTGCCGATAAATATGATAAGGAGAATTATTTATTCTGGACGGATACCGGAATTGGCTAGAGGGCAAGGAGGCACCCATCATGCGTGTTAACACTGCAAATAGACATACTTCTTATACGGACACATCGCTTAATGCTACGGTGAATAAATTTCAAAGTGGCAATCTTGTTGAGCAACAAAACGATTTCGGCCCCTGGATAGAAGATGAGGGAGACATCTTCTCATGGTCCGGCGAAGAGCATCCTCTGCATTTTGGAGCTTTTGCGGCACAAGATACTGCGGCAGACGGAGCATCAGATGCTCAGCGTGAATCACCCGAGGATCATTCCGGAACTCTTACCAGACGTCTTGTTGCGGCAAATAATACGTTTATAATCCATAGAATCATTGGTGATGCTTTCAAGAATTTGGGCGAACTGAGACTTGCACTTGCCATGTCTGATGGCGAGGATGCAGATGAAAAACGTCAAATTATCAGAAGGCTTGAAAGGGTTATAAGGCGCAGCAACAGGAAGATCCGCGAACTTAATAATGAATCCAGATTACGGCAAAACAGGGATAGGGCAGAGCGTGAAGAGCAGCTTAAGCGCGCAAGAGAGATTGAAGATGAGCTCCGGCGAGAAATTATCCGCCGAAGAAACCGTGAACGCCGCTATATAGAGGAACTGGAGCAAGAAGAAATGCAAAGAGGCGTACAAGCTATGCTTGATGCTACCACAGAAGCTGCAATAGCAGCAAAAGCTCAAGCACTTGCTGCTATGCAGGTTGCGGCGCAGTCAATGGGTGGTTTCGGTGGCTCCGATATGTCCGGTGGTATGCCCTTCTCCGCAGGTGCTTTTGAAGGCGGTAGCGCAGACGGTGGCGGAGCCGAAGGCGCAGTATCAGGAGAACTCGACGTTTCTGTTTGATTTTCCTGCTATGACCCTGTTGAGCGATACCTGCGTAACCCGAACCTCCAAAATGCGTAACACGGTATAATAAAAAGCAAACTCAACAAAGGCGCAAACATATACAGCAGACTTTCCTCCATCCCAAGCAAAAACAAAAGCGGATAATACTGAAACAGCGCAAGCGGTATAACATATGTCAAAAATTTCAATATTTCCTGCCCATAGATTGAAAACGGATACATGCCGAACTCGCGGCCTCCATCTGTAAAGATGTTCATGAACTCTATACCCTCAATCGTAAAAAATGACACTCCCGCATAGAGTAAAAACAATCCAAAAAACACTAAAATTCCGCACGATACCATTAAAAACAGCGTAAATATCCTTTCCGCAGTCCAGTCCACTCCGCTTGCCGGAATTGCAATGAATAAAACAACAATCGCCTGCAATAGCCTGCCTATGCGGGTAAACTCCATTTTACCTGCCAGCACTAGAAATATCTCGCTGCGGGGACGTACCAGTGCGCGGTCAAATTCGCCGTTGCTTATCATGCTCGGAAACAAATCAAATCCTCTGCCAAAACATTCCGCAATCGAAAATGCCATCAGCACTGTGGCAAAACA
>WQTE01000192.1 GCA_009786445.1 Oscillospiraceae bacterium | reverse complement strand
GCTGTAGCAAAACACTAGATTTGTCATTCTGAGAGAGCGGAGCGACCGAAGAATCTTTCTCGTAAGGCACTTATTGAGCAATAAGATTCTTCGCTTCGCTCGCAGTGACAAGTTTTTGGTGTTTTGCAACTCCCCCACAGCACAGTCGCTGCGAAAGGGGCAGGTTTAGTTACTGAAAATAAGATAGACGAGGCAAAGTGTATGAAAAAATTCTGTGGGAAATGCGGAAACGAGAATAAACCCGGCATAAAGTTTTGCGGAAAATGCGGTGCTCCTGTTGAAACTAAACAACATGATGACCATGAACCAATTTTTGCCTTGGATAATAAGTCGCCTAACAAGAAAGTACACAAAACTAGAAGAATCGCTATAGCTACGTTAATTTTCATTGCATTATCCGGCTTAGGCTTTGCTATGTTGAATGGCTTTTTTGACCGAGCTGATGCCACCCCACTAAGTTATGAGCCGGAGATATTTCACTACATTTATCGCAGTGATGTTATAGTAATAAATCAACCTACATATAATTTCGTTGAGATTAACGGCACAGTTATAATAACTGTTTATAATCCATCAGAAGCAATACAACAGCTCACAGTTGGTGACACATTCGTGCTTGAACCTACAGCCCAAAATCCCGGCGGGATGTCAGGGCACATTCTTGATGTCGCTACGCAAGGCACAGCAATAATTATTACGGCAAGACTTCCGGAATCTCTTGAAGAGATATTCTATGAATTTGAGTTGATTGACACAGTAGATGTATTGGAACTCGTTGATGAAATTATCCTTGATGACGAACTGAGTAACATTGAGGGAATAGAGATATCAAGAAACCACACATCCAATGTGACACTTTGGGCTAGACGTGCTAATATCGGTGGCGTAATCTTAGATGGAGAACTCAGCATTCAAAGACCTGTAGTCCGAAGGTCTATATCTTTACGTCACGTAAATTATCTCATTTTGGAAACAGGTATTGAAGTAAATCTTGAAGCCACAGCCAGAGGTTCTTTCAATAGAATAATACCACTATTTACCGTTCCTGTGCGAATTGTTGGAACAGGTTTAGATATACCTGTTGGGATTAGGGTTAGCGGCAGCGGAGAAATTTCATTAGTTTTAGTAGTTGGTGTAGATGCAGAATTTGGCATAAGAGATAATCAATTCATTGCGGATTTAGAACCTCGGTATTCACTTGAGTTTGATTTCGATGCAAGAGCAACTATATCAGCAAATATCCAAGCGAGGGCAAGAGTTTTGTGGATTCCAGTATATGGAGTGCAGGTTGATATTGGTAAGGGTGTTCAATCCAATGCTGATATGCAAGATATTTGCCCACAAAGAATCTGTTTTGTAGTCGAAACTTTCCATGTTAGAAGCGTGAGGTCCCTTAATTGGGGCGTGTTGAGTCGAGTTCAAGCCTTGCATTTTAATGAAGACCTAGCACAAAACATACCTTCTACAATCTGGTATCTCATAAATTGGACACGCTATAGCCATTGTCCACATGGTGGTTACGCTCCGATTTCAACACCTGCACCTGCACCTGCACTAGATCAACCTGCGGTTACTGCAACAACAGCATCTGAGTATATAAGAATACCTATGTATAGGTTCGGGAATCCCTTCCCAATTCAAGGAGGTGTCGCAGGTATTGTAGATACATACTATGTTATTACTTTTCCACCCGAACCAATTGGCGGTCTTATACATCGCATATTGCGCTTAGGAGGTTATCCAGTAATCGGCGGCTTTGCGAGCTCAGGAGCTAGGGAAGTTAATTGGGTTACATTAAATGTTCCTGATGGTTTTGTAGGAATATCCGGAATCTTTGGCTTGAGAAGTTACGAAACATATCAGGATTTTTTAAGAGGCCTATATAATCCGGATAATGCCAAAGGCACATTAACTTTTAAAGCAGATTGGCAGGAAATCGCAGTATTTACTATAGAGGCAGGTGATAAACAAGCAATGGAAATAGACTTAGCAATTCCACCGGGAACACAACATCTAACTATAGTATTTTGGTCAACGCACACGGGATATTATGATCTCATAGGCGGCATAGGCGGATATGCTCGATTTGGCTTTGGAAGCACATTTTTCTACCGATAGCCTAATCGAATATCTTACAAACAGCATACAAAGGAACGCTCTTGATTTTATTTTTTATCCCAAAGTTTTTTGCAGATACTCTAGTAGAGTACTCGGGGCTAAATCTGCTCACGAAAACCGCTATGAATTTATGATTAAAGTTTTAGATTTTTACCTTGACAATCAATCAAAAATAGTATAGGATTACTTGCGTAGACAAAAATCGCTTGCGGTTTTAGTGGGGGACGGGACCTGTATCTGGCCCCCTCTTTTTTTGTGCATTTTTGGATAAAAACGAAAATGTTAAATCACTCGACCCTAAGTCTCCCGACCAATCCCTCATCCGGCGTGGCCATTATTGTCTTCTGCTCCGTATAAATCACCATGCCGGGTCTGCTGCCTGATGGTTTCTTCACATACTTTACGAGCGTGTAGTCCACAGGTACATTGCCGCCGTCACGTGCAGCCGAGTAATAAGCCGCGATTGATGCCGCTTCCGTTAGAGTCACCTCATCAATGCTCTTGCCCTCCAAAACCACAATGACATGAGCACCGTGAATCTTCTGCGCATGAAGCCAAATATCAGTGCGAGCCGCAGTTTTAAGAGTCAGTGTATCGTTTTGAGTATTATTTCTGCCCACTAAAATCTTAAACCCGCTGCTTGACCTAAACTCAATCGGCGGTAACGGCTTTTGCTTACTCGCCCTCTTGCCCTTGCTCTGCGCTTTAATATAACCAAACTCCGACAGCTCCGCACGAATCTCGCTAAGTTCCTGCTCGCTGTCTACACGCTTTATCTGGTCAATGACACTCTCCAGATACAAAAACTCCTTCTCACCGTTTTCAATCTGCTGAGCCAAATAAACCGCTGCATTTTTCGCCTTGGTATAGAGCTTATAATACCTTGCCGCATTTTGTTGTGGGGTCTTTTGAAAGTCAAGTGCAATCTCACGCTGACCACCTGCATCGGAGTAAAAATCATCCGCAAGCAAAACCGTTTGCCCCTTTTTCATCAGATGAAGGTTTGCCGTAATAATATCACCACATTCGCGATTATAATCACGCTTTGAAGTCTCCAGAACCTCCGTCTTTTGTAACGCCAGCTTACG
>WQTE01000191.1 GCA_009786445.1 Oscillospiraceae bacterium | reverse complement strand
TTANNTAGAGTCTGTCTATAGGCTATTTATGTGGCTGTAAGTCATTGATATACAAGGACTTACAGGTTTTTCATAAATAGCGGTCAGTTCGGAATGGGATTTGTTGTAAATCGCGTAAGTGCTTATTATTCAAGAGGTTACAGGTTTTCGATAAGAGCAGGGACGTAATTTTTGGGGATAAAAAAATATAATAAATTATAAAAAAACATAACAAACCCTATTGCTAATTGACAATGAAGATTGTATTATATTGAACATGAAAATAAAAATATTTGAATCATTGAAGTTGAAATTTGGACAACCTGACTGGGCACGCAATACCGAACTTGCGGTGGCCGACACTATACTTGAATTGAATCCACATCTTATAGAAATTGTGGCTCCCGATATTATTGCTAACGATAAAGAAAGCAAATTTGGACGTAAGGATACGCCAAGCGTAGAGCAAATCTTACGCGCCGCTATATACAAAGAAAAAAAACATTGTACTTACCGTGAACTTGAACTCGCGCAAGCAGATTCAAGGATATGTGCACATTTTATGAAAATAAATCATGAACGACCATATAGTTTTCAGGTGCTTCATAAATATATATCCAGAATAAAAGCAGAAACTCTTGAAAAATTGATGGTAGAAATAAATAAAATTGCCTTTGAAGCAGACAACATAGAAACTTTGAAAAAATTTCGTGAAGACAGCACTGTAGTTGAAACAAATATTCATTATCCAACTAATAATACAATTGTGTTTGATTGCATAAAAGAATGCCATCGTCTTCTTAGATATTTGAAGGAAGAAATTAACAGCCTTAAATATACAAATTACCAACAAAAAGGCAAAAAGAGATGTTTTAAAATAGCTGTAGAAAAATCCAAAGAGAAACGCAAAGCCTTATTCAAAGAACAGCTTAAATTGTTCACAAAATGTATAAATCAGGTATCAGATGTGCTTGACCAGAAGCTGGAAAGTACTGGAAACATTAGAGTTATAGGNATTATCGAGATGTTGAAAGAACTTCTGCCAATTTTGCATAAAGTGTACAAAATGACGCATGATAGAGAAATACTTGGAAAGCAAGTACCAAATGATGAAAAGATTTTTTCGATATACGAACAGCATACGGACATAATAGTGAAAGGCCAGCAAAAGTGTAAGTTTGGACACAAGGTTGATCTTGGAACAGGGGTGAGCAATTTGATATTAACGTGTTCTATTCCTCGTGGAAATCCGAATGATAATGAATTCTTCTGCAATACGATNGATGCAATTAAACGAGACTATGGTAAAGCGCCTGAATCTGTAGTGACGGATGGTGGATACGCTTCCAAGAACAATCAAAAACATGCTGCCAGCGAAGGCGTTAAAAATGTTGTATTCAACAAAATTACTAATAGTATGAAAAACATTGTTGAAAGCCCATCCTTAGAAAAAGAGCTTATGAGATGGCGCAGCGGGATGGAGGCTGTTATATCAAATCTGAAGCGTGGATATAAGTTGGTGCGTTGTAATTGGAAAGGCTGGGAGCATTTTAAAAGTAAAGTGTATTGGAGTATTATTGCATACAATATACGTGTATTGACCGGGCATATTTTGAGCAAATTACCAGCATAAGTTTTGAAATAACATAAACAACATTATTGTGGTGGTTATCTGAGTATGGCGAAGCTTTGTTTTGATTGTATGATAAAACATTAGAATCATGATCTTCAATGCCGCACGAAGATATTCCGGGGGTATACTCCGCCCTTGGTAGGGGTACGATACCGCCTGATTTTCGAAATCTGGACTCTGTGGACAGACTCTACCTAGTGGTACATTCGGTTAGGTCTTGCTAAATCTTTGAAAGCGGTGTAATGTACCGTGCGATTGATAATGATTTAAGATAGGAGTTGCTATGGCGAAGAAATCCTTGTTCCCGAAACTATCAGAAATGCAAAAGAGTATCCTTCAAACAATAGTCAAAAAGCGAGATTCTGGGCAACATCTTGTACGCCGCGCCCATGCGATTCTGCTTACAGCTGAATGCCAAAAAGACAAAGAGGTTGCCGAGCAGGTAGAGCTTTGCGAGCGTACGGTTTATACCTGGCGACTCCGCTGGAACCGCCATGGGGAAAGGTTTGCGGCTATTGAAGCCGAAGATAAGGATAAAAAAGAGAAAGAACAGGATTTAAGGAAATTCATAGTTGGAGAGGTTCTTGCCGACGATCCATATAATGGAGTCCGAGGGAAATACACGGCCGAACAAATCACGCAACTGTATGCGATAGCTTGCGAAAAGCCAGAAGATTCTGGACGTCCGATTTCCCATTGGTCTTACCGTGAACTTGCCGACGAGATGGCAAAACGCGGAATAGTCGAGCGCATCCCCATCACTACAGTATGGGATTTTTTAAAATCAGGCCGATTTAAAGCCGCATAAAGTGCAAGGGTGGTTGAATCGAAAAAGTGACGATCAAGAGAAATTTCAACAGCAAAGTGAAAAGGTATGTCAAACGTATTTGAATGCACCGACTCTTGCCGCAGAGGAACAACCGACTTATACGGTGAGCGTAGATGAAAAGACTGGGATTCAAGCGTTGGAGTCTAAATACCCCGATTTGCCAATGCAACCTGGCAGTTGTGCGAAAAGGGAGTATGAATATATACGTCATGGAACGTTGTGCTTGATTGCAGCACTTTGCGTAGTGACTGGTAAGATATTTCCCTGGCTGAATAAAACGCGAAAGGAAGATGACTTCGCCTGTTTTATATGGGACTTATTGGCAACGGTTCCGGGGGTGAAGTGGATAATTGTTTCAGACAATTTGAACACGCATTGCAGTGAATCGTTGGTGCGTTTGGTGGCGGACTTATGCGATATTGACGATGACCTTGGTGTGAAAGGTGAGAAAGGTGTGTTGAAATCAATGGAAACCCGTGCAGCGTTTTTATCGGATGAGAGCCACAGAATTCGCTTTGTCTACACGCCAAAGCATTGTTCGTGGCTGAATCAGATTGAAATTTGGTTTGGCATTTTGTGCCGTCGATTGTTGAATCGAAGTAGGTTTAAGTCCTTGGAGGAAATGCAACAGCGGATATTAACGTTCATTGATTACTTCAATTCAACCATGGCGAAGCCTTTCAAATGGACATTCACTGGTACACCTCTTAAAAAATAATGCAATTCGAGCCGTCATATTCAGCAATACCTAGCCGAATGTACCACTAGNT
>WQTE01000190.1 GCA_009786445.1 Oscillospiraceae bacterium | reverse complement strand
ATATAGGCATCTCTCATAAAGCTCAGTATCAGCCCCACCACAAGGACAAACGGTGCGGGAATCACCATTTCAAAGACCATACCGAGCGTAGTCTGGAGTTGTTCGATGTCGTTGGTCGCCCGAGTTATCAGCGATGGAGTTGAAAAGTGCTTATAGTCTTGATAACTCAGCTTTTGCGTGTGGGAAAACAGTTTTTTGCGGGCATTTTTGGCAAATCTTGTAGAAACCTCCGCTGAGTAGTAGGTTCCCAAGATAGAAAATATGCCGGTTAGCACAGCAACGCCAAGCATTAGCGCACCTGTGTTAAAAACATAATCCCTGTCACCCAAAACGACACCATAATTGATAATATTCGCCGTAAGCGTAGGCAACAGCAACGTGCCGCCCATTTGCAGCGTAATGAACAAAAGCAGTAAAAACACGTTTAATTTGCCAAGTTGCGCCTGCTTAAATAACTTTAACATCAACTATCCCCTTTGCTTTTTTCGGCGCTCCGTAATGCTTTGCTTTACAAAATACCTGAGTGCATGGTACACTATAACGTATCCCCTAAGGGGAGAGTCAAGGGGTATTTTTAAAAAATAAATAGGAGTACCTAATGAGCGAAAAAGAAAAACTGCTTACAATAGGTGAAATGTCGAAATTAACAGGCTCGGGTATCAAAGCTTTGCGCCATTACGACAAAATAGGCGTGCTGAAACCCGCATATGTAGAGCCATTTACGGGCTATAGATACTACAGTTTCAGCCAGACATATATAGTCGGTCTGATTCAGTTTGCCGTAGAGCTTGATATACCGCTGAAAAGTCTGACCCAGTACGTCGATGATGAAGGAACTATGGATTATGAGGCTTTTGCCGCAAAAGGCAATGAAATGGTACGAACCAAAATGAAAACTTTGGAAAGAGCCATGAAGTTCTATGATTTTTTTGAAGAAAATCTTGCCTTGGAGAAAACGCATGAACTAAAGCAATTATACAGCCGTAAGATTCAAGAAAAAGCATTTTTCACAATACCTTACAAACAAACATTTTCAGACTATGATGAGGTAAATATTGCAAAGCTCTTTCTCGATATGGCACATACGGTTGAAAGCGATTATACCGGAGATTGGGCGGAGTACGGCTTCATGACAGAATATACCGCACAGGGCATATATCGCCATATTTTCATCGAAGCAACGGAAAACACGCCCCCGGACATTGATAAGTATGCACTAAAAAAAATCCCCTCAGGGCTGTACCATTGCAGGCAGCACCAGGAAAGCCAGATCGAAGATACCGCCGAAATATTCAAAGAATATCTTGCAGACAAAAAAAGCTACATAGCAATAGAAACGGAAATTATCTGCGGCAAGTTTAACATAAACCACCCGATAAACGAGCTACGGGTTATAAGCGCAGATTGAGCAGCAAGATTGAATTTCATGCTGAGTGTGCATTACTCCTGATTTTTTATAAATTCATCAATACTGTCAACAACATAAAGCGGACTCGTCATGTGCAAACCCTCCCAGCGGTTTATAATAAAATCAACTGCGTTGGTTTTACGAAAGTATTCATAGACTTCTTGCCCGCTCATGCCTTTTTCATCTTTGTAAAATTCAATACATGATGCTAAAAACCATATTTCGCCTTTTGGTGGTAAAAACATATCATTGCTCCTCCGGGAATGTAATTTTCCCTGTATTCAATTCTTCTTCAAGCATATCGTAGAGAAGCGGATAACTGAGCCGCCACAACTTGGTTTTTTCATTCTCCAGTTTTTTATACACTTGTGAACGATAGAGCAAATCGGAGGCTTCGCTTAATTTAAGGCTACGATTTTCCATCAACAAGTTTAAAATGCCCGGTGTTATCATCGCAATCACAGAGGAAATGCTTTTATCCATTATCAGCACCCCCGACTTCATAAGATTCAATAAACTTAAGCAGTTTGAGTGCCTTTTCACTTTTTATACACCACTGGTCAAAAAGCTTACTTGTTTTTAGTGTTATGATTGTGGCTTCTGCGCTAATAAACCCTCCCAAAAAAGCTTGAATAGTAGGCATAACAGTATCGTTCGCTACCGCACCTGTTACGACATCAAAAATATCGCCTGCATAGGTTTTTAACCTGTTCTCTGCAACAAACTTAAGCCACTCCTCATCTGCTTTCAGGAATCTGCGAATATTAAGCACCTTATCGGCATCTACATCGTCAAAATCATAAACACTGACTGTAGCGATACCGCTTCTTCTGCGATCTACAACGATTTCAGAAAATCGCATTGCCTGTTCTTTGCGAGAGGTGAGATAAAACCCCGCACCGAAGTCAAGCCCACGAGTCTGCCTTACAAGCTGTGGTTTCTGAACGGTTAAATTGCTTCCATGATATAGTAGCATAGCTCCTCCGTTTGTGTTAGACTTTTTCCATGAATCATTATAACACTATGTCAAATAATTTGAAAAGAAGAACTTTACTACCCATCTCCCTATTCCCGAAAAATATTGCAAAATTCTCTGCTAAATGTTATTCTGTCTCTTAGCGCAAAGGAGTTATCAAAAAAATAAGAGAAGGAAATGCTTAAATGACAAGAACAGTAACAGACTCCGTTAACTTTTACCAAGGTAACAACCCCTTAGAGCTGGCAGAAAAATACGGAAGCCCGCTATATGTTTATAATGAGAGGATTTTCCGTGAAAAATGCAAGGCTATGAAAAGTCTCTGTCCTTACCCCGGCTTTCGCGTAAACTATGCAATAAAAGCCAATTCAAACCTCACTCTCATGGCAATCGCACATGATGAAGGCTTAACAGCAGATGTGAGCAGTGCAGGAGAAATAGTCGCTGCACTTGAAGCGGGATTTAAGCCCGAAGACCTCTTTTTCATTGCGAACAACATTTCAGAAGATGAAATGAAATTTTCTATATATAAAAACGTAATATTGAGCGTGGATTCACTCTCTCAGCTCGAAACCTACGGTCGGTTGAATCGTGGCGGCAAGATAGCTGTCCGCTTTAACACGGGAATAGGCGGAGGACATCACGAAAGAGTGGTGACAGGCGGCGACGACACAAAGTTTGGAATTTTAACCGCATACGTGCCTGAAGTTAAGAATATCTTAAGCAAATATGACCTTAAACTGGTCGGACTCAACCACCACATCGGCTCGCAATTTGCTCAGGAACTATATATAAACGGGGTGCAGACTCTTTTGAATATAGCCCGTGAATTTGACAGCTTAGAATTTGTCGATTTCGGCGGCGGGTTTTATATCCCCTACCACAAACAAGACGGCGAAAA
>WQTE01000189.1 GCA_009786445.1 Oscillospiraceae bacterium | reverse complement strand
GTGTTCAGGGGCGCACTGGATACCAGAGCACCCGATATTACCCCGAAGATGAATCTCGCTGCGGCCGGGGCAATTGCGGCACACGTGAGAAACTGCGAGCTTTCACCCGATTTCATCGTGCCAAGCCCGCTGGATAAATCCGTCGCAGTTGCGGTAGCAACTGCTGTTGCAAATGCTGCTAGGTGATCGGTTATATAGCATTTATGACATCTGCGATTTTTTGGGATGATGTTACTTCAATCAGATCCTCTCTTGGGTAGAGTGCGCCGCCGAAGTATATGCTGCGGTTGTTTGCTACTGAGGATTCGGGTTTTTGCTCTGCGGCTGAGAAATGAACCTGTGTAACACCTGTGTAATTGACTAGGTTTCTTACATTTGCAGATTTGATTCCTGCTCCCGGCAGAATTTCTATTTTATCTCCTGCGTGCTTTACAAGCTTTTTAATAAGCTCGATACCTTCGGGTGCCGAGCGTGCCTGTCCGCTCGTGAGCAGTCTTGTAACACCACATTTTATCAGCGTGTTAAGTGCGTTGAAAGGCTCGGGGGTTACATCAAAAGCTCGGTGAAAGATTGATGCTTTTTTAAATGAATCGATAATTTTAACAAACTCGCCTGTGCGCTTTTCATCCACGGTGCCGTCACTGTTTAGAAAACCAAAGACAACGCCGTCCGCTCCATTTTCTAAAAACAGCTTTGCATCTTCTATCATCGTCTCGTACTCAAATTCACTATATGCAAACCCCGCCGGACGAGGGCGTATCATCGGAAAGACCTCTATGCCCGGTATATTTTTTTTGCATAGCCGCAGATTACCCAGCGATGGTGTGAGTCCGCCCAGAAACAGCGCAGAATTTAACTCCACACGGTGCGCACCTGCTTTTTTCGCTTCGAGTACATCCTCATATGACCCGCAACAGATTTCGATTATAATGTTTTTTGTATCCATTTTAATGTTCTTTCCCTTCGGTAATTTCAGACACCAAATGACTTATGCCATTTTTGCATCCCTCATGGTTCTCCACAGGAGAGAAAACCATTTATTTCCTATTTCTTACAGCACTGGCATTGTAGCATATTAACAGCTAAGATACCATAAAATTTCAGATTTAATCTTATTATAGACTGTTACTTGTCAATTAATTACTTGCGCAGTATAATAGAGCAAGCAGGAATACTAAACGTTTTTCAAAGTGCTAAGTGAGTGGCTTGTAGGGTAGAAAAAAGATTCTTCGCTGCACTCAGAATGACAAGTTCTTGCTGTTTTACTACAGCACCTTTGTTCATAAAAAAGAAATAGGAGTATTAAAATGGATAGAACTGAATACAAAAAGAGGATAAGTTGGTATCAGCATGACCGTTTTGGCATGTTCATTCATTGGGGGCTGTACGCGATTCCCGCAAGAGGTGAATGGGTGCGCAGTGTTGAGAAAATGTCGGTTGAGGATTATCAAAAGTATTTTGATGCATTTGACCCAACGGATTATGACCCAAAAGAGTGGGCTAGACTCGCAAAACATGCAGGCATGAAATATGCCGTGCTAACCGCAAAACATCATGACGGATTTTGTCTCTTTGACAGCAAGCTCACCGAGTATAAGTCAACAAACACAAAAGCAGGCAGAGACTTAGTGCGCGAATATGTTGATGCTTTTCGTGCAGAGGGTATAAAAGTTGGTCTGTACTTTTCTATTATAGATTGGTATCACAAGGATTATCCGCATTATGGCGACAGACAGCACCCTATGCGTGACAATGAAGATTATAAAGACCATGCAAAAGAGGAAAACTTTGATAACTATCTGGATTTCATGCACGGGCAAGTGCGTGAGATTTGTACGAATTATGGCAAGCTTGATATCTTATGGTTTGACTTTTCATATGGTGATATGAGCGGCGAAAAATGGAGAGCAACAGAGCTTGTGCGCATGGTTCGTTCGCTGCAACCTGACGTGTTGATTGATAACAGGCTTGAAGCTTCAGGCGAAGGTTTTGGTTCTCTGCTTTCAGGTAATCCGAGTGAATATTCCGGAGATTTTGTATCGCCTGAACAAATTATCCCCCCTGAGGGTATTTTAGATGTAAACGGCGAGCCTGTAGCTTGGGAGGCTTGCGTGACACTTAACAACACTTGGGGTTATCATGCACATGACCATAACTGGAAAAACGCCAAAACTATCGTGCGTAAACTTGTCGAATGTGTCAGCAAAGGCGGCAACCTCCTGCTCAACGTCGGTCCTGATGCGAAGGGGCGCATTCCAAAAGAGAGTGTCGAAATTCTAACCAAAGTCGGCGACTGGATGAAGCAAAATTCAGCCTCAATTTACGGTTGTGGGGCGAGCAAAATCCCACAGCAGCCGTGGGGTGCAATAACAGAAAATGATAAGGAAATTTTTCTGCATATCTACGAGGAAACTGTTGGCGCTGTGCCGCTTAAAGGTTTATCGAGAGATGATATCAAGCTCGTTCAATTTGAAGCAACGGGTGCAGAGATTCAGCTTACGACATCATGGACAACAGGCAACTATCCCGACTACTTATACGTGCCTGTCGGTCCCGATGCGTTCGGCACATACGCCTTACCCGACGAGATTGACACAGTTATTCGGGTAACTAAGGTTTAGGATTTGGAGTGAGCTGTGCGGGGGTTAGGCGGTGAGTTGTTTTAGCATATAGTTTCTCCATGTATTGATAAGTCGCAGAAAGTTGTTGCATTTAACAAATAGATATGTTAGTCTATTGGTGTAGGGGGACCGGGCAGTTCGGATGTGCAGTCAAAGGAGTACCCTACGAGAGATAAGCATCCGAGTTATCGGGTGTTTATTTTATAGATTGAACCAACTTTGCTCTTGCCGATGCCTTATATCTGCCACGGCTGATTCATCACTATTCAAAATACCCCACTCCGGCTTCAAATAGTGGCATGTGCTTGTTGCCGTAGATGTTTTTCGCTACATTCTCGCCTACGCGTTCTGTGTGCGCCATTTTGCCCAGCACGCGCCCGTCGGGGCTGCATATGCCTTCGATGTTCCAGTCAGACCCGTTGGGATTTTCCAGATATTGGAATATGATTTGTCCGTTTGATTTAAGTGTTTCCAGAGTTTCAGTGTTAGCCGCGAAGCGCCCTTCTCCGTGTGAAATCGGCTGGGCGTATATTTCGCCGACAGTGCATTTGCTGAGCCATGGCGAATTTACGGAGGATACGCGGGTTTGCACATACATCGCCTGATGGCGGCCTATGCTGTTGTGTGTCAGTGTGGGGCTGTTTTCCGTAGCCTGTGATATTTTGCCAAATGGCAGCAAACCGAGCTTTATCAGTGCTTGAAAGCCGTTACATATGCCTAAAATCAGTCCGTCCCGACTCTCTATCAGCTCGTGTACTGCATC
>WQTE01000188.1 GCA_009786445.1 Oscillospiraceae bacterium | reverse complement strand
GTGCTTCACTCCTGTGAAGCACCACCCCCGTCCCTACGCTTCACTGTTGGAGGGTACTTATGAGTCAATATGAACTTGAATATGTAACACGCACGGCACAGACACCTCTCACATGCCGCATTGTTTCTATGGAAAATTCCAGCCCTCACTGGCATTATGAATATGAGGCTTTTTTTGTGTTGCGGGGCAGCGTAACTGTCCACTGTGAGGCAACTACTCAGCGGCTTGCAGCGGGTGATATTTTTTTATTTAACCCGAGCGAAATACACTCCATAAATCAGCCTGAGCCGAATAATCTTTGCCTTATGCTGCAATTTAGTCCGGATATTTACAGTGATATTTATAATACGCGGTTTCGTTTTGAACTAAATACTTGCAAAAACATATCGCATGAAGCAATTGGCATTTTTCAGCAGACAATGGCGCAGATAGGGCTGTTACTCTATGAAAAGCCCAACGGATTTCCGTTTTACGTAAGAGGTCGTTTGTTTGATTTTATTGGTGCTATGTTTAAATATTTAAAATATCAAGTTGGGCAGGAGCTTGAACAGCCCGTGGATTTAGAGGATTTCGACAGGATAAAACTTTATATAAAGCAAAGATTTGCCGAAGATATAAGTCAGACACAAATGTGTCGTGACCTCGGGCTTAGCCGCGCTACATTACATCGCCAGCTCAAAAAGGCAGGCGCATCTTCGTACAAGGTGCTGGTCAATTATTATCGTGTTGAACATGCAAAAAGTATGCTACGCACCACCACATCCGCCATTCCATATATCGCATCAGAAAGCGGCTTTGCAAGTGAATCTTCTTTTTACAGGGTTTTTAAAGAACTAACTTCTGTTTCGCCAAGCCAGTATCGCGAAAGCCCTCAAATAAAACCTTCATCTTTAGGTATTCAAGGGTACTTGGGCTATTCAGAGTCAGAAGCAGTCGCACTTTTGCGGGAAATCTGCGCTAGGTGAAGCGAGGGGACGGGGGTTGCTGCTTCACTTTTTCTCGCTTTTATTGAATTGACAAGCGTAGAGACCAAATCTTTATAAGCTTTTGAGAACAAACCTGAAAACTTTGCTTGAAGTACCACATATTATGATGTAAAATACAGGTAGATTATTTGACATAATATAGCATGGTTAAGGATTGTTATACCAATCAAATAAGCAAGTGCAGTTAAGAACGCCTTTAAACAGAGTAGATACTCATAAATGTGCGGCACTGCTCTAAAACCAAAACACATAAACGCATTAAAATCAAAAGAATGAGGTGGAGTTTTTATGGCAGTGAAAGTAATATCAAAAGAGCATTATGAAATCTTCAATAAACTTTTGAATACAGCATCATTTTCAATTAAAATAATCTCGCCGTTTATTGGGTATGAAATGGCAATGATCCTAACTGATATGATGAACAAAAAAGCCAACCTAAACGTGACACTTGTAACAAGATTCTATCAAGAAGATTTCATTAGCGGAGCGAGTAGCATAGAAGCTTTGGAAATTCTACATGAAGCAGGTGCAGATATCTATGCGCTGAGAGACTTGCATACAAAACTTTATCTTTTTGATGACTGTATAGCACTAGTTGGCTCTGCGAACTTCACAACGGGCGGTTTCCGCAAAAATCATGAACTATCCATTTTATCTGATAATGATACTTTTCTTAACAAACAACTTGTTGACTATTTTGATGACCTGGTAAAAGAGATATCCAAAGAATTTCTTCTTACATTTGAACAGATTGAACATGAAAAAAATCAAGTTTTATCACTGCGCATGGAGCGTATGGATAGAGAATACTCGTTTAAGAAAAGATATGGGGCAGTTCTGAGCAAACACTCTGAAAAAAGTGAAAGAATATGGCTTAAGTTCGAGGGCAGTGGCAAGGACAGACTTCCGATGAATGAGAGGTATTGTCCACTTGTAACCAAGGAACTACAAAATGGAGCGACCTTTTCCTCACCGTGTAAGAAACCAAGCAAAGTGAAAGCCGGAGACAAAATAATTATGGCAAAATACTGCGAAGCAAGCTCTCCGTATGTAGTAGGTCGAGGAATCTCAGCAGGTTTTAGTGATACCAACCGTGCAACAGATGCGATGATTGCTGAACACGGGTGGATGGAACAGTATCCCTACTACCACGAATTCACTAGCTTTCAATACATAGATGCCCCAATATCAGAGTGTATTCCACTAAATGACATTATTGAGACTCTTGAATCTGATATTTATCAAAATACAATTGGAAAACAAATTAGTAAAGATAGAGTACGCACGTGGCATAGTCAGCAAGCGCACCTGGAGTTGACACATCAAGCAATGGAGTATATCGATGCATTGTTAGAAGAAAAATTCCTGCTTCACGGAGTCACAGAACTGGGCAAACAGTCATCAGGCGAGAAGCGTAAAGGACAGAAAAACACAAAAAGTACAATTAACATCAACATGATAAAAGCAGCTTATAATGTTGCCAAGGATTACTACCTTGATAAATGCAAATTTCAACAAGGACGCAAGATTGTCAACGAATCTTCAGGAATGAACATAGGTTCCGCAGGCAATTTTCTTGTAGTATTTCGTGCAATGATGGACGGCAATGAATATCATAGAACACTCAATAAAGAAGCAACGAGATACTACCTTGAAAACATTTATAACGACTACGGTGACGAGCAACTACGGACTGCCATAACTGCATGTCGAAAGCACCTCTTGTATTATGAGGAAAAACAAAGCAAGCAACCAAGCATAGAAAAAATCGTAGATGAATTTGCAGCGAAGGTGCATATGTGATTTAATTTTTTTAGGATTCAAAGTTAAATGGTTTTCAGTGTCGGGCGGTTTCTTTTAGCGAGTGAAGCAGGGGAAGTTGTGCTTCATCTCCGTGTTTCACCAAAGGGTCAAGTTGACCCTTTGAAAGAAAGTCTTGGGGCTTAGGTATGCATTTATAGTAATGCCCATATATTACAACCTGATGGCTAAAAAGTAGATGTATTGAATTTCGGTCCGATTAGCGTATTGCCAGACTTGCAAAAAATGGGAAGGCGTAGGAAATGATTATTAAGCCGTGCAAGCGGTTGTGTAATGACTGATGGGTTAAATTTATATTAGGCAAGGTGAAAATGATAAAGTATGTAGCAACATCAATTACAATAATCAGAATAATAGGGTCTATTTCCCTATTAGCCATAGAACCCTTGTCAATTCTTTTTTATGCCGTATACTTTATGTGCGGCACAAGCGATATACTGGACGGATATATTGCGAGAAAAACGAATACGGTAAGCAAGACTGGAGAAGTTTTGGACAGTATCGCTGATTTTGTTTTTGTTGCCGTTGCGTTAGTTATTTTTATCCCTTTAGTATCTTGGGAATTATGGCTGTTTTGTTGGGT
>WQTE01000187.1 GCA_009786445.1 Oscillospiraceae bacterium | reverse complement strand
TACTTCCACTCCGGGATTTCAAAGGTGTCCTCTGTGTATAGTTGCAGCGTATTTAGCCCCATCAACGCCATGTGCCTTATCAGTTTTTTAACCGCCGATACATTCGCCACAGCGTTTCTCGAGCAGTCAAGCATATAGCCATTTGCTTTGAATGCACTTGTTTCTTCTACTTCATTTTCGCCTTGCAGGAGATAGCTTATAGCCCTGATGAACTCCACTTTACGGCTGTATCGTATGTGTGCCGCTTCGTCATTTTTTGTTATGCTCAATCCGTGTTCATGCTTCTCCGCTTGTATTTCTGTCCCCGCTCCCGATATTGACAAAAATCCCGATTGCTCAAGTTCTCGCATCGGGTGGCTCAGTTCTTCGTCTATTTTGTCGATTTTGATTTTAAGCATGATATAAACCCCCTTTATACTGCTGCCTTTCATTCTCTAATACCTAGTGTCCAGTATATTATCTTCTTACGCAATCCGTCAAGGGCAGAACTGTTAAATTTTGTGAGACGCGGTTCATCTGTCTTATTTTTCGCTAACATATATTCGCGATATCTCAACAAGGTTATTCTTGTAATTTATGAATTTTTCATGTATGATTTATATGCAGGATATGAATAAATTGTGAATGAATTGCTAACTTAATATAGTATTTCATATGTGGGGAATTAATCCGTTATTAGCAGTAGGGTAATTTTTTAGGGGGAAATATATATGTTTTTTAACAACTTAAAACTTCGAAGCAAAATCATTTTACCGGTATCCGTAATTTTGGTGGTTCTTATTACCGCAATCATTGTATTCGTACTTATACAGGTGCAAAGTATAACTAACCACGCAAACGATGAACGTCTTAAAGGAATGGTAGGTGCTGCGGTGTCGAAGCTAAACGACTTCGAGGAAAAGACACGCCTGACTGCCATGGCTGTTGCGGGAAATTTTGAGGTCGTCTCGAGCATAATCGAGTGGAATAACGAGGCAGACAGGCAGGGCGCAAGGACGAATATGGTAGCATTTCTGCAAGAATCCGCCGCTGAGTTCGGCGTTGACAGTTTTATCGTGCGTGACTTTGAAGGGCGGGTAATTGTGCGTTTACACGCTCTTGACCAATACGATGACCTTGACGGCAGCCCTTCCGGCATCGCCGCACTTGAGGGCAGAACAACAACAGCTTACTCCTCTACAGGCACAATGCCAATGGGGATGAGCACCACTGTCCCCATTCGCCACGGAGGTGAAATAATCGGCACATTGGCTCCTCTCGTTTTCTTGCACACCAATGCATTTGTAGATGAATTTGCCGACATTTTCAATGCAGAGGTCACAGTTTTTGGCGGAGAAGGCGCAAGAACACGCGTCGCCACTACTCTCATTCAAGATGGTCAACGCATTGTTGGAACTCGCATGGATAACGAATTGATTTTAAGCACTGTTGTAGATCAGGGAAATACCTACACAGGAGAGCTTGAATTGCTCGGAGTGCCTCACAGCACAATCTATCACCCACTGACCGGAGCGGGCGGCAATGTTGTGGGTATGCTATTTTTTGGATTTTCCAACGAAGCTATCATCAGTCAGACCAACACAACAATTACGATTTTAATCATTATCGGCGTAATAGGTCTTGCTGTGGCTATTTTTATTGTATTGCTGGTCGCAAACAGGATAAGCCGACCATTGATTCCACTCGCAGCATTCATGGAAACAGCAGGTAACACAGGAAATCTCGCTCTCCGCGACGAAGATGTCGCAACCATCGCCAAATATGCCGAGATGAAAGATGAAATCGGACGGACAATTAAAGGTGCCAGCACATTTGTCGGGCATGTTGCCAATATTTCGGGAGAGCTTGAAGTTGTCTCAGGTGGAGATTTGAGTGTCGATATTCATGTGCTCTCGGACAAAGATACTATGGGAATGGCTCTTAAAAATTTGCTTTCTAATCTAAACAGTATGTTTACTGAAATCAATCAAGCATCAGGGCAAGTTTCCGGTGGTTCAAAACAGATTTCAGACGGTGCTCAGACTCTCGCACAAGGTAGCACGGAACAAGCAGCATCTGTCGAGCAACTAAGCTCATCCATCTCCGAAATCGCACAAAAGACTAAAGACAACGCAGAAATGGCAGGGCGTGCCGCTTCGCTTGCCACCAACATCAAGAGTAGCGCAGAAAAAGGCAGCAGTCAGATGAATGAAATGATGATTGCAGTAAAAGATATCAACGAATCCAGCCAGAACATCAGCAAGGTCATCAAGTCTATCGACGACATCGCATTCCAGACGAACATCCTCGCCCTCAATGCCGCTGTTGAAGCCGCTCGTGCAGGTCAGCACGGTAAAGGTTTTGCCGTTGTTGCCGCGGAGGTTCGCAACCTCGCTGCAAAGAGCGCAGAGGCCGCAAAGGATACAGAGAGCCTTATTGCAGATTCTATTTCAAAGGCTGAGCTCGGCTCACGCATAGCAGGTGGTACATCAGAAAGCCTGAGAATGATTGTAGACGGCATTGACGAGAGCACAAAGCTCGTCTCTGATATCGCAAAGTCTTCCGACGAGCAGTCCGTCGGAATCGACAAAATAAATAAGGGTGTTGATCAGGTGGCGACCGTAACTCAACAAAACAGCGCAACTGCTGAGCAGTCCGCTGCCGCATCTCAAGAAATGAGTGGCCAATCACTCATGCTTGAAGAACTAATTTCACGTTTCAAACTCAAAAGAGGTGCAAGTCACTCGCTGTCACCGGGGCAAAATGCACCCAAAGCATCACTACCCGAAGCAAAGCAGACTTAAATATTACCGATACCCCTGCACAATGAGCCTGGCATCATCGTTAGGGCAGTTTGTGCAGGTGGAGAGAGTAATGATTTGCGGAGCTCTCAGCGGGCGGCTCAATTCGTCTTCTATTTTGTTGATTGTAAGTGTAGTCATTGACACTTTATACATATTATGATAACATATGTCGCAGGTGGATTGGTAAAGTTAAATGAAAAACACTACAGCAATAATTGCAGTAATGCTTGCCTTCGCATTGACACTCGTACTTGTAGGATGCGGCGATGGTGCAGTTTCGGGCATTGAGCCTGAGACTGCACCCGAGCCATCGCCTATATTTGAATCACCAGCGGGTGACTATACTTCTGATAATGCCTCCGACAGTTACGTTAGTGAGGAAGAAACCCATCCGGAAGCAGACATCTCACTTTTGCCGCTGATTCCGGTAGGAGGATGGTCAAGCATGGGATGGGATCCTTCAGAACTAACTCATATCGGCATAGAACTGGTTGTTTCCGAAGCTTCGCCACTGGGAATACGATACGTAATAATAAATAACACTGACCTTGTATTTTTTTGTTCAACAGATATTTTTTGGTTATTTATAAAACATAATGATGAATGGCTGGA
>WQTE01000186.1 GCA_009786445.1 Oscillospiraceae bacterium | reverse complement strand
CAGGTCTTGCACGTATCAATGGTATGCCCGCTTATGACAACAATCATGATAAAGTGGTGGGTTATATGCCGGAGGATATTTATTTTCTGCAAGATTATAACTTAAAGAGGCTCAAAGATTTTGTCAGCAACAAATACAAAAACTCATGGAACGAGGAGCGTTATTTAAAGCTGGTAGAGCGGTTCGGGCTTAGCGAGGAGCAGACACTCAGCACTTTCTCGCGGGGGCTTCAGAAGCAAGCCGGGTTTATTCTTGCTATTTCCACGATGCCTGATATTTTGCTTCTCGATGAAACGATTGACGGGCTTGACCCCATTGTGCGTAAAAAGGCTTTCAGGTTTATCATCGAAGATGTTGCCGCAAGGGAAATGACTGTGATTGTTACGTCTCACAACATGCGGGAACTGGACGGAATATGTGATACCATCGGCATTATCAAGGACGGGCATATGATTGTGGAGCGTGATTTGGATGATTTACGCTCAAATGTCCACAAGCTTCATGTGGCGTTCACACCGGATTTCCTGAATAATAATTTCCCGTATGATGAGCTTGATGTTCTGCACATGGAGGAGCTAGGAAGCACGGATATTTTGGTGGTGCGCGGCAAAGAGGAAGAAGTAGAGGCACATATAAGGAGCTTCGGCCCGCTTGTGTATGACCACCTGCCTATGACACTTGAAGAAATTTTTATCTACGAAACGGAAGGGGAAAGGGACGATGATTAGTACAGCTTTGATGAAAGAGCAACTAAAGCGAAACTGGCCTGTAATGTTTTTGATTTTACTCGGCTTTGCGTTTTTTATAGTTTTACCAACCTTGCTCCCGGGCGGAAACACGCCTGAGAGAGCGCAGGATATGCTTGACCTCTTGGCTATGCGAAACCCTGTTATGCTTGGGGCGGCTGTAATAGTGCCATTTGCGGTGGCTATGCTTATGTTTTCATTTTTATTTAGCCCCAAGGCGACGACGGCATACCAAAATCTATCCGACAGCAAAGGGCAACTTTTTTGGTCAAATGCGGTTTCGGGAATGATTTTGCTGGTTATACCGCTGATTATAGTCAGTCTTTTCTTGCTTATCCAAGTGCGGATTCCAAATCCTTTGCCGACAGGGGATAATGCCCTCACTTTTCCCACGGGTCTCTTGAGTGGCGGGCTTGTTGCGGGTAGTATTCTCAATACTTTTCCTGTGGTAGTGGCGTTCTTCTTTCGAAATCTGATTTCCTTCATGTTTTTCTATGCTCTGTGGCTTTTTACTTTTTCTCTCTGTGGCAAGTGGGTTATGTCTGCTGTGATTTTCGGATTGCTTCCTGTTATTCCGCTGCTTGTGCATAGGCTGATAATGCTTATAGGGTCTTTTTATGTGTTTGGTTATTATCCTGTCGATTTTGTTGACTATCGGACGACACTTGCTTTCTCAAACCCTGTTGCATGGTATCATAGTTTTGCTGAAAGTGTGGCACAGCCTGTGTTTTTCCTGATTTACTCAGCCATAACGCTGGTGCTTTTCGGGCTTGCTTCTGCCTGTTTTTCTAGCCGCAAAATCGAAAAAGCCGACAACCCCATTGTGTTTACGGCTTTTAGGAATGTGTTTGTTTTCATCGTGTCTGTCATTGGAATGGTTCTGCTCGGTGGTTATGTTTCGTCGCTGCTCACGGGCAGATGGTTTTTGTATTACGGTTTTGTTTTGGGGTTTGCCATTACATTTTGCATAGTGCAGATGGTTTTCGGGAAAACTTTTAGTATCGCTTCAAAAATAAAGTGGATTTTGCCGCTTATGGGCGTGGTTGTGGCACTGTATGGCATAATGCTGCTTGTTACCATGTTTGGTATGCGTGGTTTTACGTACCATGTGCCTTCCGAAGCGAGGGTGTCGGGTGTCTACATGAGTGGTGATAGTTTTGCGCCTGACCGTAATGCTTTTGATACGGATAGCCGAGCGATAGCGGAAGCCAGATTTTTACATTGGCATATTGTAAATACTGCTGATTTTAGAAGTGACCTTACAAGAGATGAAAGGCGCGATATGAGCAGTGCCGAGCGGCGCGACCACAGACTCATGCGCCGTGATAACCGGCGGGAGCTGCGCGATGCGTTCTGGGAGGCTAACACAGGCGATGGCAGAAGGTTTGAAGATAACGGCGGGCAGATGCTTTATATCACATATCTGCTGGATAACGGCAACACAGTGTACAGGCGTTACGCCCTACCGGCCGCGTTTCTTGTGCGTTTGGGAGTGGTGGGTCATTGATGCTTCACACAAAAAAAGCAACGACTTTTGCGGTTTCACACAAAAATAGACACGAATTATTATGCAATATAGTCGTAGGGACGATGCCCACTTTGGTTGCAGAAACTTAATTTCTGCCCCTACTACCAATACGGTCAAAACCGCAAAACTGCCAAAGATTACAACAAAATTTAACAAAACGCTAAAGTTTCATCTGCAAAATGCCGAATAAGTTAATATACGAATCAAGTTGACTTGAATTGAAGCGTATGATATTATAAATTTTATCAACGAGCTAAAGTAAACTCGAAAAAGGTAAGGTAGAGATTATGGATTTATCGAAAAATGAACTACAGATAATGACAGTGTTTTGGGATGCTGACAGACCGCTGACCGGAGCAGAGATAATTAAAGCATCGGAAGGCAAAGAATGGAAAGAGAGATCTTTACACTCAATACTGAATAACTTAATAGAAAAAGGTGCTATCGAGTGGCAAGGTTCCGTTAGGGACGGAAGGACACTCTCACGGGTATATGCACCGTTAATCTCATTTATGGACTATCACGAAGATGTTTTTGCAAAGTTTGCACCTGTGGAGCTTATGCAGACAGTATCTGCGGCCATTCAGAAAAGACAGAGCTACGATGCAAAGACGGTTGATGCGCTTAATAACATCATGAGAAATCTGGTGGAGAGCTTACGGGAAAGGGATACGGAGTGATTACAGGCTTTTCTTTGATTGTGGCTATACTGCTTTTTAATTTGGCATTGGTTGTAATTGTGCTGTTGCAAAAACGTACATGGTATGGGGATTATTGACTAAAGGCTATTCAATTCGCCACGCTCGGCATAACAGCTTAAGATTCTCACGATTTTCTCTGCACCCAAATTGTTAAGTGCGCCGCTAGGCGTTTCATTTATGAAATCGGAGACACTTGACAATGGCACAGCAAGTATAATGGGAAAAGATATTAAGGCACTTGCACTCGCTATAAAACCTCGTACTACAGCACACTTTGCCTTAATGTCTTGATTACTTTTACTGCCGAGCAATCCGTTCAAAGAGATCTTAGCCATTATAAAATCCGCTTATGCCGCATTTTCTTTAGATAACCTGAGTTCCGCAAGAATTACACAATACAGAAATCATCAATAGCAGAAATGGAAAGATTAAGCCAATCCGGGATATTATCCGTTTGAAAACCGCAAGCCT
>WQTE01000185.1 GCA_009786445.1 Oscillospiraceae bacterium | reverse complement strand
ATCAAAGCACCAATTCTTTGCTTGGATTTTGCGACCGCCATTTCTTGAAAGAACTCGCCAATTTGGTAAAACAGCATTACTGCTACTGCCTCGGCAAACATGCCTATGGTAATCGCGCCGATTGTGGCAACCCCCATCAGGAAGTTTTCATCAAATATACGACCTTTTGCAATGTTGCGGAGCATTCGCAATAAAACTTTCCAGCCCAGCAGAAGATAGCTTATTAAGAACACTATTAGCAAAATGTTATCTGCTCCTTGAACATTTAAGATATATTCAAAGAGTATTCCGACGACGTATACAACAGCTCCCACAATCAAGAGCGTTGCTTTCTTTAAATCTACCGTGCGAGATGTGCCGGAGTCCCGCTCTTTTACTATTGTTTCGACTGACGTACAGCAGTCATGGCAATGTGCTTCGTGTGACATAGTAACACCTCCAAGTAGTGTATAGTTGAGCAACTGTTCAACTATTGTGATAAATTTTTTTACTCTTTGCTATGCTCAAAACCGTTTTCGAGCATATCTCGCACATGGCAGTCCACGAGTGAGTAATAGACGTTTTTGCCCTGTTTATCGGAACTGACAAGGTTTGCCAATCGCAAGGATTTAAGCTGGTGCGACACGGCAGATTTTGTTTTGCCCAAAAGAGCGGCGAGGTCGCAAACGCACATTTCTTCTCTCGAAAGCGCCCATAAAATTTTGAGGCGGGTATTGTCTGCGAACATCTTGTAGAGGTTGGCGAGGTCATAGAAATTTTGCTTACTCGGCATAGCAGTCCGAACACGGTCTACAACTTCCTCATGAATGATATTGGTTTCGCAAGTGAGACCGGGCTTATTCATAGACTGCACCTCTCGTTTAACGGTTGAGCAACTGTTCAACCGTATTGTAACGTAAAGAATTTATTTTGTCAATATGTGTTTTTCAGAGTTTATGTATTGTTAATATTTTTGAGCTGTGGTTTTCACAAACTGTAATCCCTTTCCATCTCATCGAAGAACTCCTCCACAGGTCGGACATTTCCTGATTGATAATCATTCCATCCTGACTCCAGTTTTATATCCAGCTCATCTTCATTCATATCTTCAAGGCTTTTTGGCTTTTGAGGAATAGTTATCGGAAACGGCACTCCACGCCGTAGAACAACTTGTCGCAAAAACAATGTGATGGCGCTGGACATCGGCAACCCTATTTGGTTCAACACCATCTCTGCTTCTGACTTTAGCTCCGGCTCTACTCGGGCAAATACATTGCTTGTTTTAGGCATAAAAATCAACTCCTTTACAGCATTATACGCTATTGTACACACAATAGCAAGCAATATTGTTTTTAAGAAAATCACTCAACCATTACTATTTCCCTCTGTTTTTGATATTCCGACTTTAAAAGCTCATAATCAAACACGGATTGTGATTCACCCATCTGGTCAGTCCAGCAGTCATAGCGCACCCCTGTTTTTTGAAAACCGATTTTCTCATATGTGTGCTGTGCGCGCTTGTTATTAAGATTTGTATCAAGGGTTATCCTATCATATCCAAGAGTATTAAACAATTCCTCTATAAACAGTTTTAGAATAGTTGTACCGTAACCTTTGCCCTGCATAGATGTCTCGCATATTTTTATACCTATTGAGGCTGTGTCGTCTTTTTGGTGTCTATAGTTCATCTCACCAATAGGAATCGAGTCCACCTCGATAATAAAAACTCTCAATCCCTTATCCGAATATTCTTCAATTTCCCGAGCGATTTCCTCATCAGTTATGGGCAGACCTTTTGGAAATCCAGCGTGTACCATGACTTCCCCATCGCGCCACCAAGTTCCGAGCTTCGCCGCATCTGATATCACTGCATCGCGTATTGTTAAGTTTTCTTTTGTAATATTCATAGAATTACCAATTTCCTCCAAATTTTTGTTTTTCGTGGTTTCGCGAGAATTTTGCGAGGGCTTTTCCTTGCTTTTTTCTCTCGCGCATATGCGTGATAGTGACTTTTTTGTCGAGGTATCTATCCTCGCGTTTTTGAGTGAGGTATTGCTCCCAGCGGTTAGTTGACAGCGTACCGTTGCCTATTGCATCCTGCACTGCGCAGCCAGGCTCAGTTTGATGTCTGCAATCGCTAAAGCGGCACATAGAGAAGAGTTCCTCAATATCAGAAAAACCCTCACTGATACTTTCCTCGGCATCAATCAGCCCTAGCTCACGCATACCGGGCGTGTCAATCACCATAGCTCCGCAGGGGAGCATTACAAGCTGGCGGTGTGTTGTCGTGTGCGCACCTTTTGATACGTCTACGTTTCGTGTTTCTTTCACTGTCATTATATCTTCGTTTGCCAGTGCGTTTAATAAGCTGGATTTGCCTACACCTGACATTCCGAGGAACACTACAGTTTTTCCCGGTGCGATGTACTCGCTGAGCTTATCAAGCCCGAATCCTGTATGGCTTGACACGGCGTATACAGCCACACCGGGTGCCGCTTCTTGCACCTCTCTCACCTGTGCCGAAAAATCATCACACAGGTCAGATTTGGTTAGGATAACCACGGGTGTGCCGCCGCTTGCTCTTGCTTGCGTGAGGTAGCGCAGTATGCGATTTATGCGAAAATCGCGGTTGAGTGACGTGACGATAAATACATAGTCAAAGTTCGTCGCGACGACCTGCTCACGGTTAGCTTTGATATGAGCATATCCGTGCCCTGAATAATCCGAGCGGGAAAATTTGCTGCTGCGCGGGAGCAGCTCTGTTATGAGCGAAGCCCCGCTCTCGTTGTATTGTAGGAATATGAAATCTCCCACGCACGGCAAGTCCGAACGCACAACTGCATCATACACAAATGCTCCTTTCAGCACCGCACTCACTTCGCCAAACTGTGTGATAACGGTGTACTGATTTCTTCTAAATTCCACCACTCTCCCCGGAATCAATCCGCCGGGTGGTTTTTTCGTTTCTTTGTAGCCATATCGGCTTAAATCTATCATTGAGTTCTCCTTAAAGTTTTGGCTTGGTACAAGGTTTCCGGGAAAGTTACTTTATTAGACACCTTGTACCTTCTAATATAAATTTTTGAACGCAAAATACCGCAAACAGCAGCTTCTGACGATGCTACTATCTGCGGCACAAAACAAAAAAGACACGACCTCTGTCGTATCCCGCTAACAGCAGTATTCACGAAAGGTTACTGATAAGTGGCACAGCAACAAACATGGGGAAAGCTCCTGCTCATTTGGTTTTTGCATATATCTGTGCCGAATATTGAGTTTTAAGTGATAACCACCTGCTTAAATATTTTACTCATTAACGCCACCTCTTTCTGAGATTATTTTTGTATATATCGCTCCGTGATTCTAGCACACCATGTCATCATCTGTCAAGCAAAAAAGCTGTAAAAGGATAATAAAAACTCACAAAAGGTTACTGTTCACAAGTCGCCAAAAGTGGATAATTTATTCCGCTTTTTTGCGAGCCAGAGAGCATTGCGCCACTGTTCTCGCAAAAAAGACTCCACAAATCATCCACTTTTGGCTT
>WQTE01000184.1 GCA_009786445.1 Oscillospiraceae bacterium | reverse complement strand
CTTTCCGATACTGTGCAATCTTTGAAGATGCTTTCCATGGTAAATGCTTTGTGCAGCCGCAACCGAGCAGCATCATCGTAGAAGATATCGTCAAGAGTGAGGCCTACAACCGTAACCATCATTCGGTAGGCACTGACACTGGCACGCTCATGCCCCTGCTCAATGCGACTCCAATAATGACCTGTGAGCAATGCAAGTTCTGCTGCTCTCGCCTGCGTTAACCCTTGTTTTTTTCGTGCGGCACGTATACGCGCTCCGACTTCCTTAAAGTCAATTTCGTAGATGTTTTCCATTTTTCAAAGCTCCTGTCATAGTTTTATAAGTATAGCTACGTGGTATAGCTATCAAAACTATGATATAGTTTTATAGAATCTTATGCGGGGGAATGACATGGAAAAAACAGTGAAAATATTTACATTCGAC
Source organism: Oscillospiraceae bacterium (assembly GCA_009786445.1). GTDB lineage: Bacteria > Bacillota > Clostridia > Oscillospirales > Oscillospiraceae > WRMH01. The sequence continues at coordinate 3,103 of WQTE01000184.1, read as the reverse complement.
AACATTGAAGCCACTGAAGTTCTGTGGCTATGGAAACCGTATATTGCTTTGGGTAAGCTGACCGTTATTCAAGGCGACCCCGGAACAGGAAAGACTACGCTTGCACTCGCCATAGCTTCTTTGGTATCGAAAAACAAAAGAATGCCAACAGGCAGAAACAAGCCTATAGATGGAAGCGTCCTATTCCAAAGCGGAGAGGATAGCCCGTCGGACACTATAAAGCCTCGCCTTGTGGCATGCAAAGCTGACTGTTCTAAAATCGCATTTATGGAAAGTGACACAGGATTGGACTTGCAGCTCTTTGAAAAAGCCATTATCGGCACAAGCGCGAAGCTTGTGGTGATAGACCCTCTGCAGGCATTTCTGACTGCCGGACAAGACATAAGTAGCACAAAGAATATGCGCCCGTTTCTGCGTGAACTAAGCAATGTTGCCGAGCGCACCGGTGCCGCTGTGGTTATAATCGGGCATATGAATAAAAACGACAGAACCAAAGGCATATACCGAGGGCTGGGTTCGATTGATATCACAGCAGCCGCAAGGAGTGTTCTCTTAATAGGAAAACTGAAAAACAATGAGAATATGCGTTTCATGGCGCAGATTAAGAACAACCTCACGGCATTCGGTAAGGCGGTGAGCTTCTCAATCAGCAAACACGGAAGTGTCGAATTTCACGGCGAGTGCAGTATTTCCGAAGATGAACTTCTCTCCGTATCCGGGGAAAAGAAATCAAAATACCATACCGCAAAGGACATAATCATGTCGATGCTGTCAGATGGGGATAAAAAGTCAAATGAAATTTTTGATGCCTGCATGAAAGCCGGTGTTTCATCTTCCACGATGTCCTATGTAAAAAGGGAACTTGGCGTGGAATCAGTACGGAAATTAGATGATTGGTATTGGACGGCGCAAGCTGACTCCGATAATATGGACAATAACAGCGGTGGCACTGCAGAGGATGAAACCCCTGTAACTTTTCTTGAAGATATGTTTCCGTCAAAAGAAAAGTCTGATTTTGGCTCTATAGAGATTTTTAACTGGAGGTCATAGTGCATATGAGCTTCAGCGGAAATGGCAGCGGCGAGAAAAATGAAGCCGTTAAAAGGAAATATACTATAGAAACCGATACTTCGCTCGTGTTCTTTGAGCAAGAGCCGGAATTTGTTTTGACAGATTGGGAAGAAAAGCGGCTTCGTGTAGCACCATATTGCAGGGTGTCCACTGAACATGAAAACCAAGCTTCCAGTTTCGCCCTTCAAAAAGACTATTATGAAAAGTTTGTAGCCTCGCATCCTCATTGGGTTCTCGTTGACATTTATGCCGACGAAGGGTTGAGTGCCACTTCCTATGCAAAGCGTGATGAGTTCAAAAGGATGCTTGAGGATTGCAAGCTTGGTAAAATAGACCTCATTATAACAAAAAACGTGTCCCGCTTTTCGAGAAATGTTGTTGACTGCTTGGGAATTGCCCGCGACTTAATCGGAGCAAAGCATCCCGTGGGAATATATTTTCAGGAAAACAACATCAACACACTTACCCGCAACAATGAGATGATGCTGACCATGCTGTCGTCGCTTGCCCAAGCAGAGAGTGAAGCGAAGCGGGAGTCTATGCTGTGGTCAATAGACAAGAGGTTCTCCCGTGGACAGTTCCTCACGCCGACCAACAATCTCTTAGGTTATGTGACGGACGAAAACGCCCGCGGAAATATGACCATCGAAGAAGAAGGCGCTAAGACCGTCCGGGCAATCTTCAAGCTGTTCCTTGCCGGAAACTCCCTTGCGAAGATAGCGTACTGGCTGACACATTATCAACGGCCTACCGCAAAGGGCAATATGTACTGGTCTCCTGCAAGTGTGAGGGGAATCCTGATAAATGAACGATATTGCGGGGATATCGTGGCGCAAAAGACATTCACTGTTGATGTCATTACCCACAGGACAAAGAAAAACAAAGGGCAAAAACGGAGCGTGTACAAGCGTGACCACCACGATGCAATAGTAAGCCGTAGTGAATATATACAGGCACTTCTGCTCCTAAAATCCAAGAGAGGTTCGATATATTTTAACCCTGATTATACAATTAAAGTGGTGAGGGATGGTTTGCTAATGGGATTCATACCGGTCAATCCTGCATTCGGTGGGTATTCTCCAACACATTATGTAGGTGCGCTTGAAGCAGCGGGAATTGTTATGCCGCCGCTTAACGCCGAAATTGTGGATATTAAGAATGCCACTGTTGCAAGGATTCAAGAGTTTTCCCATTCCAAGCTGGCAAATCTAAGCATATCTGATACACAGCTTAGATTTAATGGGGACTGCATGGAGTTTTTTCCGGACACAACTCTTATTGAAGTCTTGTTTCACGCGACAGAACTGATAATAGCGGTAAGACCTGCAACTAAAGAAAACAAGAATGCTTTGCTCTGGAATACGAATCCCATTTCGGCAAGCAACCTATGTAAGATGCTGTATGCATTTTGTGGATGGCAGTCTGGCGTGCGGTATAAAGTGATGGCAGACTGCTTTATTCGGGACGATGAGCGGCTCTTAATGTTCGACTTGAACAGTGCGGAGTATTATGTCAAAGAATCGGTCGAAAAGTCTGTCATAGATGAAAATGGAGAACCTGTAAGTATCTGGAAGGAAATATCCCGGCTTTTTCAGCCGGAAAAATGGAGAGAGGATTTCGGAAGGGATGTAATTGCCCACGCCACAGCCTGCAGGCGATGGCTTGCCATGACACTTTCGGAGTGGCAACTAACCCTTGAAGCAGAAAGTGTACCGGGGTTTGACGATTACCTTCCACTTGAAACGGATTTTATAAGTGAAAATGAGAATCTATTCGGGGATTTCGCGGAACTTTTTGCTGACAAACCCGAAAATAATGAATTAATGGAGCGTACTACGGATGTATAATAATCAACTTGGTGAATTATCGCAAAACTACACGGAAGAAAAAGGTATCATAAGCCTTGACGAGCTGCAAAGCCTTGAAGTTCTGAGGACAGAGTTCGCATCTTCATTTTACAAACCCAAAGTGATACTTGGGTACGACAGTATCTCGTTTAACAAAGCCTGTGTAAAGTGTTGCCTGATACCCA
>WQTE01000183.1 GCA_009786445.1 Oscillospiraceae bacterium | reverse complement strand
TTTGGCGTGAAACTTATATGGAGAAACTCCGTGGGTTCATAGATGAACCGGAGCTGGTAAAAATATTGACCGGCCTACGCAGAAGCGGAAAGTCGGTTATGTTGGAAATGGTACGCCTGGAGCTAAAAAAAAAGGGTGTATCAGGCGAAAATGTGATTATGCTCAATTTTGAGGATATGGAGCTTGACGAGCTTAAAGATGCAAAGAAATTGCACAGCTATTTGAAAAGCAAAATTGAATCCATAAAAGGACGCACCTATCTCTTTTTTGACGAACTTCAAGAGGTTGACAATTGGGAGTCATGCATTAACTCTCTGAGAATGAGTTCCGATACGGACATTTACATCACCGGCTCAAACTCAAAAATGCTGTCAGGCGAGTTTGCAACAAAGCTGTCGGGCAGATACATTCAAATACAGGTATATCCCTTTTCACTACGCGAATACAGCATGGCAATGAGCTATAAGAAACGGGCGCTGTCCGAAGCAGACCTGTTCATGCAATATTTAAAGCAAGGAGGTATGCCGTTCCCCTTGAAAGCCGCTCTTAGTGAAAGCGACACTAAGCAGTATCTGCAAGACCTTCATGGTTCGGTCGTAATAAAAGACATTATGAAGCGCAACAATATCAGAGATGTTGATTTGCTTGAGCGCATCATAGCATATGTAATGGCGAATATCGGCAAATCATTTTCAGCAAACAGCCTGTCTAAATTTTTCAAAAGCGAACAGCGCACCGTAGCCCCTGAAACAATCCTGAATTACTTAAAATACTGCGAAGATGCATATTTATTTGGCAAAATCAAACGATTAGACATATCCGGCAAAAAAATACTGCAAGTACAAGAAAAATACTATGTTGCTGACCATGGACTACGGCAAGCAGTATACGGTCACAATGAGCGAGACATTGAGCTTGTTCTTGAAAACATGGTCTGTTTGGAGCTGTGGCGGCGCGGCTATACTGTTACCGTCGGGCGTGTGGGTGAAAAAGAAATTGATTTTCTGGGAGATAAAGACGGCAAGCGGATATACATTCAAGTTTGCTATTTGCTCGCAAGCGAAAAAACGGTGACTCGTGAGTTCGGAGCCTATTACAGCATTGCCGATAACTTCCCGAAGTATGTGCTTTCCATGGATAATGTCGATATGAGCCGCGATGGGATAACACATCAAAACATCAGCTATTTCCTTTTATCTGACTCTTTTTAAGTTATTTTTTCCGATTATAATTGACGATTGGCGTGTACTCTGCGATAATCGTAATAATAAAATTATTGAGAGGATTATTTATTTTATGAACGAGCGAATTTTCTCTGCGCCCGGGCGTGTGGAGATTGGTGGAAATCATACGGACCATCAGTACGGATTTGTGCTTGCCGCCGCAGTGGATTTGGAAATAACTTGCACGGCAGTCCCTAACGGAACAAGCACAGTCAACTTGTATAACAAGCAATATGGAGACTTGACGGTTGACCTTAGCACACTTGAGCGGCAAGAAGACGAAAAAGAAAGCACTGCTGCGCTTGTCAGAGGCGTTGCAGCGTGGTTTGACACGCACGGTCATGCAATAGGCGGATTTGATGCGACAGTCAGCTCTACCATTCCCGCAGGCTCGGGGCTGTCCAGTTCTGCGGCATTTGAGGTTCTGCTCGGCAACATCTTTAAAGGGTTGTTCGGCGCGGAAGTGTCTCCCCTTGATATAGCGATTGCGGGTAAATATGCAGAAAATGAATATTTCGGAAAGCCTTGCGGGCTTATGGATCAAGCCGCTTCGAGCTTTGGAGGACTTAGCAAGATAGACTTCACTGACCCTGAAAACACTATAGTGACACCTGTCCCGGCAGATTTTTCAGGTTATTCGCTATGTGTGGTTGATACAGGCGGCTCCCATGCAGACCTCACAAACGAATATGCAGCAATTCCAAGCGAAATGAAAACAGTAGCAGGCCATTTCGGCAAGAGCTATTTAAGCGAAGTATCAAGCGATGTTTTCTACGAACAAATAGATAAACTGAGGCATCTGAGCAGCAGGGCGATACTTCGCTCCATTCACTTTTATGACGACGATGCACGTGTAAGAAAACAGGCCGCTGCGCTAAATCGCGGCGATATGCAGACTTTTTTAGATTTAGTCAACGAATCGGGACGTTCGTCGCTTGCATATTTGCAAAATGTCTTTACAGGTGCTGCACCGCATGACCAAGGGCTGACACTTGCACTGGCGCTCTCGGAGAAAATACTCAAAGAAAAAGGCGCATGGCGCGTTCACGGCGGGGGGTTCGCAGGAACAATACTCGCCTTTGTACCCGATGAACTTCGGGAGCAATATAGCTCGAAGATGTGTGCGTTTTTCGGTGATGGCGCTTGCCATTTCCTAAATGTGCGCAAAGAAGGCGGAATAGAGAGGAGTTGTCAACACAATGGCTGAACTTAGATATAACCCGATTACACGCGACTGGCTGATGGTCGCAAGCCACCGACAGGAACGTCCGCAGATGCCGAAAAACTGGTGTCCTTTCTGTGTCGGGAGCGGAAAAGTGCCTGACGAAGGCTTTGACGTATTTCGGTATCCCAACGATTTCCCCGCACTGTCTGTAACCCCGCCCACGCCTGACGATGTTGCGGATGGCTTGTTTGAAGCGAAGCCCGCATATGGTCGTTGTGAAGTCTTGCTCTACGCTGATAAGCACGAAGTCAGCCTGTCGCAGCTTGCAGATGAGCATGTGCATAAACTTTCACGTATGTGGAAAGAGGTTTACACCGATTTTGCAAGAGACCCTGAGATAAAGTACATATTTATCTTCGAAAACCGCGGTGATGTCGTGGGTGTTACCATGCCCCACCCTCACGGACAGGTCTACGGCTACCCGTTTGTTCCGAAAAATTTAAGAGATGAGCTTGAAGGCAGCAAGGCGCATTTTGATAAGACGGGCAAATGCCTGTTTTGCGAGTTGCTTACGCAGGAAATAAAAGACGGCAGACGTATAATTTATGATAACGAGCATTTCACGCTCTATATGCCTTTTTTCGCACAAACGGCATACGCCACGCACATAACGGCTAAACGCCATGTGGCAAATATCGCACAGATGACAGATGCTGAGCTTGATGCTCTCGGGGAAATTGTTCGCGACACTTCTGCCATGTACGATGCCCTTTTTAACACGCATTTCCCATACATGATGTGTATGCACAACGCACCGCCGTCAGGTGAGAGCGATGAGTTTTTCCATTTCCATATTGAATTCATTCCTCCAATGCGCTCAGCGGAAAAGCAACAGTTCTTCGCATCCAGCGAAACAGGCGCAGGCGCATGGTGCAATCCCACCTGCCCCGAGGAAAAGGCGGCAGAATTGCGCGAGGCCATCAGGGGACGGGGGAGCTGCTTCATAGCATAATGCTAGCAGTAGACAGCGAAGCAGCAACCCCCGTCCCTCTGCTTCACAAAAGTGTGAAAAATCTACATTTTGCAGGCTTTTTCACACTTAAATGTGTATTGACAACGCTATAACCATAGGCATATAATACCACACAAGCAC
>WQTE01000182.1 GCA_009786445.1 Oscillospiraceae bacterium | reverse complement strand
GCCTTTTTTGTTTTCCCGAGTTTTTTATATGATTCTGAAAGCATAACTCCGACCGAAGGCTGAAATGTATATTTTTGCGCATTTTCCAGAAGTGCCACCACGCTATTCGGGTCGCCCAACAGCATTTCGCACAGTGCTTCGGAGTTGAGTGCAAACTGGCTCAACTCTATGTCGCCGCATAATGTTTTCACTCGCACAAAAAGCTCTTTTGCTTCTGTCAGAACCATCTTTTTTTCTTCGGCATCGTCTAAGGCATGAGAACAATTCATAAAAAACATACCAAGCTGATAAAGGAGCGAAAAGCACGAAAAGTATCGTTTTGTTATTTCACGGCAACGCTCCATCGTCTCCTCAAACGGTTTTTCAGAGAAGTCATCTATCAGCTCTTTTATGAGCTTGCGAATATCACCAAACATCATTTGCGGCTCATATCCCAGCAATTCGTCCAGAGTGATATTAAAGTATGANGCAAGNTGCGGCAAAAATACAATATCGGGGAAACTTTGTCCTGTTTCCCATTTTGAAATGGACGATTTTGAAACTCCGAAAAAGCTCGCAAGTTCCTCCTGTGTNATGCCTTTTTCTTTTCGCTTGATGATAATNGTTTTNGCAATATTCAGTCCGCTCACCCCTGCACCCCCCATTTTCAGTCAAATTTATTATAACGGGTTTGCTATGTGATAATCAAGGGATTTGTGGTCAACTTTAGTGGTAAAAATCAACCAGCGGGAAACTTTTTGCGGTTTCTCCAAAACATTTGACTGCTTATGCTCGTGGTGATATAATTAGTATGTAATTGAAGCAACATTGTATTGCGAATGAGGTGTGGTATGATAATTAAATCATCAAAGTCAATCAGAAACGGATATAGGGAAATATCGGAACTTTGTAAGGAGACGAATGAGCCCGTGCATTTGACGGTGAATGGCGAGGGAGATTTGGTCGTTATGGATATAACTGCGTTTTATCGTCGGCAACGTCAGCTTGATGTCCGTGAGCAATTATTAGCTGTTGAGGCAGACAGACTCCGTGGGGCTGCGGATATTCCCGCTACGGATGTCATAACCGAAGCTCGTGCGATGATTCAAAGCATTGTAGTGGTTGATGAAAATGGATGAGCCGTTGAAATATCAAATATTGGTTTCTCCTAAAGCCCGTGATATGTTTTTTGAGCATTTAAGCTTCCTTGCACAGGTTAGTCCGAGTGCCGCCGAAGCTTTGCTCGACGAATTTGAAAAAAGGCAATCCTCTCTAGAAACATTCCCCGAGCGATGCCCATACTATCACAACCCTTATGTTCAACCCAGAAAATACCGTAGACTTGCGCTCTCAAATTATCTGCTCATTTTGTTCCAAGTTGAGGGAAACAAGGTACTGATGGAGTTAATCATTGACACTCGTGCCGAAAATATCGATGTCGAGTAGATTTAGTGGGATTTGTTTATTGCTAGTTTTAGCTTGCAATAAAAGAGAGTTGCATTACCTCTCGTTCACAAGCCAATGCCCTGTTTTGTCAGAGCCGATACGTTCGATTAGGCTCGCCGATTTCAGTATACGGAGCGCACGCTTGACAGTTGCCTCAGAAATGCAGATTTCATCGACTATTTGTGAGACTTTCATGTGTGGATTTTCTCTTAAAGCAGTCAATATTTTCTGCTGGCTTGCAGACAGTTTTACAGTGTCATTTACAGTGTCATTTACAGTGTCATTTTGTGGCACTGTAATGTGCAGTTCGCGATTTTTCAGGATATTTCCCTCACCTAATAAAAGATTAGCAAAAAATCTATTAAGATATTCTTGTGTAGAATGTATTCCTAATTTTAAATTGTTATAATTTGCACGAACAAGAGCATTTCTAAAATACCAAGCATTTTCTGCAAAAATATCATTAGTCACATCAAAACCAAAGGTCCTCAAATACTTTATTATAAATACAGCAGTAGTACGGGTATTCCCCTCCCCAAAAGCATGAATTTGCCATAGGCCGGACGAAAATTTTGCGATATGCTCTGCTGTTTGAGTCATAGAAAGTCCTTTATAGCTAAACTTTTTCTCCTGGGCAAAGTCATAATCAAGTGTTTCACGAATACTTCCTGCACTGGCATAGTATACAGTTTCCCCATTTAGCACCCATTCTTTTTTGCTAATATTATAGTCGCGGATTTTTCCTGCGAAGCTGTATATACCATCAAATAAACGGCGATGTATTGTAGTAAACTCAACCGGAGAAAATGAAAATGTTTTTTCTGACAATAATTGCGACACTCTGACGGAGACTTTATCTGCTTCCTCCGTGCGTGATGTATCTTCGGGCGAAGCCGGACATGACTCATAATAGCTGTCAATAAGTTCCCCGGCTTCATCGAGGGTTATATCGCCATTAATATTTCGATTTGCCGTGGTTATAAGATACTCTGATGTTTTTAATCCATCCGTTTGTTGCAAGCCAATAGCTGTGTGCCAAATAAGCCCGCGCTCCTTTTGCCCGGGCTCGCCTTGCTTCATATAATTTTCAAGGTCAATTGTGTACTTGCTCCCCACCTTAGCCCTCCATGTCAGCAAAAAGTTATGTTTCTTAATGCTATGTATTATAATATACATCACTATGGTTATCAACAAACAATCTTAAAGGGACGGTGTCTTGTGGGCATTGCTTTTTCGTGTTTTCCCCGGCTTACCCCCCCTACTCCATAGGAATTGCGGGTACACTGTTTTCGTCTGCTGTTACGATTTCGATTTTTTCGCCTTTTACGGTAACAGCCTGATTATCGCTTATTTTTTTGTAGTTCAGCTTCGCATAATACTTGCTGATAAATTCATCGTCATCGCCCCAATAATTACCGCCGTAATGCACATACAAATAAAAATCAATATAGCCAAGACCAGAAAAATCACCCTTCAAGTCAGGGGCAAGCGTTGGGTCATCAACTCCGTCTGCTATAAAATCTTTCTGCATTAAGACTGAGCCAGCAGACGTACCCATATAGAGCTTTCCTTGCTCAATATGGTGAGAAATCATTTTGTCTGCACCTTTACGTTTTAGTTCTTGCATTAGGAAGAAAGTATTTCCACCGCAGACGAATATACAGTCTGCGTTAGTTATGCTTTTCTCTATTTTTTCAGAGGTTTCGTTTGCGATTTCTAACTCTTCGACAATAAATCCAAGATTTTTGAGAGCTTCCTTATCTGCGTTATTGATAAAACCCATCCCTTTGCGTTCTTCATCTGACATTTCGTAAAAGCCCGCAGTCGGAATGAAAACCACCTTTTTTCCGCTCAAATCTTCACCTGCAAAAGCGGGAAGTAAGCTCGCTGACCCTGCAAACCACGATGCTAAAAACAATTTTTTCATGTTGGTAATCCTCTAAATCTCTCTTTGCTCTTCAGGCTATAAAAATACAGCACATGTTATCATGTAATTAAATTCACCTCGCACATCGTAACACTTGTCCCGGTGCCTTGTCAATCAACTTATACTGAATTCTCGGCTGAAAAACTTGATTTTTGGGCAGTTATGTGGCATACTAACCTTGCTTGGCAGATTGTAAAATGAACTGAAAGGGGTCAGCATATGCAAAGGCATAGAATGAAGTTGAC
>WQTE01000181.1 GCA_009786445.1 Oscillospiraceae bacterium | reverse complement strand
ACATGAGTTGAGCAAGTGCATATCTCTCCGCGTCCGCAGGTTGTCAATGACATGATTAGAATCAATATACTAAGCAGCACCATCCATGACATTGACAGTATAGTTAATCTACTGTTTTTACCGCGTTCTTCTCTATTCCCTCGCTTCATTTTTACCACTCCTATTTGCATTTTACGTGCACTCGATACACAAATGAACATTCTAAAAAATCCATTTGCTGAGGCTTTTCTATTCTTTTTTTCTATATATGAAACCTGTTAAAAGGTGTTGATTGGGGGGATTCAATGCCGTAACAGTTGAAGGGTTTCTGAGATTCAACTCCTCAGAAAGGGATTGTTGAGAAAGCATCAGACAGATGAACTGTCCCCCGTGTCGGCGTGTATGCGCTAAACACTTACTTTTCTTGATAATTACTGCGGATATGGCAGGAATTAGTAATAAAAAATATCTTACTTTTTCGGAAATGCAATTTCAAGTATACGTTTAAAAAAACGTTCCCATTTTGCAGTTGCCAAAGGTTCAGACCTTTCCTCAATTTTTTTCTTTGACAGTATCATAAATGGAATTACCCCCACTAAACCAATGGGTAGTGTCAAAAGAATAACACTCATGGTAAAGTCAAGTAAATAACCATATGTGAAAGCACTAGCTCCTTCACCCACTCCTTGCGAAAGCAAAATATACATAATCACATCGTACCAAGTTATAATCATAAAAATCAAGAAAAACAGTACCTGAATGTAATGCCATACAAGTATCCATATTGCCACTGCTATACGCTGTTTTCCAGTTTTATTGCATTTGAAAATGTAAGTCATTGATATTCTTTTCCAAAATGACTGCTCTTCAATAAACTTGTCAGCACTATCGGTATCTACACCATTGAATGAGTTATATTTGACAATATTTCTGAAAATCCACGCTGAAAACAATACGCCTAAACCAAATGATGCGGTAACAAGGAACGCCATGAGCAGTAGTTGCGTATTTGTCATAATTATTCCTTTCGCAGTAACGTTTGATTTTGGTTGAAAAAGTTTACGGCATTATTACCGACAACTCTTCCCAAAGTCCTGCTTGCGGTCAACCCATATCTTTGGAATAATGAGCCTGCGAGTTCTCCACTCCTAGGCGAACCAAATATATTTCCTGGGATTCTTATGTGCGGTGTTACATGATTAAATATTTCACCACCTACAAATGTAAATATGGCATTATTTACACCTGTATCAAACGATTGCCTCCAATTGATGTTTTCAGCTCCCACTTCTCTGCCTAAAAAATCCATTTGCTGAGGCTTTTCTATTCTTTTTTTCTATATATGAAACCTGTTATACAGGTGTTGATTGGGGGTATTATTTTGGAAAAGCAAGCTTGAATATGCGTACAAATAAACGCTCCCAATGCGCAGTTGGTAAACTATGCCTGCCTTGCTGATAAAAGTGCTTTAGACTTAACCTTCAGTTCTTCTCTCCATATCGCGTTCTATAATTTGAATAGGTATGCGCCCTACCAAATAATCATTGAGTGCCCACCTTATTGTCACCTCGTATACTCCCGGAGTTGTAAAGTCAATATTATTGGTTATAGTGAGCCGTCTTGCGCTAGAACTATATATATCATCCTCAAAAACTCTACCGTCCCTTATTTCAGTAATAAATGTTGTACCATACAGGGTGAAATAATCTGAATCATTAATATAGTACACAATATTTCTTGGAAAATCACCAAGTGTGATGTTTACGACTTCCAAACCCATGTCGCATGATAGAATGGTTGTGAGCAGTAGTAAAAATAGTAAAATTAACATTATTTTTTTCATATCATATACTTTCTTCCTTGTTGTGTGATTCAGTAGCCGAAAAGCACCAGACAGATGAACCGTTACCCTGTCTACATGTCTTCTTTATCCCCACCTGTACATAGTATAAATAAGTAATTTAACACCTAATGGATATAGAACAAGCAAAATTAGTATGCCAAACCAAAGATACACATTATGGTGTTCATATGTACAAAAATTTTATTTGATACTCTTTTCTCTTTCCCAAGCATAAAGTTGAATAATAGCAAATACCCTTTTTTAAGGTATGAAAAGATATAAGCAGTCTTCCTTATCATTGTTGATACACCCTTTCCTCTGTAAAAAACTGACTAACTTTTCCCTATCTCGATATATAGAAATACCAACCTTCAGCAGGTAGTGAACTCAATAGTTCTATTGGGAAATGCTCATCACCGAGTGTCCCCGCATAAGATGCATTTCCATCAAAAACATACAGGGCGCCCCAACCATCATCCAATGTCCGCCACCGCATGAACTGAACACTTTCATCATCAATATAAATAACCGGATATCCTTTTCTAAACAGTCTATGAATGGCATTCAGTACAGCCTCATCTTCAATGAACACCCTCCCATGTTCCCTACCTAGATTCACAGTGCCGTCAAACTGACCACGCACATCACGGCTTCTTATCAAAATACTATCACTATCATACTCAATACGCAATGCACTCAAATAGTTACGAACAACAACAAATAGCTCTTTATCACGCAGAAAATATTCTTCCATTCTAGCCTCCCTGACTGAGGCTAGGAACGGAGGTGTGTCTGGAAGCAAATGTCCGAAAATGAGAATGGACGTGATGATAATAGTTATTATCACAATCACAATACCTACGGCAACCAGACATCCTATTCCTAATTTTTTCATAATTTAATCTACCTCGTGATCTTTGGTATACTACTTATCGGTTTATCGGTGAAACAGTTATTATCTGCCCATCATGCTATGAAGAATCATAGCAACGCAATCAGCCCGTGTCAATACAAGTTGCAAAAATAGCACGTGTACCTGTGTGAACGTAGTACATTTTAGTAAATAGTAACAGTCAAAGGGCACTTTCTTTACGTTGCTACAAGTCTACATGTTATTTTTGCATAAGCTATTGACTTATTCCTCACCCAATTTTCTATTTTATTTAAAAATTTTGTTTCTAAAATGACGTTGAAATTCTTACGATAAAGTGCTACGATTGTATTTAACAAAAACGAGCTTAGTTGAAACCATCGTGTTTTATTCAAATGTTGTGTTAGGTAAGTTATAGTTTCTAGAAAGGAGCTGATGGATATGCAAGCAGTAAAAGGATATTATATCAAATGGTAAATTCACTCCGAGCGAAAATGTTTCATTGCCGTCTCAAATAGAAGCCGTGCTGGTTTTCGGAGAATCGGTTCTTCAAAATTCTCCGACCGCAGCCCAATCAATAAGAGCCTCAGACAAGCAAAAACGTATGGACTGGCTCAATAGGATAGAAGCCGCATTAAAGCTGGCAAGGGATGAAGATTTGTCTGATTTCCCTAAGCAGGGGTTAATGAAACCACCTCAGGATTACGGCTTGTTTAATTAGGGTGTATGGCATGATATATGTATTAGATACGAACGTCATCATCCACTATCTAAAAGAGAATGAGAATGTTAAACTGAACTTACGTCAAGCTGTAACAAACGGTTGCGAACTAATTGTACCTCGTGCTGTTGATTATGAAATCTGTCGAGGTCTTGAACTATTAGCTGCAACTGCCTGTATTGCGACCCGCCTGAGGGCGATGCCTGGATTTCAGGGCAGGAACTCAGTAGGCGTGCTCAGGAATGCCCGCTTGTGATACGCGGCCG
>WQTE01000180.1 GCA_009786445.1 Oscillospiraceae bacterium | reverse complement strand
AAAGCAAGCACAAGGGGTTTCAACGGTATGCCCTTCAAAGGATTTTTAGGCCCTTCCTGGTAGACGGCAGATCTGACTAGGATACTGCGCCGCTCACTTAATAATAAATGAGGGTGGCAGCCTCGCTACCACCCTCATAATATATCAGCTATGGAGTAAATATTCAATAGTTTTTTGAATATTTCTTTAAAAAATCCCTAAAAACACGCATAAGTAATGAATACAATGAATGTTATTCATGATTTTGCAAATTTTAAACAGCACCATTGCGTGCTTTTTATTTTGTCCTTTTTGCTAAAGTCTGCGCAAGCCATGTAAGGAATTCAGTATTTGCAAATTTTCCTTCTATTGCCTTAATTGCTTTTTGCGTTTCCTTTTCTATCATTTTTTCACAAGCCGCATGACCAAGTAAGGAAACAAAAGTCGTCTTTTCATTCGCCTCATCCGACCCTATAGGTTTTCCCAGTTCTTCTTGTGTTGCAATGCAATCGAGAACATCGTCACGTATCTGAAATGCAAGCCCTATTGATGCGGCATACTGATGTGCAGCTTCAATCTGAGCCTTCGTCCCGTAACCTGCGATTACTCCCATTTTTGCTGCTGCGGCAATCAGAGAAGCTGTTTTCATGGAGTAAAGCTCCAAAAGTTCATCAATCGTCAGTTGCCAGCCCTCGCCCGATAGGTCGATGTACTGCCCGCCACAGATTCCGTGCGGTCCTGCCGCCTCAGCAAGAAGCCTTACCATCTCAACTATAGCCTCCGGCGAGAGTGGTGAATTTGTCAGCATTTCAAATGCAGCGGCTTGAAGCGCATCACCTGCCAGTGTCGCTGTGAATTCGCCAAATTCGACGTGATTTGACGGTCTTCCCCGTCTAATTTCGTCTCCGTCCATAATTGGTAAATCGTCATGAATCAATGTGTAGGTATGGAGCATTTCAATGGCGCATGCTGCATCGAGTGCATCTTCGATTCTGCCACCCGCCGCTTCACAAAACTTCATGCAGATAACAGCCCTTATGCGTTTACCTCCTGCAAGCAGACTGTATCGCATAGACTCTACCAGGGTTGCATAGCTGGCACCCGCCTCTGCAAATTGCTCGTGCAGACGCTCATCGACCATTTGCCGACCTAAATGCATATCAGTTATCATACCTGTGTGCTTATCCATTATTTGTTTTTTTCCATCTCTTTTTGTAGTTTGGTTATTTTCTGCTCTGCCTCATCGAGCATTGTTGTGCAAGTCTTTATGAGATTTGCTCCTTCCTCGAAATACGTCAGTGATTTATCGAGTGGAGCATCGCCTGATTCGAGTAGTTTAACTATCTCGTCAATCCGCATTACCGCCTGTTCAAATGTTTGATTTTCCTTTTTTTCCATGCCCGCTCCCTTATGTCGCTTCTATTTTACAACGCAATTTATTTCGTCTTTTTTTAGCTTAACTTTTATCTCATCTCCCACCTTGACGTCTGCCGCTGTTTTTATTACGCTTCCTGCGGAATTTTGAGCTATTGCATATCCTCTCCCGAGAACTTTGAGAGGACTGAGTGCATCCAGCGTTGCCGCAAGTCTTGTATAATTTTCTTTGTTTTTGTGCAGCTTTCTTTCGATGACTGAAACAAGTTTTTCGTAGCTTCTGTCGATGTGGATGCGGCGTTCTTCGACATAACCCGTCGGTTTTTGCATCACACGCTTGCTTGATACATCGGTAAGTTTTTGTCTTAATGCTTTAATTTCCCTGTTTATGGCAATATTGCTTCTTTCCTGTGTATCTGACAGCCATCCGTAGACAACTGCACAGTCCGGAACCGCTATTTCTGCCGCATTTGAAGGAGTTGATGCTCTTACATCGGCCACAAAGTCGGCGATTGTAACGTCAGGCTCGTGCCCCACGGCTGATATTATCGGGATATTTGATGCAAAAATGGCTCTCGCGACACGTTCGTCGTTAAACGCCCATAAGTCCTCAATCGAACCACCGCCCCGCCCTGTGATTATAAGGTCGATTCCGTCAAGTTCATTTGCTTTGGCGATTGCCTGTGTGATTTCGGGCGGAGCTTCGGCTCCCTGCACTCTGACAGGTATCAGGACAACCTCGGACATAGGCCATCT
This sequence comes from Oscillospiraceae bacterium, assembly GCA_009786445.1. Lineage (GTDB taxonomy): Bacteria > Bacillota > Clostridia > Oscillospirales > Oscillospiraceae > WRMH01. The sequence continues at coordinate 1,621 of WQTE01000180.1, read as the reverse complement.
GGCACCTAAAATGCGTATCATATCCTCAATTGCCGCACCTGCTGATGATGTAATAATCGCAATCCTCTTAGGAAAGCGCGGCAGACGTTTTTTATGTGTCTCGTCAAACAGCCCTTCTCTGTGTAATTTTTCTTTGAGTTGCTCGAATGCAACATATAAATCCCCGACTCCGTCAGGCTTTATCTCGTTTACGTAGAGTTGATATGCTCCATCTCGCTGATAGACGGAAATCCTGCCAAAGGCTATGACACTCATTCCGCTCTCCGGGCGAAAGCGCAGTTTTGTTGCACTGCCTTTGAACATCACGCATTTTAGTGACGACTCGGCATCTTTCATGGTGAAGTAGTGATGCCCCGACGGATAAACTTTGTAGTTAGACAGTTCTCCCTTTACACCGACTCCCATGAGGATTTTGTCATCATCCAGCAGTTTCTTGATGTGTTTGTTGATTTCACTGATTGAAAATATCTTTTCACTCATCCGTGTTCCTCATTTAGTGCACCGGCTCGGTACGTGAGAAGCTACCGAGTACACCGTTTACAAATGCTACCACCTGCGGATCTTCATAACGCTTTGCGAGCTCTACCGCTTCGTTTATTGCCGCAGAATTCGGAATATCCGGCATATACATAATCTCATACATAGAGAGTTTCATTATTGCGACAGCCGTTCTTGAAATTCTGCCGAATTTCCAGCCCGTAGAGTATTTTTCTATGTACCCGTCAAGCTCCGCCGAATGCTCATGTATCCCCGTGACAAGCTCTGTTATGTAGCGGCGCTGTTTTTTATCCGGCATTTCGTCAAATATTTCATCTTCTTCCCGGAGCGATGCGTAATATTCATCACTAAACAGTTGTTCCAGCATTTCGCCCGGAGTGGATGAATTTTCCGAAAGCGCAAAACACAGTTTTACAGCTATTTCTCTCGCCACGCTTCTTTTCATGCTTCTTTTAGTGCCTTTTTAAGTGAGACTCCGCTGATGTGGATATTTACAGTCATTACTTTTTTGCCAACGGCTTCTTCTATCGCAGACATGACGGCCCCTTGAACTTTAGCTCCGATTTCGCTTATCGGGCAATCAATTTCTGCAATAATATATACGTCTGCCGTTATGTTGTCTCCATCAAGGTGTATGCGAACCCCTCTTGATAGTCCTCTTTTTCCGCTGACAGTTGTAATCTCTCTGCCCGGCGACTGGTAAAGACCGTGGACTCCATCAACATCTACCGCTGCCGCAGCAGCAATAACGGCGACAACATTCTGGCATATGTTTATGCTGCCCTTATCGTCTGATGTTCTGATATATCCCTTGCTTTCTCCCATTGTAAGTATCTCCTCGGTGTATTTGGTATTTTTGGTGTATTTCCATTTTTTAGTGATTTCTGATTCTACCACATATCTTCTTGAATTGGAAGTGTAATAATTTTAGAAAGTTGTTAGAAAGTCTTTTTCGTGTGTAAGAATTGACAAACTATGTCTATACATTATATTATTATAATCTCAACGTCTGTAAGGGGGATAGGTAGTGTCAAGTAAAGAATGAAAAATATGAGGGCAGAGGTAAGCAAGGACTTTTGCCACAAAAGTGCCAAAAGCCGCATGAAAAGCATACAACGGAGCG
>WQTE01000179.1 GCA_009786445.1 Oscillospiraceae bacterium | reverse complement strand
AGCTCCCCCGTATACTGTGCATGTGCAAGAGCAGCAATTGCCGATGCCTGTTCGTGGAGACAACATGTATATGATATCCCGCTCCTGCCCAGTGCATCGGTTAAATACATACATCCGCCGCCGGAAAGCATGAAAACATGCTTGACACCCAGGGATTTTAGTCTTTCAAACAGATATTCAGAAAAATTCATATATATTACCTTTCAACTGCTGCAACAAAACTCAATTTTAATACAAATCAGCAATTTCTGCAATAGCTTGCTCAAATGTATAAGTCGGATTGAAACCCAAGTCCTTGATAAGTGGGTTTATATCGGCAGTCATGTTCATCTTTTGTCCCGGTGGATAAGGGAGAATGCCAAAACCCAGTGGTAAACTTGGCGAGATAGCATCGCGGATTATCTCTGCGTATCTTCTAAGCGGCATCGAACTTCCGGAAGCCAACGGATATACGGCATCAGGCTTGCCACGCTCTGCTAAAAGCCAAAATGCCAGTGCTGCATCTTTGCAGTAGATGTAGTCCCAAATCTGTTCGCATTTTGTAAGCTCCGGAGAGCGATTGTTTGATAACTCTTTAATAATATGCGAAACAAATGTAGTCTCTCGGTCGTAATGTCCAAACATGCTCAGTATCCTGAGCCAGCCGAAACGGATGCCATATTTACTGCATAGTTGCTTGCAAAATAATGATGCGGACAGTTTTGCTATTCCATATGGTTCAGTCGGGTTTGTCGGAGTAAGTTCTGTGATTGTGCCTTCCGCATCTTCGTATTCGCTCTGTGAGCCTGCACCAATAAATACCGAGCATCCAAGGGCATGTGCCAATTCCACTGCGTCAAGCGCATATCCGACATTTAAAAGCTGTGCCTTGAAGTCACCGCGCTGAACACGATTTGCAGTATTCGTCCAACCCAGGTGGAAAAAGATGTCATACTTTCCGGTTAGCTTCCCTGCGAGTTCCTCTAACTGTGATAAATCGGCTTCGATTGTTGTGAGCAGTGGACTTTGTGGCAAAAATGAAGTTCGCTCCGAGCCTCTTCGCACGAGAGCAGTAACTTGCATATTTTTGCTGAGCAACAAATCTATCAGTGCGATACCCAAAAGCCCTGTTGCACCTGTGACTATAACTCTCATTGGTTTCATCACCTTGTCCATCGTAAACCTCAATATCTCCCGTGCTTTATAGCGGGGCTAACTTAAAATATGCTGCCCAGTTTTCCCAGAACTCATATTCATCAATTAATTCATTGTACTTTTTGCTGTATCCGGAAAATTTATCTGTTTGCCCAAGATTTCTTGCGCAAACTGCAGCATAATAGTACGCAAAAGCGTGTGTGTCAATTACTAAGTTTATTACTCTTTCAAACAGTATTAAAGCAACTTCATAATTTTCCATCCGTAAATTATAGTTATTTACAAAGTTGACATACAGGTTTGCTTCATATACTTTCCACTCTATATATTCAGGATCAAAATCCGGTGTTCTTATGACACACTTCTTAAAATCCATTTTAAAAACATCAGTATCTTTCAGCAAATAGTCGTTTTTCTTGCAGATATCATACATTTCACTCCCCGGCAGCGGTGCCGCCACAAAGCATAAATACCAGTCACAACCTAAGTCCAGCAACCCTTGAATACCTTTGTCAATTGACTCTTTTGTTTCGCCGGGTAACCCAAACAGAATATTTGAGTAAACAGTAACACCTGCATCGCGTAAGCACTGTATCGCAGTTTTAGCTTTAGCTAAATTTGCAGGTTTACGGATTATATTTTTTAAAGTCTCTTCATTTCCATTTTCAACACAAATCAATATGTTTTCATTTCCGGCTCTGCGCAGCAACTTAGCGATTTTATCATCAACAGAGAAAAAAGCGACATTCGACACACGCGAACAGATGTTATTGCTAATCATAAATTCAAGTATCTCAGATGCCCGATCCTTGTTAGCCAAAAAGTGATCGTCATAGAAAATAAACTGATTTATGCCAAATTTTTCTCGATAAAACAAGACATCCTGCTTAATGCGCTCTGCACTATAGCTCCTCAGCTTATGCCCATGTACATGTTGTGATGCGCAAAAAACACAGCGACCGTGGCAACCCCTTGTGGTAAATATTGTCAACGGGTTTGTTTCTTCCTGTTCAACAAGCGAAAAGAGATCAACCATATAACGAGCATACCCATCTTTGCGGATAATGACATTAAGGTCATAGGGTGGGATTTCGTCCAGATTATGTATCAACTTGCCATTGGGCTTAAAATCATCAGTTTTAAGTTTTTCTGCCGTAATCCAATAATCGTTTCTATCTAAATACTCATATACACTCCCTGCTTCGCCGCTAACTAATACATTTGAGAGTTCCATAAATGGGATTTCTCCCTCTCCGAAGCATATTGCATCTATGGCATTACCATCCTCAAATATCTCCTCGTAACAAGATGAAGGCAAATGCCCCCCGCAAGTAATCAAGCACTCGTTATACTTTAACTTAACAAATTCAGCTAACGGGTTCAAATCATAGAATGTACTGCAAAACAGCGATGAAATGCCAATTAGTGATGGAGTAAAACCATCCAGTTCAGAGAAAGAAAACTCCCAAAAGGCCTCCCTTGAATGATGGACTTTCCCGACATTTATCATATCCGCATACATGCCGATTATTATATTGAAATCCAGTATTTTGATGGTTGACGACGGAAGAAAACGCTGAATGTAAGCAGCAATCGACAAGAGACCGTTTGGGTGTATCATCTGCATTTTCTTTGTATTTGCAGATGCTCTCTTTTTTCGCTCCCACTCTTTTTCGTTACTTATTCCCACAACATCATAGTAGCTTTCATTAAGTGGTACAATAAACAATATATTCATTCAATTCATCTCCGGACAATAAGTTTATATCTTATCTTAAAGCTAACATCTGAGCATATCTGGTGCCAATGGTAATGAAATCATCATATTCGCGTTTTTTCAGCAAGGTAGTTCATTTGCATATTTTTGCCGAGCAACAAATCTATCAACGCAATGCCTAAAAGCCCTGTTGCACCTGTGACTATGATTTTCATTGCTTTTCACCTTTTAACGTCAAGATAATAGCATAATTTCCTTTCCATCTCCTATTATCCCTCCGGCTGCCTCTAATATACTTTGCCTTGCTTCTGAGTAACGAGCTCCGATATACAAGACTTCAAATTCAGTCTCCGTCAGCACTTTCGGAGATTGCACCATTACTCCCATGAAAGACTTGTGCTCACAGTCCTTGTAATTAGTATCAACTATTACTGCTACAGCTTCTCTGAATTTTATGTTTGTTGCCATTCGGAACATTGCTTTAAGAGTAGCTCCCCAAACTGCGATTCTTTTATCTGTATAGTCAAAACGTTCAAAGTAATCATAACCATCAGCGAAGTCCAAAAAGTTATTTGTAATTCTGACCTTGCTACCGCAATTAACACAGAAGTTCTGATTCATAAATGTAACAGATTTGAAAAATTCTTCTGCTCTTACAAAATTGCTTTTACCGCAATTCGGGCAATCACCATAGAATAATATACTTCCCTCCTCATGAGCTTCGACTCTCGGATTTGTGATAGGTTCTCCAATCAATTTTCTCATTATTTCAGCTTTTCTCATTACCATGGAGAACTCCTTATCGCTCATCGCAGAAAGATTTAGCGCAGGGCAGCCTTTTTCCAAAAATTCAAGCCTATCTATTCGACCTATTTCAACCCCATACTTA
>WQTE01000178.1 GCA_009786445.1 Oscillospiraceae bacterium | reverse complement strand
AAACAGTAATGCTCTACCTGAACGCAAAACCGCTCAAGAGCAAAAACTGGATGATTTACTTGGACAACATAAAAACGCTGTAATTGATGAAGATAAAAAGAAACGAGAGNTNGAGTCAGTCTCAGCCGAACTNGAATCACTAAAGTCCAGAAAATCTAATATCCCGAAAGAAAATGCAGATAAGCGTAAGCAGCTTTGCTCGGCACTCGGAATTTCGGAAGAGGACTTGCCGTTTGTAGGCGAACTTTTGGAAGTCAGAGATGAAGATTTTATATGGGAAGGTGCTGTCGAAAGATTGCTCCGCAGTTTTGGGCTATCCGTACTGGTGCCTGATGAACATTATAAATCAGTAGCAAAATGGGTAAATGAGACAAAATTAGGAGTGCGTCTTGTATACTACCGGGTTAAATCGGATGACCGCTTAAACAGGTCGCTAAAACCTCGCGAAAACAGCGTTTCGGAGAAAATAAACATAAAACCAAGCTCACCGTTCGGAACATGGCTGCACAAGGAATTAGTGGAGCGGTTTCCGCATGTGTGCTGCGCAGATATGAATAACTTCTATCGCGAGACACAAGCTATTACACAATCAGGGCAAATCAAAGGCAGAGGAAACCGCCACGAAAAAGACGATCGTTATGATATTAACAACAGAAGACGGTATATTCTTGGTTTTTCCAATCAGAAAAAAATTACAGCTCTTTCCGAGGAAGAGCAGAGCCTTAGTGAGCAGCTAAAGTTATATCAAGCTGAAATTAAAGAAATCCGCAATTTGCAGAAAAGCGCCCAAGATTGCTTAAATTCAATTGGAGAACTTGAACGTGTCGAGAGCTTTGCCGACATTGATTCGATATCAAAAAGAGATGAGATAGCGGAAATTACAAAGCGTAAAACAGCACTGGAACAAGGTAATAATATATTGAAAGAATTAGAGGCGCAGCTTTCAGAGCTGGAGATGCAGCAAAAAGCGCAAAACGATGTAAATGAGCAGTTGCTTAAAAGTGTGGTCAACTCTGAAGCAAAAATTGAAAATCTTCATAATAAGAAAACGGAAAACGAAGCAACAGCCGGTGAATTATCAGAGAAATTATGCGAAGAATCTTTTCCGATACTTGAGCAAAATAAGGCGGAATATCTTGAAAACACAGACTTAACCTTGAGTAATGAAGATAAACTGGAGAAAAAGTATAGAGATGGCTTGACAGGAGAAATCAGCAAGTTAGCGAGAAAGATTGAAAATGCAAGCAACAAAACAGTCGGTCAAATGACGAACTATCGCAATACATATCCGGAGCTTACCACAGAGGTGGATTCAAATTTAGAGAGTCTGCCTGAATACAGAGCGATGCTGAGTCAGCTTGAAGAAGACGGACTGCCAAAATTCGAGAAACGCTTCGAGCAACTGCTACGCGAAAACACGATTAACCAAATTGTATTATTTCAGACCAAGCTNAAAATAGAGCAAGACACAATTAANGANCGTATTGAGCAAATAAATGAATCTTTAAGTGCTATTGATTACAACGAGGGAAGATATATACGGCTCGAATACGATGAAACAAATGATTTTGAAATCAAGAGCTTTCGCATTCAGCTAAAAGCCTGTACGGAAGGGACACTTACAGGCTCAGCCGATGAGCAATATGCAGAAGCAAAGTTTTTGCAAGTAAAGGAACTTATAGAGCGATTTAAAGGTCGCCCGGGAGAAACGGAAAGTGATGCGCGGTGGACAAAGAAAGTTGTTGACGTGAGAAACTGGTTTCTCTTCTCAGCTTCGGAAAAATGGCGGGAGACTGATGAGGAATATGAGCATTACAGGGACTCTTCCGGAAAATCAGGCGGACAAAAGGAGAAACTGGCATATACAATTTTGGCGGCGAGCTTAGTTTATCATTTTGGCATAAACAAAAGCAGTGGCAGGGAACAATCTTTCCGATTTGTCGTGATTGATGAAGCATTTCTAAAAAGCTCGGATGAGTCGGCGCGGTTTGGGCTGGAACTGTTTAAAAAACTGGATTTACAGCTTTTAATTGTAACACCGCTCCTTAAAATACCAACAATTGAGCCATACATCAGCCACGTGGGATTTGTCCACCACGATGATTTAACGCATAAATCAATGCTCCGAAATATTTCTATCGAGGAATATAAGCGTGAAAAGAAACAAAGAGAAGGTGTGCTATAGAGAGGGATGGTCGCTTTAATGTCAAAATGGTCTGATTCAAAGTGGATTAGAGATGAACTCCGCCGCAAATGGGATTCAGGCGCAATTTTGCGTACATTGCTTTGCAGTGATGATTTATTTCCTTTGACGCTCTCACTTAAAAAACCAAAAAGTGTTGATATGAGCAATAGCTTCTCCGAGGTTCGTGAATGGGCAGAAGAACTCAGGGCTAATTGCACGAAAAAAATCGGATATGGCTTTAATCTTATAGATAAAGAAATTGTGCATCGCCAGTTGGGACGAAATGTAATCCCAACTCATGCTCAAATACCGACAATTGATGATGCACTCAAGCTGATAAAAAAGACACGAGAAGCAGATGATTTTCGGGCAAGCTCGCAACTTATTTTATCTAAATTTCCACAACTTACTGAGTGGGTACAAAGATATCCGTTAAAAGTTTTGAGGCATAAGGACGATTGGGCAGGGATATTGGCTGTACTAAACTGGTTTAGTGAGCATCCAAGTAGCGGCTTATATATGAGGCAAATGGATATAATCGGAATAGATACGAAGTTTGTCGAAAAACGAAAAGGCATTCTTGCGGAGCTGCTAGATAGGATTTTTCCCGCAAATGATTTAGGTGAATCAAATGTTTCTTTTGAAATGCGCTATGGTCTGCGCGAAAAACCTATAAGAATTCGTATGCGGTTCTTAGATTCAAGGCTGTTTTTACATGGGCTTTCTGATATTACGGCACCTGTTGACAGAATTGCTGCATATGAGCCGGATGTTTCAAAGGTTTTTATTACAGAAAACGAAATAAACGGCCTGACTTTCCCCGACGTTAAAAATAGCGTAGTGATTTTTGGTCTTGGATATGGTGTTGATGTATTAAAAACAGTGAAATGGCTCGTCAATAAAGAGGTATATTATTGGGGCGATATAGATACACACGGTTTTGCAATACTCGACAAAGTAAGGGGTTTTATACCTAAAGTTAAGTCGATACTCATGACCGAGGATGTCTTACTCAGCAATCGCAACCTCTGGGTAGTAGAAGAAAAGCCATTTTTAGGAGAGTTATCTCGCTTGACAGACGAAGAGGATGCGGTGTTTCACGCACTGAGAGATAATAATTGGGGAGAAAAAATCCGCCTGGAACAGGAGCGAATTTCATACGGACGGGTTAGGCAGGAAGTTACCGCTAACACTCACACGGTGAAGCGAGACAATCTGGGCAAACCAGAACAATAACTTCTCCGTCTGCATCAAGTAAGTGCACAAGAGCTGATACTCCCGGGACAAAATCATTCCATGTAACTATAGTAATACCGAGCCATGTTGTGCGTGCTGCTATATCTACCTCTACCTCAGTTACAAAGTTTTCTGTCAAGTACACGCTTGTATCTTCGGTTCCGGGAGATTGTAACTGTGTCCAATCACTTGCATTGCTTTGTATTATTACATAAATTGCATGTAATAGACCTGCCTCTTCTACCTCACCGGCTTGCACCGCAGCATCCATAACATCTTGATCAAAGAAAACTTCAATTCTCACACTTGCTATATCGCTGAATTCGGTTCCTTCAGGCAGGAACAACTGCCAATTTCCCATACTCCTATTCTCTTC
>WQTE01000177.1 GCA_009786445.1 Oscillospiraceae bacterium | reverse complement strand
ACCTCACTATACGAGAGATTAAGAGTTTCAAATCGTGAGCCTAGCCGTCGCATTGTGCCATAATAAGGTTGGTCTGAAGAAAGAAAAGTTCCAATAATTGCTGAATACTCATTTATATCAAACATCCAATCAAAGAAAAGGCATCTGAGTCTATTGACAGGAATTTGCTCCGTTTTGGCGTATGGGAAAAACCAATGGTTACAAAAATAATTGAACATATCAAAACAATATCTATAATCAGTTAGCTTCCTCAAATCAAGAATAGAATCATCAGGTAAATCAAGTATACACTGAATAATTGCCGGAGATGATATTTTGTTGCCAAACTTTTTTGAGGGGTTTGTTGTCCACCACTCTGCCAATGTCTCATCTACGAAGAAATATACTCCATTTCCTAACCAGTGATTGGGGTTTTTCTTTGGAAAAAAACCATTTTCTACAATACTATCTACGTTTTTCGCATCTGTAGCATGAAAAATATCCACTTTCAGAAGGCGCACCCCCTAACGACTAAGGACTACATTATAACTCTCTATGGCTAAAAACGCAAGAAAATTAGTTTGGCTGTTCATTAAATGCTGTTCATTAAGCGAGCTTAGTGTGTCAGTTGTCAGCACGCCCGTCAGCAGAACAGTATTTGCTTCGCACTTAAGCAATAATATTCGACAAAAACCAAAATTCACAAATCTTTCACAAAATTCATAATCTTGACAAAAAATGCTTGCAATTGCACACATAATAATGTATGATACCGCATAGAAGCGAAAATGCTTCGCCGATTTTTCGGCGGCAGACGGGAAGAGCTGAACCCTCTCCCCGCCCTGTATATGTGATTTGTCCACATACACAATTGCATATTTGCAATACCACATTGACTATTCTACAACGGTTTGCGCTATTTCGCAAGCACTAACGTAGTACGTAGTCGGTTGTGTAGCATATGGTTTGCTGTGTATGTAGTGCGTGATTATCGCGCTTGAGTCATACGCGGCATTTTTCGTTTCTCGGAGAACACTCGCCGGGGCACGTGCGCACGCCCCGGTGGGCGAAACTTCGAGGGAGAGCGAATAGTATAGGAAGTCAAATTAAATAGTGGAGGATAGAGGTAATGGAGAGGAATTTTTCGTACAAGGCGAAAACAGGCGCAAGCAGAAGATTAATAAATTCCACGCAAATCAGAAGAGGTCTAAACAGAGCCCTGACACTGCTTCTGGTGTTAACGTTCATGTTTAGCACAGTGGCTATGGCAGCACCTGCTTTGGCAGTAAGTGGTGAAAGCGAAATTACCGAGCCGACTGCACAGGCGCAGCACGAACTTGCGGGTGAACTTATGCGCTTCCTCTTCTCCCCACAGAGGACTCCGCCCGCTGCGCCGCCTCTTGAAGGCACTGTGACTATACCCAGTGAAGCTGTGTTTGGGCAGGAATTGACGGCAAATGTTGCAATTACATCACTTGACCACGGAACGCTGACATATGCGTGGTTACGTGACGGTGCTCCCATTCCGAATGCAAATACCCGAACATTAATTTTAACAGCCGCAGACGTTGGGCGGACGATAACATTCAGAGTTATGGCAGCAAACTTCTCAGGCAATGTAACATCTATCGCTGTAACCGTTGAGCGTGCGAATCCTGTAGTAATATTTCCCACAAGCGCAACTTTGACTTTTGGACAAAACCTTTCACAAGCAACGCTCACAGGGCAAGGTAATAGCGGCGTAACGGGAACATTCACTTTTGATACGCCTAACGCTCGATTAACGGTGGCTCAGAGCGACAATATGTTTCTTATGAGGTTTACGCCTACAGAAGCGGCAGCTAATACTCATAACACAGTAACAGAGTACGTTATGGTCACAGTAAACAGAGCAGTGCCGACAGCACTCACGCCACCTACTGCAGGAGCGATAACCTACGGTCAGCGACTTGAAGAATCTGCGCTCACAGGTGGCTCTTCGGGCGGTGAATGGGCATGGGAAAACCCGGATGAAATACCACCTATGGAAAACGACGGCTTTAGCGTGATATTCGCGCCGACAGACATGGACAACTATGACTGGAGCGGCATAAACAAAACATTTTTAGTACCTGTAACGGTGAACGCACCTTCCGGAGGCGTAACATTCCGTGAGCCGAATGTCTCGGCGGTTAGCAGCGGAAATGTAAACCAAACTATTAACTTCAATGTTCGAATTAACTTGACTCAAGCGGGCAGAAATTCAGGATTTTCAACACTGTCGTTTGAATGGTTAAGAAACGGACAGGTATGGGCAGGAGCGGGCGGTAGCGGAACAATGGCAGCAAATCAGATAAATAACAACACACCGATACAGCTACGGCTCCCGGCAGGAAACCACGCACAGCGTGGGGGCACTTGGATATTGCGAATTTCGCTACTAAACGCTGACGGCAATGCGTTGTTCACGGACCAAAGGCTCGTGACGACACTAACAATTGATCAGCCCCAAATTTGGCAGCCACCACCCGCCCCGATACCTGAGCCAATACCCGACCCGGCACCTCCGCCTCCGGAGGAACCCCCGCCACCTGCGGATGGATTATTGGTGGATCCGGCAGGGCTCTGGCAACTAGATGCAAACGGCAATTGGAGATTTGAACTCAATGCCGGAGGAAATGTCCAAGGATGGGCCCAAATAGGTGGCGAACGGTATTTCTTCGATGAAAACGGCATCATGCAAACAAGCTGGCTTGAAGACGGCGATTATTGGCATTATCTGCGCTCAAACGGCACGATGGCTACAGGCTGGGTGCGGACTGGTGGAAGCTGGTTTTACCTGTGCTCGGATGACGGCATCATGCAAACAAGCTGGGTGCGTTATAACGGCACATGGCATTACCTGCGAGGGAGCGGTGCTATGGCTACAGGCTGGGTAGAGTATAGCGGAGAATGGTACTACTTACGCGGAAATGGTGCTATGGCGACAGGCTGGGTTCGTTGGAATGGCGATTGGTACTACCTGCGTGGCGACGGTGCTATGGCCACAGGCTGGGTGCAGAGCGGCGGATTGTGGTACTATCTGCAAGCTGACGGTGCAATGATAAGCGGCGGAGTCCGCACCATTGGCAATGAGCGACACAGGTTTGCCGCAGACGGCAGATGGCTCGGCAGGGGATAGCTCTAGCATCTGCAAGTGCAATGACGAACAGAAGCAGGGAACATCCCCCTGCTTCTGTTGCAACAGTAAATAAAATCAGTACTCACCTCAAACCTTGACACCAAATCATCAAAGCTTTACGATAAGAATAAAGCGAACTGTCGTTTTTTATTTTACAAAGCGTAAAAAATATGATAGAATGCCTTGATTTTATGGAAAATTGGTATTCTAATTATGAACTCGCCTGTTTTTAGACTGTATGTTGATGAAAACGGAAACTATAACCTGCGTGAAGACCTCACGAACAACAGCAATCGCTTTCTGTGCCTTACCGGTATTATTATGCGGATAGAGGAACATGATTTACTTGAAAAAGAGTTAAATATACTCAAAATGTGTTATTTTGATTCTGATGAAGTCATTTTACATCGACGAGAACTTGTATCTGGCAAGCCACCGTTTGAAGCACTGAATAACTGTGGTACAAGGGAGAGTTTTAATGCTGATTTGCTCAAAATAATGTTCGACATAGATTATGTTACGATTTCAATCGTTATTGATAAAAAAACTCTCGTCGATAAATATACAATTATCAAGGCACAAGACCCCTATGCACTGGCACTAGAATATCTAATGCAACGTTACCAATACTGGTTGCAACATTATGGAAAACAGCATGGGGCTGTCCTCGGTGATATTATGGC
>WQTE01000176.1 GCA_009786445.1 Oscillospiraceae bacterium | reverse complement strand
CTTCTCTTGCAATATTCTCCGCAAGGGTAGACGTGTTTCCCCAAAGGTCGTTTAGATTGTCGCTCCAGAACTGAATTACTCTACGTGCGAAAACGCAATAAAACACTTCAAAAGGTCCGCCACCAATGACCATTTCAACAAATATAGGATTGTTTAAAAACGCATCTTCGACAATTTCTGAATCAATTTCTTCTAACGGAGCAACCTCTGTATTTTCTTCCGGACCGTAGACAATTGCAGTGACAGTAATATCACCAAATTCTGCGGTTTTTAGCAGTGTTTTAAGCGCAACCGCTTTTTCCGAAGTATTGCAAAGAACCACGTATGTGTAGTGTTTGCCGTCGTCTGAATAGATATTACGAATTTGCACTTCCGAATCCTCGGCAAAGAGTGCCAGTACCATATTATGATACGATACCCAAGGCGGCGATAACTTCATCGCTGTTGATTTTTCCAGTTTCATAATAACCTCCTGAAAACTCACTATTTCTGACTGCTTCTTCTATCACTTTTACCCCGTACATACGCTAGGAGTACCTACCTCTAACGTATACGTCTACCCGGTAGGTAGTTAGCGTTCTTCATAGCAACTATGCTGCTATGATTGCCTATAGGTAATCAGTTTTCTTGACTATTAATCGTGGCTGGGTCTAATTGACCTTACCACGAACTTTGTCTCTTGTATAGGGGTTGATAGTTTCAAATGTAATGAACCGCTATCTTAATGTAACAAACGACATTTTATAGAATATCATAGTAAATAAGCATAAACTTAAATATGTTACTTTCATATTCAGTGTGGATATATCCACTATGTTTAGATAATAGTTCATTTATACTTGCAAGCCCCAACCCATGATTATTTTTATCTGACTTTGTAGTAATCAGATTACCTTCTCCATCAGATACAGGGTCAACAGTATAGGGGTTTGAAATAATGAGCATGAGGTCACGCCCCTTTGAAACAGTGGCTTTCACACGCACAAACCGCTTAGAGGACTGTACATGCTCGCAGGCTTCAAGTGCATTTTCAAGTGCGTTGCCTAAGATGATACCTATTGAAGTAGTATCTATTTTCAAATTTGAAGGGATTGAGAGTTCTACTTCCATGTTAATATCTAATGTATCACGAATCCTTTGTTTGTAATAGTTGAGCATAGTATCAATTGATATGTTTCCGGTGTTAATAGCATTATCAAACTCTCCTATCTTGCTTGAAATATATTCTTCCGCTTTAAATGCTTCGCCATTTGTGAGGTGATTTTTGAGTGTCAAAAAATGATAACGCAAGTTGTGATTCATGGCCGCAATAACCTTTTGTGAATCCTGCACTGTTTTATACTGTATCTCCCACCGCTCCATAATCTGTTCTTTTAGTCTGCTCTTTTCGAGTGCTTCCAAATGACCCAGTACCATGTTATATAACCAAATAACACAAAAAACAATTGCAAGAACCAAAAGCTGCACAATTGCAAACTGCACCATGATTTCCCGCAATCTCTCCAGGCTCTCAATTGCTTCAATTATGAAGAATAAATTTACCGAAATAACTGCTCCCAGCAAAGCAAAAACAATAATAAAATACTTTACAGGGGTTTTGAAGTAATAGAGTGGCGCTTTGCTTAGATGAAACTTGCGAAATATCATAACTAAAAGCAGCAGCAGAGGTAAAAAGACTATATTTGAAATAGTGCGCCCTATGCTCGTCATAATTTCTGTAGGGATTTCTGTTCCTTGCTGCACATAGTATATGTATTTTAACCCTGTATACACAAGCCCATCTGCTATAATGCTCATGCCGTATAGAAGTAATGCAAAAATGAGTCTTGCTCCTAAGTTCCCACTAAATAGAAGCATGACACCAAGAAAAAATGCTGTATTTACAGATAGAATTATCCAGCCACTATCTACTTGAAAAAACACAAATGATGCAACTATTACATATCCTAAGTACGCAAGGAAAATCAATTTCCACCTAACCGCCGCCTTGAAAATGCGGGCGACACCATAGTACATCATACCCGCATATGCTATGCTGTTTAGATAGTATATAATTTGAGCTAAAGTATCTGTCATAACGCTCCTTCCAGATATTGGAAGTAAGTTTCTTCGCTCTCATGCTTATATTTCCTGCCTATGGGTACACGTGTTGATTTGCTATCTGAAAGTATAAAAGCATCCTTTTCTATATGGCGTACAAAGTAGAGATTTACAACGTGAGAACGCCCACAGCGAACAAATGAGTCTTTCGGTAGTTGCTCCAAGACTTCATCAACAGTTGAATAGAATTTCCCTTCAACACAAAGCCTGTTTTCAATGCTATTTTGTGTTATAACTTCGATTGTTCGCCGTACACTTTTCATATAAACGATTTTACTTGTGGTAATTGAATGGTAATCTAAACCACTTTTATACTTAAAAATTAACGAAGTTTTAGTCGCACGCTTTAACTTTATAGCTTGCTTTAAAGCTCTGGAAAAGGTATCTCTCAACTTATTGTTGTCAATTGGCTTTTGTATGAAGCGAAAGCTGCCAATCTGAACCAGTTCCTCAAAGAATCTGTTATGGCTTGAAACATATATAATAATGGTGTCATCGTCGTCTTGCCGCTCTCGGAGTTGCTTTCCCACATCAACACCGCTTATGCCGTCCATCTCAATATCCATAAACACAATATGAAACGATAGGCCGAGGTCAATATCACTCAAAAACATTTCGCCTGATGTGTAAGCAGATATGTTTAGCCGTTCATCTGTCAACTCGCTATCTATTCCAATTAAATGCTGTTTAACATTTTCGATAACATCTACATCATCATCACATATAGCAATACGTATCATACTAATAACCCCGCACGTAAACCCATGATTTCCCTAATAACAAAAGAATACCGACACATTATATATAAGTCAACAAAATCTGTAAAAAAGTAGCAAAAAAATATATAACCGTCTCTTAAAAAGTTCGTATATGACACCACTTTTTGATGAAGCAATGTCATTTCGACTAAACACAATGACTTTGTCCCCGGGTTTGAGTTTTACGACAATGGTAGTGGAGTGGGGTAGGCACACTCGGTAAGCGAAATGACAACTCTTCGTGGTGGAGAGTTGTCATTTTGTTCATCAAAACATTTCGGCGAATTCCGTGAGCATTATTTTATCGTTTGCTCTTTTCTTTGCAGACGCTGTAAAACCACTTTTTGAAAAAACCTGATAGTATTTTTCCTTAAACCCAAACATCTCAGATTTAGTAATCAGTTCGTCAATTATATCTTCGGACACCTTCTCATTTCTCCATTTGCATTCACCAAAAATAGCACTTTTTGAGGTGTCGTCATAAGCTATGAAGTCCAGCTCCTGTTGACGTTTCCTGATAGGATTATTACCCCACCAGCGTCCAATATTTTGAAACTTGACAGGAAGCTCATTATATTTACTCCACATATATTGAGTGCATATGTCCTCAAAAACTTCACCCATAAAGGCGGGGATTTGCTCTTTTATACGCTCGTAAACAAACTCACCTTGCCCGATGTTAATCAAGGAAGTGTTGCCGTAAACGAAACGATACCAAAAGCGAAACATTCCATCACTGATTTTATATATGCTTTTTTTGCTTTGAGTCTTATCCATAATCGGGATTTGCCTTTTCACGATGCCGAGTTCCATCAGCGGCTTGATGTACATGCTGCAAACACCACTATCTTTCCCGGTTTTGCTCGCTATGTCTTTCATTTGTGAGCCACCATTTGCGATAGCAGTTATTATTGCCTTGTAAAAAGCCGGTTCGCTCAATTCCTGTTTTAGTAAATTATCAGTTT
>WQTE01000175.1 GCA_009786445.1 Oscillospiraceae bacterium | reverse complement strand
AAGGGAGGGTAGTTTTATCCAACCCAAGGGAGGTGGTACATTGTCGGCATATGAACTATTGATGGTAGCGGTTAAAATCGCTCGCCTGATATATGAGATTATGAAAAACCGCAAAGTCCGCAGGAACCGTAAGGTCCGCAAGCACAAGCGAAGCAGAAAGAAATAAACGGCCCCCCAATTTTCGCTAAAGGTCAGCCGAATATTTCTCTTTGAAATACGAAGCAAGCCCACCGCCCTTGGCGGCTGTTGCCCGAGGGGGGGGTGTTCGTTGCACCCTCTCTCTTTATGCTTCGATTCTAACATTTTTCAGCATTAACGTCAATAACATTTTTTCTCAAACGAATGAACTTGCAAGAGTAAGTGTGTTATACTTTAAGGTAGAGTAATTTGGTTTTCTGCATTGCCTTGTCCGTTTTGGGCTTGGCGGTAGTATTTATATTATGCGTGAAAGGATTTAATAATTAATGGCGAAAACGAGAAATGCAGTTTTGCCTGAATCGAATTTTTACGGCAGAGTTGCAGACGTGGCATACTATTCACGCACATTATAAGCAGAACGCCGTAAAACAACCCCAAAAGTCCCACAGCATAATTATCGAGATTATGAACAGCAACGCCCATGAACGGGATATTACACCCTACTTCATGGGCGTTTTTGCGTTCAAGCGGTGAAAAAACTCTTGACAAACGGCTAAGGAACTAGCCATAATGCCCAGCAATAAATGTATCTGCACAGTAAGAGGTGTAAGACCATTCATATCAAAAAAATACGACATCACCAAACACCCACATTATAAACACCTATCCGACTACAATAAACAAAACATCTTCAACACCGAACAACACATAAAACAATCCCGCAAACCAAACATACCAATGCAAAAAAGCACAACCATAGAATACTACGACATGACAGCCTAACAACAAAAGGCGTTCCTGCAATCATCTACAGGAACACCCAAACACTAAATCACCGATGTCGGCATTTACTCTGCACACACAACCAAGAGTTTAATCGCTGCTAATATCCATTTTCTTCACCACCATAACCCTCCGAATCAACGTTCATACCACGCCACTTGGCTAAAAGCTCGTGGAATAACTCAATTGTATATTCGTCCAGTTTTTCAAACAAACACGGCAGAGTACGCTCTTTTGCGCGAGCAACAAAAGGATTATCGTACTCCCAACTCTCGCTTAACTTCTCTGCTTCATATTCGGTCGCATCTTCATGCGGTAAAACCCAATACACGGTACTGTTCGTGCCGATTGAAAATCCCATTTGAGCTATCGTATCTCCATGCGCTTCTTTAAACTCATCAGTATCGTCAAGCCAATTTTGGATTCGCTCTTTGATAGCTGCAAACAGGTCTTTATCGCTCCCCATTTGTTTTAATAGACGACCACAAATTTCGACACTGCGAAAATCACCGTCCGTAGGAACAGGCTTTTCGTAATCACTATCGTAATCCACAACGCGGATAGTGATAGTCACTCCCAAGCTCTCACTTAAACTACTTAGCAAAGTGTCGGTATCAGGCTGGCTCGGTCTTAGGTCAATGCCTTTTTTCATCAGCTCTTCAAAGGTGAAAATCGGCGGCTGATACGAACTACCTCCCTCGATGCGAGTCCTCATACGTTCTACCCTTTCAGGGGTCATGAACATTGGCACGTTCGACATGGTACATTGGTGTATAAACATAACAAAATCTCCTCATTTCATAAATTTATCAAATCAGCAACTACTATACCGCACCCAAACTCCGCACAGACGACAACCACGAGTTTAAACTACTTTGCTCGCGCCCGCTTGTAAATCTCGGGATAACATCTTCAAAAAATCGTATAAACTCTTTGCTCGGCAAACGATTTCCAAGTTGGAAAATATCATTTTGACTATCAATTATATTTTGCCAGTTCACAGGACGATTGAGTACCGCCGCCCAGCTATTATTGTCATAAGTTCTAACTCCGTGTGTAATACCGTGCCTTACTGCATTCCCAAAAAACCGCTCCGTTTCACGCTGAAAAAGACCGACCTCTCTCATTTCTCTGTGCATCGTCGCCAAATCGCGATAAGTCAATGGCGGTGAGAACCTATCCATTATTGTTTCTCTGATTTCATCGTCGCTTTTATCCCCAAACAATCTCTCCCGATGTGCAGCTTGTCGCCTTTCGGGGTCAGGTCCAAAAATCTGCCCTTGAATCCACCTGAACATAAAACCAATGTGAAAAAAATCACGTTCTCCATTTGGACTAGGCATACCTCGCGAAGCGTGTTCAGCATAAAACTCATCAGACCGTATATCTAGCACAAAAGCCTTGTCGAAATTCTCGCCAAACTTTTCTATGAAAAAGTTCTCAATATAATCAAGAATTTCTACGTCGGACATTCCGGTAAAATTAGTTTCAAACAAAAGAGTATGCTGTGCTTGATATATTTTTTCAAACAGTTCCCTCGAAGTAAATGGTGGATAATAGTCGCGAATATTAAACCGTGCCGCATTGCCCTGCTGCAAATGCTGCGGCAAAGCAGATTGTATAAAGCGAGAGTTTGAGTTTGCAGTAACCTGTGAGGTACTTTCTCCCGCAAGAGCATTGCTCACTGCTGCATGTATCGCATTTCTATCCATCCCCTCATTGACTACTAAATTTGATGATGTAAACTTCGCAAATAGGTTTCGGAAATTGTCATTTCCGAAGTTTGGCTCTCGCATGGGTATATTGGTAAACGACGAACTCTGTGTATGACTTGAAAAAATACTACCTATGTCCACAGCAAAATCTCCTTGCTCCGCATCCTTGCAAGAATTTTATCCTTCTGTATGCACTGTATCTAATCGTGTTTATACGTCTCGTTGTGTAAAAATAATTGCCGATAATTTCACCTTCTACATTATGTATCGGAATAATTGTGTTAAACTTTAGCAAATTTTGACCTTGGAGCAGTTGTGAGTGCGACTTTCGCAATTACCTATCACACACACCAATGCGGAACTGCCCAGGTATTGGGTGAGACCGGGTAAATGTCTTTGCAGTTGCAAATTATATTGCCGGTGCCTATGTTTCCGAGCGGCGAAACCGCATCAAAATTCTTGGCAGCTTTTCCGTCCGGGTTGCTGCCCTCCTTTATTTCAATCGGAAAAACCACACCATCACGCTCAATGAGCAAGTCTATCTCCTTACGGTTATTTGCATCTCTGTAATAATATAGCGGCGGGTGCTTCCCTGCACAGGCATAACTTTTGTTAATCTCACTGACAACGTAGTTTTCAAAAATATCCCCACTCTCAGCACTTCTTTCAAGCGCATCTGCGCTTTCAATCCCACGCAGGTAACACAAAAGACCTGTATCCATGAAATACATCTTAGATGTTTTTACAACTCGCTTTAGGGCGTTGCTGAAATAAGGTTGCAATAGCAAGATTATTCCCGATGAAACCAGAACTGACATCCACTGCTTTGCCTTATTTGCGGTAATCCCTACGCGCTTTGAAATTTCCGTATAACTTATCTGCTTTGCCGCCAAGGTACTGCACACCTGTATAAATTTATAAAATGAAAGCTCATCGGCAACCTGCGCCAAATCTTTTATATCGCGCGAGAGGTATGTCTGGAAGTATGCGCTGAAATAATCGTAATTCGTCGCCGTAAAGTTCTCATAGAGGCGCGGCATTCCGCCTTTTAGTATTCTCTCGAAGGTTTCGCGTTTGCTCATCGGCAAAGCACTGCCCATTCGGCTTTGCAGTTCGTCAAACGATGTTTCATATTCACCAAACAACGTTCCGGTGATTTCAGAATTGGATAAACTGTACAGGTTGATAATTCCTGCACGCCCTGCAAGGCTTTCAGAAGCATT
>WQTE01000174.1 GCA_009786445.1 Oscillospiraceae bacterium | reverse complement strand
CGTGGTAGCGGCTTCAAGAAAATTCGTGAAGCCACAGCAGAGCTTTATAATTATATAGATGATTTTGTGCCGAATTTTGTTTCCACGCGAACAGCATTTCATGTGGTTTTGAAAAATATGAATTACAGCTTGCATGGTGTTACCACGCAAGTCATCACGCAGGATACCACGCAAGTCGAAAGAACTGAGCGACTTCTTGAGTATTGCATCGAACCACGCACAAGAGATGAGATGCAACAGTTTATTGAAATTGCAAACCGTGAACACTTTCGCAAAGCAATATTAAAGCCATTGCTTGATAGTGGGCAATTGAAAATGACAATTCCTGATAAGCCAAGTAGCAGTAATCAAAAATATATACGCTCATAAACATTTATTCATTGTCACAGCAGAATCATACCAACGAAGAGAAGTACGTTTAGAGGATGAGCCCTTGTGGGACAAGTTGTCGCAATTGGAATGTACAATCGGAAGGATGTTGTTATCGCATATGTGACAGGCATTATCGAAAATAGTGACGAGGACAAACGAGAATATTAAGAGTAGATTTTCGTATGTTTTTATGATTTTTTATGCTCATTCTTTTTTTACATCTCTTATGCTTTGGTCGTTTCTGATGTTGTCAGCAACTATTATATGCACTGATGTAGAGTTATGATTATTCACATTAATACCATCACCAACACTACCAATGCCAGCATAAATACAGACATTATTAATGAAAGCGAAATTTTACACAAATGCGAAAGAGAACAATATTACATGTAAAGATGTACCCTGTTAGAAGCACGGGGACGGGTTTGTAATATTGTCATTTCTTCTACTCGGTTCAACCATATAGTTGCACCACCTTTTATATGACTAAATCTTCCAGTGCATCTTTTGACAGTGGTAACTTAACTATATCGGCTGTGGAACGAACTGCTGCTGATGGCATGGCATTACATAGGCAATTTGAAAGTCATTGTTACTTCGCCTGTTTCTTTGTTGATTTTTACCTGCCCATTTTCCATCCCCATGTCTTTGCCCGTTGACATCTTGTAAAGCCCTGCCAAAAATTGCATACCATTTGTCATCACCTTCTCAAATTCATCTGCTTTTGACTCGTTAGTCAGACTTGTGGCTTCTTTTTCTTCGGGGAAATGCTGCGCCTCCTCTTGTGGCTCACTCTCTTGAGGTGTATCTCGGCTGTCATAAGCTGCATCTGCCAACTCGAAACCTTCGGTGAGGTCATCTTCCTGCTGTGCACTTTCTGCACTTGTGCCTACAGCATCACCCTGAGTGCTTTCCTCATGTATATCACTGCTATCCGCATCTTCATCTATATCCTCTGTTAACTCGACTTTTAGCGGACTGATGAAAGCCTCCAATTGCTCGATAAACTGCGAGCGACCTTTGGATGAAAAATCGACATAATCCGTTTTACTGCCGCTGTCCAAAACCCCTTCAAACAGGTTTTGTTTTACCAGTAAACCTGCGGCAATCTGTTGTTCGATGGAGTTGCGGGTGATGAAATTATATATCGTAAGATTTGTACTTTTTTGACCTAATCGATCAATTCGCCCGATGCGTTGGTTCTTCTTAGCGGGATTCCACGGAAGCTCGAAATTGATGAGAGTATCTGCTACCTGGAGATTTAGGCCTGCTCCCCCAGCTTCAGTAGACATGAATATTTTGCATTCCGGACTGTTTTCAAATTTCTTTATAAGCTCTCCCCTCAATTTGACCGGAACTTTCCCGCTCAGCTCCACAAAACCGATTTTGTTTTTTCTGAGCATCTGCCCAATCAATTTATGCACCTTGACCCATTCAGAAAAAATGATTATTTTCCGATTATTGTTTTTCAGGTCAAACTGTTCAAAGAGGATGTTTTCAAGCTCATCCATTTTGGGTGACACATTTGTATACTCATCAACGAGATAGGTAGAATCGCATACCATGCGCATTTTGCTGAGCAGCATTTGCATCATTTGCATATCAAATGCTGTGAGGAATTTTTTGCGCAATATTTTTGCAATTCCGGTGGAATATGAAGCGTGAAATTCTGCTTGCTTTGGTGCAAGTGCTATCGGGATATCAATTTGACGGACATTGGGCAACTGGTCGAGCACATTTCGTTTCTCACGGCGTATCAGGATTTCAGACAGTTGCGAGTTTAGGGCTTGAAGATTGTAATATCCGTTTATTTTATGTGTTTTTACAGGGTCAAAAAGGCAGTGTTGATACGAAAACTCCCAGAGAGGTCCGAAGAAATACGGGTCGAGCACGCTCACCACAGAAAAAATGTCGATGAGACGGTTTTCAATAGGCGTTCCTGTTATGACCAGCGTATGCTTGGGCTGCAAGCGTTTGATGGCTGATGAGGTCTTCGTCTCAAAGTTCTTCACCCTCTGCGCTTCATCTAAAATCATAAAATCAATCCCGGCTCTGTTGATAGCATCGTTGTCGCGCATGATTGTTTCATAATTGACGATAAGAAAATAGTGATTCTTGTCAAGATATTGGGATTCCCGTTCTTTTGGAGTTCCGCTTACTATGAGCGCTTTTTCATTCGTAAATTTTTCAATTTCCTTTTTCCACTGTGACTTTAATGTGGCAGGGCAAACTACAAGCGTTTTGTTAAAACCGAACACCTGTTTTTTAAGCACCGCGGCTGTAGCTGCCTGTACAGTTTTCCCTAAACCCATTTCATCGGCGATTATGGCTACATTTCTGAACAGAACAAACTCAACGCCTTCCTTTTGGTAGGGAAACAGTTCGGCTTTTATTATCGAATAGTCAGGCGTGTAATCTTTCGCCAGTTCCTTGAGCATGGAAAGCTCAAATGCTCGCTCCACCTTTTCTCTGACTTCAGGGCGTATGCATATTGATTCAAAGTTTTCTGCATCTTCAATGAACCCCAGAAATGCTTTTATGCCGGACACATTGTTCTCGATTTGTTTGCGATTTTTAAAGTAGCGAGAAATGAGCAGTTGCTCGGCAACAGGCAGTTTGTGCGGATAAAACCATGTTATTTTGTATTCGTTTTGCGGGTCGCAGAATATTTCGATAAAGGGATATGTCTTGCCCAGCCTACTATACAACTTGTTGTTTCTCTTCAGCTCATTGAAGGCAAACATGATATGCTTGGTGGTTCCCAGTTTGTTGAGCCTTGAGTCCGGGCTGTCGCTATAGCCTGTCTCGGCTTCAAAATCACGCAAAAACACTTTGTAGGAAGTGCCTTGCTCATTTGTTAGTGTGTGGTCGCCATATATGTTTTCTGCCCACTTGATGCGGTAGTCTGCTTTATCGGCTTTATGTCTGCGCTCGTCAATTACGCGATTTATCATTCCTTGGCGGGTATATTTTTTATGTTCAATATTTTCTCTTGGATCAAGGATGCTCAGTTCCTGCTCATATTGCAGGAGGCAAGCGTAAGAGTGCCGATCCCACTCCACTATTTTTTTCTTAACTTGCGGAACAAAGCCACGGATTTCATCCGACTGAGCATCGATGAGCAGCGAGTACTCCACAGCTTCATCTTCACCCAAAGTATTTACAAGAAAATCAATGGATATCGCAGATTGGGCTAAGAGCTGGCAATCACAGTTGTTAAACAGTATTTCACCATAGAGAGTTTCCGTTTCGGGGAGTTGCTTCAAGACCTTCTCTTTAATTCTTTTAAGATTCATAGTTTCGTGCTACCTCGTACTTCATAATATAAATCAGCACTCACATAGTATCACGTTTGCACGTGCAGTTCAACGGTAGTTGCAAAAGGGCTGGCTTTTAAACAACTACACAGTTACTGTACACATGTCGCCAAAAATGGATAATTTATTCCGCTTTTTTGCGAGCCAGAGAGCATTGCGCCACTGTTCTCGCAAAAAAGACTCCATAAATCA
>WQTE01000173.1 GCA_009786445.1 Oscillospiraceae bacterium | reverse complement strand
ATAAATATAGAAAATCCCTAAATGCAATAACCCCGGTTCTTATGCTTTCTTCGCTTGCAATGTTGCCAAAAAGTGGATTTAGCGCATAAACTTCGGGTATGTTAGTTGGTATCAAGTTTTTCATAAATGTTGCAACTTCGCTGATTGGCTTTAGTGTTACTTTATGATGTGTACTCATTTCATCGCCTCTCCGAAGCAGGGGGTTGCTGCTTCATCACACCAGTGCAAACGATAGTTCGCCGCTTATGCACAGCTTTTCGTCCACGAAACCTTCACCTTTTATGAAGTAGAACGGACCTTTTCGCGAACTCTTAGTCGTTTTAAACTCAATTGTGTCGCCCGGAGTCACTTTCCCTTTAAACTTCATGTTTTTTATACCTACCAAATATGGCGTGACATCTTTTTTATCTGTGCTTATGAGCAGACACGATGACTGTGCCATCATTTCGCACAGGATAACACCCGGGACTACAGGATTCCCCGGAAAATGTCCTTGCAGAAAAAACTCATCGCCCCTCACAGTGTAACTGCCAACACTGATTTCTCCGTCCAACTTGGCTTCGTCTAAAAGCAACATGGGTTCTCTATGTGGGAGAATTTGCTTTAATTCTTCTTTGTTCATATGCGCCGCTACCTCTTTTCTTTCTGAAGCGCGGGGACGGGGGTTGCTGCTTCATCGCTTCATCAAATACGTGTCAAATACGTTGACATTTATTGCGATTTTAGTGTAGTATGGCAGGGGGTGCAGTAATTTGCAGTAGGATAATGTTTGGCAATTACCGGGATTTAGCTTTAATTAAATTAACGGAAAAAGATGCAACCAAAGATTGGTTTAAAAACTTGGGGAAGGTGTAGAGAAAGGTCGAGTAGTGTGGCATTTGCCGGAAAATGAGAGGAGAATCGCATGGAAAGCAATGAACAAGCAATTTGGAGTGTAGATCTGGATTATTATTTGGAGCGTTATGCTCTCGCAGAGGCAAAAAAAGCTGTATCGGAAAGTTCTTATGGTGTAGGCGGCTTATTAATCAACCTCAAAACAAAAGAAATTATTCATCAAATGCACAATACTGTAATTGCACGCAACAACGACACAGAACAGTTACGGCTCAGCGACCCAACAGCGCATGGCGAGCGGCAACTGGTAGATTGGTACTATGCAAATAAAACTGCCATGAAGTTACCTGAGCCAAGTAATATTTTAATCATTACAACCCTTGACCCATGTTGTATGTGTACAGGTTCTATTTTGTCCGCCGGATTTAAGGTTATCGTTGCCGCACTAGATGACCAAGCAGGTATAAATTGGGATAACAATTGCAGTTTCAAACCTTTTGGGAATGCTGAACTTCAAAAAATACAGCAAAGTTTCATCTATCCGGCGATTGAAGGTGAACCGAAAAGAAAAGCGTTTGGCACAGTACCCGTCTTTAACCAAAAATCTTTCTTAAAAACTAATGTTGACTCATGCTTCAAAGCATTTGTTGATGGAGCGAATGTTGCACGTAATATCATTAACGATATTGTTGATTTAAAAGATTCAAAAGACATCAAAAATCTGGAGAAAACTACACCAACATCGCCTATAATTACCACTTTGAAAAACGTATATCCCGATGCTTTGAAATATCGGGCAGCAGAACCCGGAAAACCTGATAAAGGTTTAGCTGAGTATCTTGTGAAGGCGGCAAAAGAAGATAAAGCGAACGGTGGAGATGGTGATGCTGTCGCTTTTCTTGATTGCTTTGGTAATTTGCTTATGTGCAAAGGCGGGAAAAAATCACTCTCACCAATCAGAACGGCATATATGGAAACAATACGAGCCTACCAGAAAATCAGGTATGACCTGTCAACACACAGCAAAGATGCGCTTTGTTATTTAAACGAGCCGAAGTTTGGATCATTTATTTTTGTTAAAGGCTTCGATTGCGGAACACAGTCATTTGCTGATTTGGGTGCTTACGGCTCGACAATCCTAGGAACACTCAGTAACGATAATAATTTGCAATACATAACTCCGAGGGTTCCGCAGAGAGTGCTTGACACATATATAAGCAATATGCCACCGCGATACAGGAGCTTGATTAAACCCAAGCGTGTTTTGGACAATGATTTAATCAAAGCGGTAGAGAAGCAGGGGGACGGGGGTGCTGCTTCATAGCATAATGCTAGCGAAAGATAGGCGGGGAGCAGCACCCCCGTCCCCTCGCTTCTCTCTACCTCCATTGTCCGAGCATGGCGATGGTTGCATCAAGTGCATTGCCTGTGACCCAAATGTCTGGCGCGATTCCTACGCCCTCGATTAAGTGCCCTTCGGGAAAGACATGCATTGTAGTTCCGAGCCCAAAAAGTATACCGGAGCGCGGTAACCAAAGGCTTCCAAATGTTAAGTCAAAATTGAGCGCTCCGTTTGTGTTGCTGCCGATAATCAGGGTGTTTGTCATGTTGAGTATTAAATCTGTGAAACTCTCTGCCGCTGAAGCACTGAATCTATCGACAAGTAAAATTAGCATCTGTTCTCTATACACAATTCTGTCAGGTGGTTCTTTATCCATGACTGTGTATCCATAGCCAAAAGGTGCCGGATTCATATATCTGCTGAATATTTCCTCGGATATGTGGAAAAAATTATCGGGTGTGCTCTGAGCTACTGACTGCATAAAATCAGTATAATCCCAAGCCCTCAGACTAACATAATTTGAAGGGATGAGTTCTCCTGTTAACAAATGCAACCACTGTCTTGGCAAGCCTCCGTATCCGCCGCCGTTTGAGCGAATATCCACAATTATTACCGGCTCATCCACAAGCTCCTCTGCAAAAGATAGAAACTGCCTTGCGTGAGCGGCATCGCCAACTGCGCTTTCGGGGAAATTCATTTGCCTCACGGTTACAACGGGAATCCCTTCAATATGCTGTAAACGCGGTGGAATAAAGTTGCGCCTTGTTGGATTTTCTCTCTCGAAAGAAACAAACTCGCTTGTGCCATCGCTGTAGAAAAATTCGAGGTCAAGACTGCCGGGAAGATATTCCTTAGTCAGCAAAATAATAGGGCTGTAGAAAAACTCGCCACTTTCATTCATATGCAAATGCATAAGATCATTGAGGTTATACTCTGCAATTTGCACAAGATAACGCTCAGTGGTTTTGCACCTAAACCCATATTCGGACGACAAAAACTCCAAAGTGTCTTGCGTGTGATAAAATGCTGAGCTTACTTGTTTTACTGCTTGCAATTCTATATGGAAGTGGTTATCTATAATTATTCTTGATAAGTGGTTATGGAGGGTTTGTGAAAATGTATCCACAGAAATCACGTCATCGTCGTAGTCTTCAAGATATGCCAAAATATTTGACAATGTTTTACCAAAAATTTCGCTCCCGCCAAAGTAGAGGTAGCCGCCATATAAATCATGTATTAGACCAAACAGTTCCTCGGTATCTGCAATAGCATCTGCGATAGATACATATTCTGTACGCTCCGGCATAGTCATAAAGTTGTGCAAATCCGCCGTCGTTGGCACCCGTCCTTCTGTGAGCTCAAGTAATCGGTTATAATCAGGTTTAATTATCGCTTGCCGCCGTAAATATGCTTTGTTCAGTATATCGCCAAGGGTTAGTGGCTCAAGAACCTCTGTGTCCGTTTCGTCGGTATATGATTCATTGTCTTGGTTATTTCCATAGTTGACTTGATGCTCAATGTCAGATAAATCATTGTTGTTATTGTGAGCATACTCATCTTGCCCATTCGAGCAAGCAGTGAGAGCGGTAATCAGCAATAAAAAGTGTGATAGTATGAGAAATTTTGCAAGAAATAGCTTCATGAGTATAACCGCCTAACTGTGTAGAAAATGATAGCTGATTATACCATGGGTGCAAGAAAAAAAGCAAGTGAAGCAAGGGGACGGACGGTGTCAAGTTGTTCTGGGTTTTTCCATGAAGAAATATTAGCTGACATATTTTAGTTTACTAAGAGAATCAAGAACAACTTTAGTACCAGAGGTTT
>WQTE01000172.1 GCA_009786445.1 Oscillospiraceae bacterium | reverse complement strand
GTGTCTATTATGACCGTTGCCTGTGCCACCGAGAATACGCCCGATGTCACCGCCCCTGTTTTGGCTGAATCGGAAGCCGGGCTTGCCGCTATCACTCCTGAACCTGACCCGTGTACAGATTGCAGTGCTTGTGACTGCGGTGATGAAGATTGCTGTGTGCCTGAAGATTGCTCAGATTGTGAAATGCTTGGCACATATTGGCTTACAAACAATCACTTGAGAACCGAGCGATTATCATTTTCTCCGGCACAAAGGCAGATATTTGAGGAAATGTGTGCTGAGTGCCAAGAACTATTCCACTACAAAGTAGATGAACTTAGAGCTTATTTTCACGAAGCCATTCACGGAGCCATAGATCGCAGAATAAATGGTATTGCTGAAGAGCAGGGCCTCTCAACTGAGGAAGCTATAGTGTACTGGGAAAATCTGATTGCGGAAACATGGGAAAGCCTAGTCAAATGGTATAACCAGAAAATGATAGATGAGGGATTTCATTGTACAAGCTTGCCGATACCGGGACGGGCGCACGATTTGATGACTATGTGGCGCAACATTGAAGTCTGGGGGCATAGAGAGCTTGCTGTAGATTTACGTTACGAAGGGTGGGGCGGTCGTGGCTATACTGATTTTCGTAGCAAGGCGCATGTCATATTGTCTACCATGGGAAGCTACTCAGAGCTGATTCGTGAAATAATAGATTCCACAAACTGGAGTTACACTGCGTTTTACGACAAGCTGGAAGAAATAATAGGTTATGAAATCCCTAATTTTCTTGGCTTTCAACGCTGACTAAAGCTCGGCGGTAAGATAGGAGATGAAGTCTGCATCTAACAATTATAAGGACAGCCGCCTACTATCGTAAGCAATATTCCGCAACGAGCGCAATTACTACGCATTCTGTTGCAACCAGCCCTGCTACTCCTCAGAAAGGGATTTTTACCTATATATGCAACTACAAGCACGGCCATAATTATTACGCAAATGGTCATAATACCAATATACTTTTTACGTTTCATATACTTTCTTCCCTTTCACAATTAGTATTTTAATATTACGCTCTTGAAGCAGCCTTTTAAACTCATCGTATCCATGACACTGCGGCTGAATCGAGACTATTTTCTTTCCATTAGATATGACTTTTAATTTTCCAGATTCATTAATTATGATTTCAGTAATGTCATCATAACTAAGGTTCTTCCGAACACCTATTATAGGTCTGATTAAAATAGAGTTCTTTTGAACAGAAACTTTCCACCTGCCAAACATGCAGCCCAGTACAGAGTGTATTGTAATCAACAAAAATCCAATCACAAGGACTTCTTGTTCGGTGCCCGGAATAAATATATAGCCATAAACAAGAAGTATCAAAATGAAATAGTAAGCGATTGGAACATAAGTAAACACTAATATCAAAATTTTGGGAAGCCTCACTGCAACCTTTTGATGCGTTTTATCCTTATACCAGTGTCTTGCTAATAATAAAAGTGGAGCATTGATTACAAGTGTAACTGCCAAGCAAAGTATGGCTATAAAAGTAGAAGGAGTATGGTCAAAATCTGCTACTGCTTCACTATTGATATTATTGTCCAGCGTTGTCGATTCGTCACCAAAATAATCTGAAGCGAGACTAAACCATGATAAAAGCAGAAAAAAACCAATTACCGCAAATATAATCCTATTGATAAGCTTTTCATTTTTCTTAATTGAATATCTCGTTGCTAAAGGAGCTTTCTCCCATTTAACGATTCGCTTTTTATTGAACAAAGCGTACATAAGTATTAAACTTGCACAAGCTATCACTAAAATGTAATTAATAAAATCACTCCTAACTATCACTTTTTAAAGCAGTTGTGTAAAACTCATTATCTACATTTTCAGGCGTACGTAAGCCTCCGAAAGGATTGTTTTGCCACGCATCTATTGAAACTCCACCGAACATGTCAGCTTTTTAGCTAATGTGAATTAGGAATTTGGTCATAAGTGACGATACAAACGCAGAGATGGGTAAACCTATCAAAACATGAAGAGCGCCGGTTAGAGTCACATAATTCACTAAAATTTGGATTATTACAATAATAAACATTACGGGGAATTGTACAAGGCAAAAGATTGCCGCCATATGAGCAAACATTCTATAAAACTTCCTCTTTTCATGTCCAACTATAAAGTTAAATAATCTAATATATATTTTTTTTGCATAATTAAAGATGCCACTTGTGATAATTTTGTCCATATAATAACCTCTATTGAAATGATAAGTGAATTTTCTTATGGCGACCAACCCACACAAGTTCGGCGTACTAGATCCTTTTGTCACGATTGCTTGCCATACCCGCTCCTCCACTAACTTATACCCCAAAACTATCCGCCGTGAAAATCTTACTTTTATTATCTGCCCATTATGCTATGAAGAATCATAACAACGCAATCAGCCCGTGTCAATACAAGTTGCAAAAATAGCCCGTGTACCTCTATGAACGTAGTACATTTTAGCAAGTCGTAACAGCCAAAGGGCACTTTCTTTACATTGCTACAAGTCTACATGCTATTTTTGCATAAGCTATTGACTTATTCCTCACCCAATTTTTGAATTTCTTTTGGATTTCCCAAATACGCAAGAAGCTTAATAGGGTGGAATGAAACAGGTGGACGGCTCGGCGGAGCGGGTAATTGCAGTCGAGTGTTTATAAAAATTATATGGTATTAGCCGCTAAAATGTGCTATACTGACTGTAGAATCAAAGCAAAGCGGCGGTGCAATTATGGAAGATGGCAAAACAGACAAAGTTAAGGGCACGAAACTAAAGTATACGTTTAAGTCAGATGTCTTATTCAAGATGCTATTTGTCCGATATCCCGATTTACTGAAAAGGCTTGTTGCAGTGCTTTTGAACATACCGCTGGAAAGCATTAAAGATTTTCAGACAATCAACACAGAAATGCCGCCTGAAGAAATAGGCAAAAAGTTCTGTAGATTAGATATACACATGATAGTGGACGAGCAGAGGGTCAATCTGGAAATCCAAGTAGAAGATGAGGGAAACTACCCCGAGCGCAGTTTGTTTCATATGGGCAGGATGTTTTCTGCATCTTTGCCGTCGGGTAATGATTATTCTTTGCTCCCAAAGACTATTGTAATTAGCATTTTTGGGTTTGAGCAATTTGATTGTGAGGAAGTACACTCTGAGTTTGCAGTAATGGAAACTAACCGTCACGAACTATTATCTGATAAACAGTGGTATCACTTTTTTGAATTGCCGAAATTATTAGGTGTAGATTCTATCGACACCACAAGCGAAAGAGAATTATGGCTTGCGTTGTTCAACGCTGAAACAGAAGAAGAGTTAGAAAAATTGGTCGCAAGCGGAGGTGAAGTCATGAGCCAAGCAGTAAAAGCATACAAGGGGATAACCGCAACAGAGGAATTTCAGTATTTGGAAATACTGCGAGCAAGAGCAGGACATGATGAAGCACAGGCGATAGGTAATGCTGAAAGGAAAAGAGATGAGCATTGGCAAGGTGTAGTTGCGAACGTAGTTGCAGAAAAAGATGCTCGAATAGCTGAACTGGAAGCGCAATTAGCAAATCAATAAATGCAGAAAAGCTACCTCAATAATTGAGGGTTTGCGTTACCTAAAGCAGTATAAAGACAAGATTACCAAGTAGGTCATATTTGTAGTTTGTAGTGATTCCGCTTTCATCGGTTATGCCTGTGATGTTGCCAAGCGCATCATGGCAGACAGGGGAGCGGTTCATTTGTCTTGTTGATATTATCATACATAGTCAAAAATGCTCCTAATTCCAAATTTTGCCGTGCGATTCAAATGCCTTCATTACATTTTCTCCCACGTTTTTGCATTTTTCAAGTCTCATTTTATTGACGAATACTTTTTATGATAATACTCCCTACAACACATTCTCAAAATCCATACGACATATCTTGCATAACGTACACGCATATAGTACAATGTCTCCAAACACAGTAATTTGTAAGCGAAATGAGAGGGGTTTT
>WQTE01000171.1 GCA_009786445.1 Oscillospiraceae bacterium | reverse complement strand
GACATTTTTTGAGGCTCTTTTGACTTAACCCCCTTTATATCGAAAACGGGCATTTGCATTTTTGATAGAGATTTTACATCTTTTACAAGCTGATGAATCAACTTTTCATCTTCCGGTGCAATGGACAGAAGATGCTTTGCTGTTTTATCGATATCTCGATACAGGCAAATAGTTTCACCACCGCACTCAACGCTGATAAATGGGTCATGTAAAAAGATTGCAGTATCGTCGTTCAGTGCGCCTGTATCACGCCAAACTTTATGGATTTTCGTTTTTGGACTTGAACCGGTCAGCCAGTGCATTGCGCCTTCAAACAGATAGCCCTTACGCTTCCAACTTGTACACATACCTCCCGATATGCTGTGTTGCTCAATTAAAGTAACATCGAAACCTGAACGTCTTGCATATATCCCCGCAGTCAATCCCGCAATTCCTGCACCAACTATTATAATTTTCTTACTCACAAACAATTCTCCTTCAATAATATTCTCATTAGCATAACTGAATTTGCTGCAATTGACATACCCATTATTTTATAGCAACATATTCCCTGTATCGCCGCCCAATACGTAAAGGCAAGCTCAGTTGGGTCGCCCGAAACGACAAAGCCCTCATGTTGACCGATAGCGATTATTTTTACAAGGCTTCCCAGCGGGTTGGGGGCGTTAGGGGTATTGTATACAGGCTTATCGGATAAAAATCCGCTCATTCCCACTTGTGCCATAAACATAAAATTATCAATGCCCCTATTGTTTTCGGAAAACATATCGCACATTACAGATGTGATTTGTTTAATTTTCGAGAGAGCCGACCCCTCGCTCTCGGCAAACTGCCGCAAAGTTTCTCCCGAAATGGTAACAGCTTGACTTAACAGTTCTCCGATAAGTGCCTCTTTTGACGGATAGTGGTTGTATAGTAGCCCTTTGCTCACTCCGGCATTTTTAGCAATTTCGTCAACCGTGACCGAAATCCCTTTACGCGCGATGAGTGAAAGTGCGGCAACTTCAATCTTTTGTCGAGTTGCTTCTCTCATAGCTTCAAATGTTTCTTTTGAGCGAGGCATAGATATTACTCCTTTCCTCTATTATTGACTAAACGATAAGTCAATAATATTGCATATGTTTATCAATGTCAAGAGAAGCAGGGGGACGGGGGTTGCTGCTTCATCTTCATCGCCTATCTTCTGCTAGTGCTGCGCTATGAAGCAGCAACCCCCGTCCCCGCGCTTCCTGCTAAGCAAGAAGCTTGCAAATGCAGTAGGTAACTAAATTTTGAGTTACCCCATTTTTATTTGTAAGTTACTGTTAAGAAGACTAGCAAAAAAGTCAAAGGTCGTCACTGCGCACTCGATAACATTTTTAACAAGCATATGAAAGCATCGTGCTTATCCGCCGTGCTTGCTATGGCAAGTATTTTCTTTTGAATTTCATTTATCTTGTTCGCTTCGGCTTCGTAAATTTTTTTGGCGTGGCTATCTGCATATTCCAGCGCTTTATTGTAGTCGGCATCGGCAAGGATTGATGTTTGGCTCAAACGGTGGAAGGTAGGTACACGCTTTCCGGTACTCTTTTCCTCCACATACTCAATACCGTACTTCGACAATACCAGCCCCCAACGAGCTTCGGCATCAGTCCCGTCCTCTCTGACAATTTGCTCATAAGTTTCAATCGCCTTGTCATACTCATGCGCTCCGCGAAGTTTCTCGGCTCTGTTAAAATATCCTGCTATCCTTTCATCGCGGGTTTTTGAAAATGTGGATTC
This sequence comes from Oscillospiraceae bacterium, assembly GCA_009786445.1. GTDB lineage: Bacteria > Bacillota > Clostridia > Oscillospirales > Oscillospiraceae > WRMH01. The sequence goes on along the minus strand of WQTE01000171.1, from coordinate 2,397 downwards.
GATACCGCAATAATCGCAATTTGCAGAACTCGCACCTTCCGGCACATGGGTGCTTTCACCGCACTGCTTACAGATGAATGTACGCATGTTCATGTATCGCTCCTTTGCATTTTTTGATTAGACCACACAAAATAGACACAGAGGGGGCGTATATGCCTTGCCTACTGCGCCAAATGAATTTAGCGTATTGCGGATATCCGACAACCAAAACAAAACCTTGAATATATCCGTTGAGTCGGATATACTAGTTCAAGTTGTGGCGACGGAGAAATCCGTGTTTGTAGGCATGTAACTTTTAGTGTGTTTCCCTACGAACGCCGTGTTGGTGTTCCCGCACCTTCACGGACGCTGCGACCAATTTTGTGTGGTCATCAAGGACGATACTAACATAAAATGTTTGGTATTGCAAACCTTTTATGACTGAAATTTGCTATTTGATTTTACATAAATCGCACCTATCATTTTTTCCCGCTGTGTTGCCCTGACGGTAAGGATAATGTCTCGGCACTGCCTTCACTAAGCTTAAACTGCGCAATTAGCTCTCCCAGCAGCTCTGCGTGTTCTTTTAATTTCTCAGAAGCGACACTTTCCTCCTGAGCCATATGTTTGGTCTTCTCAACGACATTAGATGCACTATTAACACCGTCAGAAACTTGTGCAATGCCTGTAAATTGCTCCTCGGAGGATTTTGCAATCATGCTGATTATTTCACTGCTTTTGTCGATGCCGGAAAGAATTTCGTCAAAGCTTTCGGCGGTATCTTTCGCAATGCGCGTACCCTGTTCCGCTTTTTGCATCGAGTTACCTATTAGTTCGCCTGTATCCTTTGCCGCATCGGCACTTTTTTGAGCAAGATTGCGTACTTCTTCTGCGACAACCGCAAAGCCCTTTCCGTGCTGCCCTGCCCGAGCGGCTTCAACTGAGGCATTAAGCGCAAGAATATTTGTTTGGAAAGCGATGTCGTCAATTACCTTGATAACCTTGCTTATGCTTTGGCTTGCCTGATTTATTTCATTTACTGCGGTCATCATTTCATTCATTTGATGGCTGCCTTTTTCCGCATTTTCTTTGATTGTTGTCGCAAGCAAGGTTGCTTGCCCTGCCATTTCTGCTGTCGTTTTAGTTTTTTCCGTTATTGCGGTTGTGTGAGAGGATAACTCATCAAATGTAGCCGACTGCTCCGTTGAGTCTTGAGCCAGAGCTTGCGCGTTTTGGGCGATATGATTGGATGCGGAGGAAAACTGTGTGGCGGTGCTGCGCACGCCGCCAAGCATTTCATCCAGCCCCGCAATGGTCTTTTTTATGGCAATACTCATGGAATCATGTTCGCTGCGAAGATTGACTTGTGCAGTCAGGTCGCCGTCCGCCAATCTTTCCAGAATTTCGATTTGTTTTTTTGTGCTGTCCATCATTTCCAAAAACGAATCGGCGAGACGACCGATTTCATCGTTGGTATGAACGGATAGCTCTGAATTTATATCCCCTTTGGCAAACCTGTCGGCGGCTTCTGCTATCGTAACAACCGGCTTTGAGATACCGCGTTGAATATACAATCTGGAGATAAGCCAAAATAACAAGCCAAACCCAATTACACAAGAAACGATTACGATACCGAAAAAGCGGGAAGCATCCATTACCTGTTCTGCCATGACATCTGCTCCGACCACTCCGACGACAACGCCGGCACTGTTTTTGATTGCAGCAAAACCGGAAACCATCATACCATAATCGCCGGAATCATAAATACCCGTTGAAGATGATAAGCCTGTGCGTAAGGTTTCAAACAACTCGTCAGCGTGGTTTTCAATGCCTTCTTCCTCGCCGAGTACAAATGCTTCATCCAGAAAGGGGGTATCCGCTTCGGTAAAGTAGCGCACCGTTGCCCCGTAGTTACTGTCCAGCAGGTACAAATACGTTACCGATGTACGCTCTGCAACAGTATTTACAAAATCAGTTATATAGTGCCAATATTCGTCTTTTTCACCCGATGCAAGGATTGCGGAGAATCGGTCTCCGTCAATTGCTGATGCGACCGTTTCGGCAATTGCCATCGCCCTATCCGCTCGTACCTCAATGGAACTTCCGCGGAAAAGCGTGTAGCTGAATACTCCGACAATCGTTGTGCTACACATTACAGTAATCAGCACAAGCATTGAGATTTTGGTTTTGATGGATAAATTCTTCTTCATAACTAACAACAACCCTATTTTTTTGGGTGACATATTATCATAATATGCGCACAAATTCAAGCATTTTATGGTGAAGCGAGGGGACGTGAAGCGAGGGGACGGGGGTGCTGCTTCATAGCATAAAACTAGCAAAAGATAGGCAGTGAAGCAGCACCCCCGTCCCCTCGCTTCACAGCAAAAAACGAACTATCAAAAAGTCCACTTTTTG
>WQTE01000170.1 GCA_009786445.1 Oscillospiraceae bacterium | reverse complement strand
TGATTCTCGGTGGTCGCTCCTGATGTCGTTTAATGTTTGCAAATCGTTAAAGCTAAATCTTCCCTCTGAAGGCTCTGCTGATTGCAAAAATTGAGTGAGCAGTTGCAAGGCACTCTCATCTCTAATCGCACCATTTTCAAGCACAAAATCTCTTGTCATCTGTGCAAAGTGGACTGTGGTTTCACGAACCATATCAGTAATGGTGTTTGATATGTTGCGTTTTTGTTCCTCGTCATATTCGATGTTATCTTTTGCAAATACGTTAGACTGTATGCCCGCACCGTTCATCGCATTATGAAGACGAATCCAAATACGTTCAGTGTCTAAGCGCATTCTTGCACTTTCAGCCTCGCCATGAGCGATATGAGAAGCAACCAAGTCAAAGGCGTCCGAAAGTCTGCCAAGCATAGTTTCAAGTTCCTCGCCTGTATATTTTTCTTCAAGAGAACTTCTCATTTCTGCATATCTGTTGGCAAGTTTATTGATGGCGGCATCCCCGATGAGGTTCATGTTTGACAAACTGCTTTCATCCCACATCCCCGAACCGCTTATCAATTTATGCCCCATTTCAGCGACATCTGCATTTTCGACAAGCCATTCATGTGCTCCTTCATTTTGCAACAACAATTCCCAATTACCGGATTTTTGGGCAAACCCAAGAGAAAATTGTATCCTTGACATAAAACTTAAAGCTTCGTTGGAGAACTCACCTGAGAGGATAAGATCCGGGTGGGTAAATTCCTCGAACTCTTGCCTATGTAGCATGGAGTTGACATCACCTACAACGGTGAGCATACTTTGCGCCCGTCTGCTGAGTGTAAGTTCTACATCGTCAATTCTGAGATTGTCACTGTTAATTCCTAGTTTCTGCGCCGCCGCACCTCTAGTTATGCGGTTTGGAAATGCGTTGTTGCTTAATTGCTGTGCGTTGATGTTATTGTTGTTTGGGTTGACTTTCATGTTTTTTGAATCCTTTCTTGGCAGTGTTATTTCCTATTTTAATCACACGCCGACATAAGCACTTTGTATAATAATTGCGTTATCTTTCTTCTATAATTATCGGTAAGTCTGCAAATACTTCCGGAATTTCCGGTAGCTCAACCAAGAACTCGCCATCGGCAAACAATTCATATCTGCCATCGGCAGTCACAAGTATATGCATTACACCGGGGGAAACTATATAGGCACCCACTATATCTGCTTCCGGTGGATCCATGTGCGGTTGGATAATAAGCATAAAAGACCCGCTAAATACCGCCATGACCAGCGCGATTGAAACAATCTGCATCTTAACAGACCCTTCGCCGCTTGCAATCAGCTTAAACCTCTGCTCTACAAAACTCTCATAATCTGCTGCACCAGTTAGCACAAAGGCAGAAGAAACAGAAATAGAAGATTCAGCCGGCAATTTCATCGCTTCGTTTAGTTCTGCGTGGCGCATTATGCGGTACAATGCATCAATGTATGTGGCTTTTTCACCATTGGTCAACCGTTTCTTAACAGCGGCATCACAACGGACTTCCAATAGACGGTCAAGATTGCGGTGAAAATAATGGACAAATGGATTCCACCAAAAAATAATGGACATCATATTGTAAAATCCCTTAACCAAAAAGTCGCATTGCTTGAAATGTTGATATTCGTGCCTCAGTATCATTTCTAATTCGCTGTCCGAAATGTCAAGCTCAGGCAAGTAAATCAATGCTCTGAAAACCCCTGTGACAAAAGGCGCACCGACATATGGCGATACTACAATCTTGCAATGTTTAAGCCCAAGCTTCTCTGCTGTTTGAGCGGCATGGGAGTTATCAGAGCATTTGGTGTTATATAACTCTTTCAGCTTGCGTAATTTACGAAATGTGAGCATCAGCCGCAAAAGCAAAACAGCCGAGCCAATGCCCCACAACGCCAGTAACATAGTTTGAACTTCGATTCCCGCAATAAGCTCCGTCCTCAAAATGGCAACAATTCTCGGAAGAATTACAAAAGAGGGAATTGCATTAGTGACCGGAGGTATGCTTACAGGCAGGAAAAACCTTATTGCACCAAGAAGCATAAGAAGCACAAGCGCAGACGTGCCGAACCGTGCGAGATACCATGTACGTTTTTGCAACAGCACAATTACAGCCAATGCTAGATTAAACAGCAGTATAGCTACAATCAAAGAAAAGCCTGTAATCACTCCGTATCCCTTTCCCGTAAGCTCTCCACCAGATTTCTCATGATGTTGTCCAACGCATCAACCGTCTTTGCATCGTAGCTTTGTCTTTTCTGAATAGCCGCAGATACTGTCTGCATTAGCTCCACAGGTGCAAATTTTGCAAAAATATCTTCGTGATAATCCATAAATGAGATTAACGGTACATATGCCCGCGAGAGTGCCCTTCCGTCCCTAATGGAACTTTGCCATTTAATAGCACCTTTGTCTATCAAGTTATTCAGTATTGAGTGTAAAGATCTCTCTTTCCATTCTTTGCCTTCCGATGCTTTTATTATCTCTGCTCCGGTCAGCGGTCTGTCAGCATCCCAAAACACTGTCATTATCTGTAGTTCATTTTTCGATAAATCCATCATCTTCATCCTATCTTTTTCAAGTTTACCTCAGCTTGTTCATAAAATTTATAGTATCACATGTTTCGTTTCAAGTCAACTTGATTTGCATATTAACATATTCGTCATTTTTCAGATAAAACTTTAGCGTTTTGTTAAATTCCAATGTAACCTTTGGCAGTTTTGCTGTTTCAACCGTATTAGTAGTAGGGGCAGAAATTAAGCTTTTGCAACCCATATTTAATACAGGAGCGTAAAACATTATGCAGAGCAAGACAGAAAAGCGAATCGAAAACGTCAAAGATGAAATCGCAAAACTCAACAACAAGAAAAATGTGCTAATCCAAAAGCACAAAGCCGAGGAACGCAGGGCGAGGACACATCGCCTTTGCAAAAATTACTTCCTACGAAACATATCCAAAGCCCCTGCGATAGCATTCAGTCCGGCGTCATCGATAGTTTCCGGTGCAAGGGTTATAGTGGCATCTTCGCCATTGGATGCAGGCTGAGTTACTGCCGATGACGTAAGTTCCGATTCTTCGGAAACGGCAGAGAGAGGGATATCTCCGGTATCGATAGCTGACAGGTTACTGCCATGTCTCGCCGCAACTCCATCATGCCGGCCTGACAGGATACGGCTGACAACATCCTCGATGTGCTTCTCGTCAGCTCGAACAGAGCGCAAAGCAGGCTCCGCCAAACCGCAATCGATATAGTGCATTACGGCATCGACTATATACTGTGCTTTCCCATAACGCCTTTGCCTGTTGAGAATATCGGCAACCTGCAAATGTGAGGAGTCGAAGCGGCTGAACTGTACTGTGAACTTGGTTTCTGATTTTTTACCATACACGCATATCACCCTCTCGCCTTGGATGCACTGTACAAAAGCTCGTAGCCTTGCTCCGAGTATCGTCTGCACCGCATCCACAAAACCCATACCCCTGACTTTCATCAGATAGTCAATAGCACTGCGCCCGCCGAAACCGCCTCGGTTCCAATAAAACATACCTTTGGATATGACTAGACTGCCGTGAGTTTTCATGCGGTATTCGCTTCGGCCGGACTTGATGAGTTCGTGAGGTTCGTTGTGTTGAAGATAGGACAGCAAATCAACTTGGCGTGCCTGCCGCACTTGCTCCTCGCTAACTCCCGGCATTGGACATCACTCCACCGATACCGATGCTCTCCCGACGCCGGGCTTCCCGTTTGATGTCATCAATGCAGCAGGTATCGAGTGGGCAAGGTTTGTTTTTTCCGGGAAAGTGCAGACAGTGTTCGCATGAGCAGTCCTTCACCGACCAAAACACGAATTTGTTGTAGATACGTTTAGAAGTCTTTTCCATTGGCATTTTCTCCTTTTTCTTTTGGCGTTTTTACTTGTTTGCTTTTGTCCAACGCAAAAACAGGGGTATGCCCACCGCTCCGTGTTTAGCGATGGGCATACCCCTGTTTTTAAATATTTTACAAATAAAACGGTATATTCAGTATTTTTCTAAATGATAAATCGAATGAATAATGGTATATTAAATCGGTAGACTAGCAGCACACAAACTTACTGACGTGACTTTAAATAGCGATTAAAGTTGCCCGTGGTAATGGTGAAATGCAAGAAACTGTTATGTAGTGTCGTTTTGTCAATAGGCACTTTTGACAAAACACCTTATGGAAATTGACGAATTTTCCTGTATGCTAGGCAGAGGGCCTAGGATG
>WQTE01000169.1 GCA_009786445.1 Oscillospiraceae bacterium | reverse complement strand
TTGTCAACGAGTTTAAGAAAGGACACACCAATGAAGCTATACAACACTATGACTATGAGCAAGGAGGAGTTTGTGCCTCTGGAGGAAGGGAAGGTTCGGCTCTATGCTTGCGGGCCTACTGTTTATAACTTCTTTCATGTCGGCAATGCCCGACCGCTTATTATCTTTGATGTTTTGCGCCGTTATTTTGAGTATCGGGGATACGATGTCACGCTTGTACAGAATTTTACGGATATTGATGATAAAATTATTAATCGTGCAAACGAAGAAAATACAACTACAGAAAATATCACGGAAAAATATATTTCTGAGTATTTCACCGATGCTGAAGGGCTTGGTGTACGAGAGGCGACTGTTCACCCCAAGGCTACGGAAAATGTCAGTGAAATCATCGCCATGATAGAAATACTTCTTGAAAAAGGTCACGCCTATCAGCTTGATGGCGATGTGTACTACCGCACATCCAGTTTTGCTGATTACGGAAAGCTATCACGACAGGATATGGATGAACTTCGTGCGGGCGCTCGCGTTGATGTGACCGAAACTAAAGAAAATCCGATGGATTTTGCGTTATGGAAATCCGCCAAACCGGGTGAGCCGTTTTGGAAATCTCCTTGGGGCGATGGCAGGCCGGGCTGGCATATTGAGTGCTCTGCGATGGCAAAAAGATATCTCGGAGAGACTATTGACATCCATTGCGGCGGGCAAGATCTCATTTTCCCGCACCATGAAAATGAAATAGCTCAATCTGAGGGCGCAAATGGCGTACAATTTGTCAGATACTGGCTGCATAACGGTTTTATCAGTATTGACAGCAAGAAAATGTCCAAATCGCTCGGCAATTTTTTCACAGTTCGTGAAGCCGCTGAAGCTCACGGATACGAGAGTATAAGAATGTTTATGCTTATGAGCCACTACAGAAGCCCGCTCAATTATTCGGGTGACATTCTTTTATCGTCTAAAGCTGCTCTCGACAGGATAAAAAATGCAAAAGAAAATTTAGAGTTTATCGTAGCAAACGGCTCGGATTCCGTCAGTGATGAGGAGCGGGAATTTATGAAATCGCTTCCGCAGTATAAGGAGCGTTATTGCGAGGCTATGGACGATGATTTAAACACGGCAGATGCCATTGCCGTCATATTTGAGCTTGTGCGTGAGAGCAACAGCGTTTCTGCTATGCCTGAGCCGTCTAAAGAGTTCGCCGTTGCTGCGCTTGCTATGCTTACCGAGCTTACTGATGTTCTGGGTCTTTTGTATGCTGATGCCGTCAGTGCTGATGCAGGGCTTGATGCCGAGGTCGAAGCTCTCATTGATGCTCGCAGTGCCGCAAGGCTTGATAAAAACTGGGCTGAAGCAGACAAGATAAGGGATAAACTCTCGAAAATGGGAATAACCCTTGATGACACGCCACAAGGGGTCAAATGGAAAAAGCAAGTTTAGTGTAACATATTATGAATAACTAGCCCCGAACAGTCACGATAAACCCGTCAACATTATTGCCTGAAACTTCAAAGAGACTGTCTAAAGGTAAGTGGATCTCGCGTTCATCTGTGAAGAAAATTTCGTAGGTTGTGCCTCCGTATACGAATATAAACGGTTCGTCGATTGTATAGTTTCTGATGTAATCGATATATTCCTCGAATAGCCATTCGTTTTCAAAAACAATAACCGAATGTGGAGCACCGATATAGCGAAAATGCCAAGGCTCGTAGGCCGTTCTTGTTATCTCAAAGCTGCCGTCAGGATACCTGAGAATAAACCCGAAACGGTGCGCGTTTTCTCTAAACCACACGGTAATCCCCGAACCCGTGAAAGTTCTTCGCTCACCATCAACGTATAATCCAAGGTCTACTGCAAGCCCTGTGTGATGCTCGCTATGTCCCGGCAGAGCAACCCAACGCAGGGCTTCTTCGCGGCCGAGACGGGCGATTTGCTCATCAAGTGCTGCCTGTTGTGCCTCCAGCCCTCGAAACGCACTAATGATTGCAACTCTCGTGCCTCCTGTTTCCTCTGTATATGCTGCCATGAGCGCATCAAGTTTAGGTATTATGGAGTGTCTGAAGTAGTGGTTAGCACCGAGAACGCTATACTCCCCCGTTCTTTCAGTTAGTAAGCTGCTTAGTTCCGGATTTTCGGGGATTTCAAAAGAATGCTCATGATTTACAAGTACGAGGTATCCGATTGATATGTCCGCATCTTCTAATGTGAGAATTATATGAGTTGGCTCTTCTTCGTCCGGTGCTTCTTCTGTGTCTGCATTTTCTGCACCTACATAGTAGATGCCGGGGTCACCGATTACTTGGTTTTCATCGGCGGATACATCCGGCTTTGCATCATCATCAGGAGTCTCATTACCCATTATTCCGTACACGAACACGCCCACCACCAATACCAGTAGCAGCGCAAGATATATATGAATCATACGGAATTTGACTTTGCGTTGCATTTTCATCTCCTTTTGCCGGCGGGCGATTAATAATGAGTTCTACGTTGACCCGGTGGTTTTTACTAATAACTGTCCAGAAAATGATGCTTTTCTTCGCCTTGCTTATATGCTATTACTGCGTTTAGATGTACGTTTTCTACGCTCTTGAAGATGTGTTTTTCTACGTTTGGGTTTTTCTTTTTCATCTCGGAGATTAGGTCTTTGACCTCAAATCTTTTTGACGGCATACAGCCGTTTGGTCCACAATCGTCTGTGAAACGGCAAGCGCATTGCAAGAAGTGCAATCCGTGGTAATCCCGAAAACGCTTTATTGCCGCTTCTCTGACTAAGTACATGGGGCGAATCAACTCCATGCCTTCATAATTGTCGCTTTTTAGCTTTGGCATCATCGTTTGAATTTGTGCGCCCCAGAGCATACCCATCAAAATCGTTTCTATAACATCGTCGTAGTGGTGCCCTAAGGCTATCTTGTTGCAGCCGAGCGACTTTGCTTTTTTGTACAGATGCCCGCGCCTCATTCTGGCACACAGATAACAGGCGTTTTTGGGGACATTTTCAACACTTTTGAAAATATCTGTTTCAAACATTGTAATTGGTATTCCCATTTTTCGAGCGTTTTTTATTATCAGCTCACGGTTTTCAGGCGCGTACCCCGGGTCCATAACCAGATAAACTATCTCAAAGGGAAATTTGTCGTGCCTTTTAAGTTCGCTGAACAATTTTGCCATGAGCATAGAGTCTTTTCCGCCCGATATGCAAACGGCTATTTTGTCTCCTTCACCAATCATTTTATAGGTTTTTAGTCCTTTTGTAAAGGGGCTGAAAATAGTTCTCTTAAACCTGCTCCGAATACTTTCTTCAATCTCTTGCTCTGTTTTTTCGTTTTCGTTAATCCGGCAAAGTAACCACGCAATGTAACCTCCCGAGAGGTGATATGCGTTTATCCCCTGCTCTGCGAGGCTTTCTACTACCGCTTTGCTTATTTCTCCTTTTTTGCAATAGACTATTATTTTTTTGTTTTGCGGCAGGTCATATTCGATGTTTTGCGCTACTTTTAAAACAGCCCCCGGTATGTGCCCGCTTTGATACTCAAAAGCACTACGAATGTCGTAGATTACATAGTCAGAGCGATTAAGGCTATTTAGCTTTTCTATTGTCAGTTCCATTTTGGGAACCTCACTTTAATAAGCCTCAAAACCCGACTTAAGCTGCCGATGTTGCCTCATTTACGGGACGGAGGTTTATGTGTTTTTTACCAATGACCAGTAAAACAAACCCGGTAACAAATATCAAGGCTATGGGGATTATGCCGAGTGAAGCACTGCCGGTCGTTGCAAGTATAGTCGCATATAATAAAGGCCCCAAAAATCCGGATAAACGACCGGAGATTTCATAAAAACCGAAATATTCACCGGAGTGCTCAGGTGGAATTATCCGCGCCCAAACAGCTCTGGACGTGGCCTGTATGCCTCCCTGCACTGTGCCTACCATAAATGCCAAAGCCCAGAACAAGATCATCGCTACGGTGTAATCAAACCAGCCCAGTTCTAAACCAAAGCCCATAATAAACCCGGTAATGCAGATAAGAAAATAAATAAATATAGCGAACAGAATTAAGTTTATTGAGCTGTATTTGTTTGCAAGTTTTCCAAAGAGGATTGAACAGGGCATGGCAACAATTTGTGTCACAAACAGTGCTAAAATCATTCCGTTTCCGTCGGTAAGAGGCCCTACATCAGCAAGCCCTATTTCCATTCCATATGCTGTTGCCATGGTCATAACAGCTCCGACACCATCATTGTAGAAGAAAAATGCGATTATGAAGAACATCATACCTTTGTT
>WQTE01000168.1 GCA_009786445.1 Oscillospiraceae bacterium | reverse complement strand
GCGCAGTATCAAGGGTTTGCCGATATAGGTATGGGCTTCGGCATGGTTGTTGTTGCGCTCGCATCGCTTATTATCGGGGAGACGATTTTCGGTCGTCGGGGCGTTGTCTGGAATATTGCAGCCGTAGCGCTGGGCGCGGTGATTTATCGTATCATTCTCGCACTTGCACTTAGTTTTCGTCTTAACCCCGCGAATCTCCGTGCAATCTCTGCGGCAATCGTTACAATTGCGATTTCTTTCCCCGCAGTAAAAAGCCTGTGGATTACCCACAGGCTTAAGAGAAAGGGTATGCGTGATGCTTAGTTTTGAAAATGTGTATAAAACATTCAACACAGGAACAGTCAATGAGCGTGTCGCCCTTTCAGGTGTGAGCCTGCACTTACCAGAGGGCGATTTCGTCACAATAGTCGGCGGCAATGGTGCAGGTAAATCCACGTTGATGAATGCAATCTCCGGTGTGTATTTCGTTGACAGCGGCCGCATAACGCTCGACGGCGAGAATATCACTTTCTTGCCTGAGCATAAGCGCGCGCGCCACATCGGGCGATTGTTCCAAGATCCTATGAAGGGAACCGCTCCGAACATGACGATTGCCGAAAACCTCGCACTCGCCTATATGCGCACATCAGGTACAAGATTTCGCATCGGTATCGGCAAAGATTTGCTGGGTATGTTCCGCGAGCGCTTGGCGCAGCTTGAACTCGGGCTTGAAGACAGGCTTAAAACAAACATGGGCCTGCTCTCCGGCGGACAACGGCAAGCTGTAACGCTTCTCATGGCGACAATCTGCACGCCTAAGCTTTTAATGCTTGATGAGCATACTGCCGCGCTTGACCCTGCAACGGGCGAGCAAGTTTTGAAAATGACGAAAGACATCATTGAAAAAGACAAAATTACGACAATCATGGTCACGCACAACATATCTTCTGCGCTGGAGCTCGGCAACCGCACAATTATGATGGACGAGGGAAAAGTTGTCCTCGACATCAGCGGTGAGGAGCGGCGCAACATGACCGTCGAAGAGCTTACTGCGCGGTTTAAGCTGTGAAGCAGGGGGACGTGCGCCCCTACCCCATTGCCTCCAGCACCGCAGCGGAGATTAATGCGTGGGCATCGGGGCTGCCGCCCACGAATGTGGCTGATCTTGCTCCGTTTCTGTCTACTACTACCATGTAGGGGATTCCGGGGGATGGGTATAGATCTCTGTGGATTGACATGTCATAGTCCAGTCCTATCAGATAGGTTATTTCGTGTTCATCCATAAATGCTTGTACGACCTCGGGACTTTCGCCTATGTTTACTCCTATAAATATTGCATCGCCTGCAAATTGTTCGGATAGTTCCTGTATTATCGGCACTTTCAGCACACAGTGGATACACCATGTCGTCCATAATTCCAGGACAACAACTGTGCCTCTGTGCTCTGATAGCGTAAATGTTCCCCCTGTCATCAGCGGCACTGTGAAGTCGGGAGCTAAGTCTCTGTCGTCTGCTACTTCGTCTGTTTCAGTTGTGTCATCTATATCATCTGCATCATTATCAAGGTCGGCTTCATCGGCTACGTTTATTACATAATCTGTATCAGCCAGCTCATTTGCATCAGCCTCCTCTGCATTTGCCCAAAATACTTGATATGTAAGTATTCCACCGGTTATTAGGCTGATTGCCAGAATAATTGATACTGCGATTATCACTTTTTTATTTTTCATCTTTCATGTCCTTCCTTTTAAAAACTATGGCGTTATGTGGGCACTTAGGGCGGCAGTCGCCGCAGCGGATGCATTCTCTGTCGTTGATTTTTTGCACGTCTAATTTACATGAGTTTACACATTTTTGGCATCCTGTGCAGCGGTGCGAGTTTACTTTTATGCCGAATAATGCATACTTGTTAAATAGCGAATAAATTGCCCCTAAAGGGCATAGGAAACGGCAAAATGGTCTGTATATAAATACAGCGACTATTAATATTATTCCAAGCCAGACTACTCTCCATGTAAATAATGTGCCTATAATTGCCTGNAGGCTTTCATTNGCTAACACTAGTGGGATTCCTGCTTGCAGCGTTCCCATTGGGCATAGGTACTTACAAAATGCGGGGGTGCTTACTCCGTTTTGCCACAGAAAGTGTAGGGGGAGGTATATTACGAATATCAAGAGAATTGCATATTTTCCCAAGGAGAGNAGGCGGGTTATCGTGCTNTTTTTTAGCTTGGGTGTGGGGATTTTANTTAGCAGGTCTTGCACCAACCCGAAAGGGCATAAAAATGCACATATCGCACGTCCGAGCAGGATTCCAAATAATAGTAAAATACCTAGGATGTAATACGGTAGCTTGAATCTCACATCGCCAAGTGCTGTCTGCAAACTGCCCAAGGGGCATGCCGCTATTGCTCCCGGGCAGGAGTGGCAGTTGAGCCCCGGAACGCATAGTCCCTTTGTGTCGCCGGTGAATACTGTGCCGCGCGCAAAGCCTACCAGGTTTGCATTGTATAATAATGCAGAGGCAACTTGAACAATTCTGCGTTTACTCAGCTTACCCAATTCCAACACACTCCAGACATACAACAGCGGCTCTGCGCAATGTGTCTTGATAACCGCTCTGCATTACTCCCACAATGATAAAAACCACTGCAAGCAGTAAAATGGCATAGCTGATTATTTTCTTTTTCATAAATGTACCCCACCTTAGCTTCGCTTTCGGTGGGGTCATTATAGCATATTCACTTGTGAAGCTCAATAGTTGCTGTTGGTGAAGAACAAGACAGGGGTAAGACAGGGGTGTGAAGCAGGGGGACGGGGGTGCTGCTTCATAGCATAAGACTAGCAACAGATAGTGAAGCAGCACCCCCGTCCCCCTGCTTCACAGAAATTTGCAATATTTTTTGCCTGTTGATATAATAATCTGAAACTGATTCCAACATAAAAGGGAGGATTGAAGCTATGTGGGTGTGTCCTAAGTGCGGTAGGGAGTTTAAGAGCAAAAATCAGAACCATTTTTGTGAGGCAGATAAGTCTGAGACCATAGATGAATATATTGCGGGACAAGCGGAGGAGATAAGGCCGATACTTGAAAAGGTGCGTGAAGTTATACGTGAAGCCGCACCTGCTGCCAAAGAGAAAATATCTTGGCGGATGCCTACCTATTGGCAGGGTGAAAATCTGATACATTTTTGCGCTCACAAGAACCACCTTGGTATACATCCCGGACTTATTACAAATCTTTCAGAGAATATACTAAAAAGGCTTGAAAATTACAAGACCAGCAAGGGCGCTATACAGTTTCCATATAACAAGCCGATAGACTATGAGCTAATTTCGGACATCGCCAGGTGGCGTGTGTCTGCGGTAGATGTTTAACTGAGAAACGCATAAAATAGGATGTAAAGAGGTGATGTAAAGGTGGGGAAAGAACTAGACCGACGTTTACCGGATAAGAGTGCGGGCTCGTTTAAATACTGGGCTATGATTTGGAGTTTGGGTTTTGCGGGGCAATTGTGTTGGAATATGGTCAATTTGTGGTTCAACACTTTCATCTATGCAAAAATAGCGATGGATTCGCGGATAGTCACCGCAATGGTTATTTCCAGTTCAATATTGAGCACATTTTCAACATTTTACTTCGGTACGTTATCAGACCGCATAGGCTCACGCCGAAAGTTCATATCATACGGTTATATTATATGGGGTGTCCTCACAATTGTGTTCGGCTTCACTGAGTTTATCGGTGACGGCGTGGCGCAGCAGGGTGCGAGGATGATATTTTTGACATCAACCGTAGTTGTGTTGACAGGTAGCATAATGAGCTTTTTCGGCTCGATGGCAAATGATTCGGGCTTTAATGCGTGGATAAACGATACAACTACTGACAAAAATCGCGGACAGCTCGGCGCAGCTTTGGCGACGCAGCCTGTGATAGGTACTATTGCAGGTACGGTCATAGGCGGTATGCTTGTCGGCAGTGACGACAACTATCAGCGTTTGTTCTGGACTGTCGGGCTTTTCGTTATCGCAATTGGTGTCATTTCCCTGCCGCTAGTGAAAGATGCTTCTAACCTCAAACCTCATAGAGAGGGTACGTTTTGGAAGCAATTCTTTTCCGTTTTTGATTTCAAGGCTTTGTTTAAGCAACGCGAGCTGATGATGGCTTGTCTGGCTCTTGTCGCCTTTTTCACGCCTTTTAATGTCTTTTTTGTACATATGGGCAATTGGCTGATTCACAGGATGGGTTTTACGCCGGATTTGATGGGGTTGATTCAGGGAACTGCTTTGATTGCCGCAATGTTTCTCGCTATTCCGGGTACAATGCTCATAAATAGGCACAA
>WQTE01000167.1 GCA_009786445.1 Oscillospiraceae bacterium | reverse complement strand
AAAGTACAGGAACTTGATGGCTTAATGAGTGACGGTGAGACTGTTGAAGAAGCCCATAGAAACATACTTGAAGCAATGGAAGGGTGGATAGAAACTAAGCTCGAAGCGGGTTTTGAAGTGCCTCTGCCTGTTGATATTGAGAGCTATAGCGGAAAATTCGTGCTACGTCTACCTAAATCGCTTCATGCCCGTCTTGCGCTTGAGGCAGAAAAAGAAGGCGTTTCGTTAAATCAATTCGCACTCTACAAGCTGGCTCACTAGTCTACTACTTATAAATTATTTCCCAAGGGTCTCCACCATCGCTCCATGGGATAAAAGCCTCGCTGTATTTTCCGAGTTCACTGAATAAAAGCGACTTTGGATAATATATCGCTGAAGAAAACTTTTCGTTAGGAGTGCGGTAAAGCTCATCAAGTGAGAGCCAAAACTGCTCGCCCTCATCAGTGCTTTCAATTAGTTCGCCGCTAAACTCCGTAGTCTTATACATAAAACAAAGATACCGCTCATCAGTTTCACGATGAACCCAGTGAACGATGCCGCAGTATTCAAGATTTGAAACCGTCAACCCGGTTTCTTCTTTTACCTCGCGCACAGCGCAGTCATAAAAACTCTCACCACGCTCAACATGCCCACCCGGGAACGACCACCCGATGTATCTACGTTTTCGGTTATGAATGAGAACTTCATTGGTATCGTGGTTATGTATCATCACCATAGTTGTAAGTTCAGTTTTCATACGCCCTCTATTCGTCCAGTTTCAGCACTGCCATGAATGCTTCTTGCGGTACGTTTACGCTGCCTAGGCTTCGCATACGTTTTTTGCCTTCTTTTTGTTTTTCGAGTAGCTTTTTCTTACGTGTTATGTCGCCGCCGTAGCATTTTGCCAGAACATCTTTGCGAAGCGCCCTGATAGTCTCTCTGGCGATAATCTTACCGCCGATAGCCGCCTGCACAGGTACTTCAAAGAGCTGGCGCGGAATGTTTTCTTTGAGCTTTTCAACAATCTTGCGCCCTCTGGCGTAAGCCTTTTCCCTGTGCACTATAAACGAAAGTGCATCAACAATCTCGCCGTTTAGCAAAATATCAAGCCTGACGAGATTTGACAAACGATAGCCGAGAAACTCATAATCAAGCGATGCATAACCACGGCTGCGGGATTTCAGAGCATCAAAGAAATCATAAATAACCTCATTGAGCGGCAAATCATATTGCAGCTCAACCCTCGAAGAATCAAGATAAATCATCTCCTTATAGTCACCGCGCCTGTCTTGGCACAAATCCATGATACTGCCGACGTAATCAGGCGGGCAGATAATAGATGCACTGATAAACGGCTCCTCAGCTTCTGCAATTACAGCAGGTTCAGGGTAGTTGAGCGGGTTATCAACCATAAGAACAGTGCCGTCGGTTTTTGTGACTCTGTAAATAACGCTCGGAGCAGTCATTATGAGGTCTAAATTATACTCACGCTCAAGTCTTTCACCGATGATTTCCATATGTAAAAGACCCAAAAACCCACAGCGAAAACCAAATCCGAGAGCAGCAGATGATTCAGGCTCATAAGTGAGTGCGGCATCATTGAGCTTCAGTTTTTCAAGCGCATCTCTTAAATCAGGATATTTTGCGCCGTCGGAAGTATAAAGACCCGAAAACACCATGGATTGTACGCTCTTATATCCCGGAAGCGGCTCCGCCGCAGGATTATCTGCATCAGTCACGGTGTCGCCGACGGTTGTATCACCGACATCTTTAATGCTCGCCGTGAGATAACCGACATCACCTGCGGACAGCACACTGCAAGGCTCCATCCCGATAGGTCTGAGATGGCCGATTTCAACAATCTTATAATCGGCATCCGTAGCCATAAACCGAACATTCATATCGGACTTAATCTGCCCGTCAAGCACTCTGATATACACGATAACACCTTTATACAGGTCATATTGACTGTCAAAAATCAGCGCACGGAGCGGAGCATCAGGATTGCCTTTTGGCGGTGGAATATCAGTGACAATGCGCTCAAGAACCTCATCAATGCCGATGCCTTTTTTCGCAGAAATTTCGGGAGCATCGTCAGCGGGAATCCCGATAATATCTTCGACTTCCTTTTTTACCCTCGCGGGGTCTGCGGCAGGGAGGTCAATTTTGTTTACAACGGGTAAAATTTCAAGATTGTTATCAAGAGCAAGATACGTGTTTGCGAGTGTCTGTGCCTCAACACCTTGCGCCGCATCAACAACGAGTATAGCTCCCTCACACGCTGCAAGCGAGCGGGAAACTTCATAGTTAAAATCGACATGGCCGGGAGTGTCAATGAGGTTGAGCTTGTACTTCTCGCCATCGGGGGCGGTATAGTTTAGCCCGACTGCTCTCGCTTTAATGGTTATACCACGCTCTTTTTCAAGATCCATATTGTCGAGAACTTGCTCCTCCATATCGTGTTTGTCGATTGCACCGCAACGCTCAAGCAGTCTGTCTGCAAGCGTTGACTTTCCGTGGTCAATATGTGCAATTATAGAAAAATTACGAATTTTGTCTTGCATATGTAATGAGTAATCCTTTCCGCTACACTCTAAGTCATAAAAATGACCATGAATAATGGATAAACCTATTGTTTACATAAATCCTTAAGCTCTTTCAAAAGTTGACCCTCCTGTTGCTTGACATCCTCTAACTTCCTTAGCTTATCACAAACCACAGCAGAAAGTCTAGTAGCAGCGTTTGTCCGGTCATCCGAGAGCCCAAGTATATAATCGGCAGTTACGCCATAGTATGCACAAACTTTTGAAACAAAATCAAGTTTTGGTTCACGCAAGCCATTCTCATAATGCGAAAGTACCGCCTGCGACACACCTAATTCATTTGCCACCTGCCGCTGATTCATAGATTGTTCCTGCCGTAATTCACCCAATCTGGCAGCAAAAGTTGATTTCATAAAGTATCCTCCTCCCCTACCCACTACACCGTTCGATTGAAAATAGGCATAACATGACGGCGGCCGCGCCACATTATCGCAAATGCTGCTGTCAGAACGATTGAGCCATAAATCACAATCACGGCACGAATCGGAATAACCTCGGCGAGCGCTCCGGCAATCAGTTGACCCGAAACTGTGCCAATAGTCATAAACATTTGAAAAGCTCCGTTAAATCTGGCACGCTTTTCATCGGGAATATAGTCCTGCGTGGTAGACATTCTGATATTGAAACTCGTTACTGTAATAAGCCCCGTAGTGAACATCAAAATTGTCATAACAATAACAGGAGTAAATATAAAACCGATTTCGATAAAGCTTGATACAACATACACGGTCATAGCAATCATAAACTTCTTTGCCTTCGGCAGTTCAACCTTGTACTGAATGGCACCGCCAACAACCCGACCCAAAACGCTTGCACCAATAACAAGAGTATACAGCATAACACTAAGATGCGGCGTTTCCGTAAAATATGGAAGTAGCAGTGAATGAGATGAAAACGCAAACATCGCCACGAAGAAATAAGCCGTAATGACTTGCAAACCTTTTTCTTCCTTTATGTAAGCAATCCCCTCACGGAGACTTTTCGTAAATTCGGAAAATCGATATTGCTCTTTACTCTCACGCAAATGAGTTTCATCAACACGAATCTGTGTCTCCAGACAAGCCGCAACGAAAAACGCAATTGCAGAGTAAAGTAAAATCTGCCCAACGCCGATTCTATCATACAAAAATGCCGCAATCGGCATCATCACTGCCGATAAGGGCATAATCATTGAAGAAACAGAGTAAGCCTTCCTAAAATTCCCCTTAGCGACCAAAACAGGATAAAGACTTTCATACGCCACCAAATAAATACTGTCAAATGTCCCCTTTAAGAATGCCAGCGCAAGGAGCAGCAAATAATTGAAAAAACCACCTGAGAGTAAGAAAAACAGGAACAGAAAAAGGGCAAATGTAAGAAAATCCATAGTATATATGGTCTTACGGCGGGAGAAGGTGTCGAGCAAAGGACCTGCAAGCATAGGAGCAATGGCTCTCGGAAGATTAAATGCAACCATGAAAAGGACAAAGAGGAAAACAGATTCACTATAATCCAGCACCATGAGGCTGATAGCAAAGCCCGCAAGTGCATTCCCAAATACCGAAACAACCGAGCCAAAAGTCAAAATTGTAAAGTCCCGTGTCCATAGTTTTTCCATGGTAAAATCTCTATTCTTCTTCTTTTTCCTGAGCCCAGCAGATAATGTGCAATGATTGTAAATCTATCCGCATGTATCAATAATAACTTTAGCGAACATCTTTGCACTGATTAGTAATCGGTCTTTGCGGATATACTCACCCGCATTGTGTATGTTGTTATGGTCGGGGGTGTCAGGCATAACCATGCCAAAAGCGACACCGCCGTCAATATCATGCACAT
>WQTE01000166.1 GCA_009786445.1 Oscillospiraceae bacterium | reverse complement strand
ATAGTCACCATCGGTACAATGATGGCATCGCTTGTTCATCCGCGAGAGGTCTTTGCCTATGCCATTGAGGACAGGGCGGCTTCAATTATTGTTGCTCACAATCATCCCAGCGGTATGCTTGATATTTCTCAAAGCGATACAGATGTTACAAACAGGCTCAAACAGGTCGGCGACATCGTCGGAATCCATCTGGACGACCATTTAATAGTCGCGGGAGACGAATTTGTCAGCGCGATGTAAGAGGTATAAAAGCGGCGCACCACAATTGCTAAAAACACATTGTCAGAAACTTGAGATACCTGCGGGGCTTGGGTTGTTCAGTTGTGTTTAGTTTTTTATGCTTTTCTTTGCTTTCAGCCATATACGGGAAGAAGATATCCCATATATCGTCTACTTCTGATTCAAGAACTTCTTCAAACTTAACAGTTTCTTTCTCTTCCATAACCTTTCGCCTTTCTATAGAGTTGTTATATCTATCAATTTAGTTTTGTTAATCATTTGCTTACCTATCGCTTACCCAACGTCAAACAATAATATAAAGCACAAAAAACCCTTTGTCAAGCCTTTTTTAATAAATTTTAAATATTTTATTAACGATTATTGGTCAAATTAGCAAAATGCGACTATGAAAGCGCTCGCACCCTTGTCTTTTGGTGGTCATGTATGTTCAGATTTCCGAGCACATCAGTGCCCTCCAAACTTGCAATCCAGTCGGAGCCATACCTTGCCTCCCACTTGCCCACTGTACCCATGCCTTTCTCAGTAAGCCGATATAAAACTTCGCCGCCGATAGCTTCCTCTCTGACAATGCTGCCGCGGGCAATGAATCCCCCGGCACCTACAAGTGTTCTGCAATGCCTGAGACATGTGTCTTCAAAGCTGCGCTGATTCATGCTCCCTCCGGCATCGCGGATGCTTGCCAAGATAGCGACCGCACGTCCCTCTCCCACCCTGATGGTCCTGGTGCGTGCCGACACGCCGGAAGGCGCTCCGCCTGCTTCAACATAAGCAATTGCGTTATCGAGCGCTTCGCGGGAACGATGCAATTCAGATAAAATCAACTCTTTGTTTATCTCAATCACCCTTTCGCAAATTTGTAATCTATTGCTGACCAATTGCTTAACAAGCCTAACAAAAAAAAAGAGCCTTGTCAACACTTATTTTTTGTGTTTTGTCCCCTTTTTTCAGTGGTTTGCGCCTTCTTTTCAATCTGTAGGGTCAAACTATGTTCGACCGCCGAAAAACCTACTATATGTAGTATAGAATAGTTACAAAATTAAGTTGGAATTAAAATCTAAATCTATGCTTATAGTAAAAACTCTCTTCTCGTAGTCAAGTTTCATCTCGCCGCCTAATTTGCCCACTGCTGATTTTATGGAGCGCAGACCTATTCCGTGAACTGCTTTGTCTTGTTTTGTGGTCTCGATCTTATTGTTTATTATCTTAACTTCTTCCGCTGTTGGGTTCTTAATTTCTATAAACAAAAAATTTCTTGAATATCTTAAGGCTATTGCTATTTCTTTGGTTTGCTCTTTTGGACATTTCTCACACGCTTCTATGGCGTTATCCATGGCGTTGCCGAAAATTATGCATATATCAATAGGGCGCAACAGGTTTGCCGGCACTGTGCCCGTAAACGTTATATGCGTGTTTGTTTTGCTCGCGCGATATTGTTTTTCATTGAGCAGCGCATCAAGCATAATGTTTCCCGTATTAAATTGATACGCACTTTCAGCTTGTGACATTTCATCATCGGCAAGGAGCAAAAGCGCACTATCCGGGTCATTTCGCCGGAGCGCATCCGTAAGTACAACTTTAAGATTGTTGTAGTCGTGTCTGAACCGTTTTATCTCTTCATTTGCTTTGACCATAGCCTCATAATGTTCTACCTGCGCTCTTACCTGCTCGTCCATGACCCTTGAGAGATTTTTGTAGTATGCACCGGTTAAACTGCTGAGTATGAACTTCGGGAACAGTATGCCCAGCAAGAGCATCAGCATAACTGAAAGGGCAGCCATTATTACTAAAATTGCCGAGTCCACATCATATGTCTGAAAGTAGTAATAGATAAAGGCCGCAAGCAATGCGCTTGTCCACACTGTAGCAATAAGCAGTATTTTGATGTTTTTTTGTTTTTCCAGAAGGCCTTGTGTTACTTTGATAAGCCGACCGTTTCTTGATGTAACAGAGCATATGATGAAAAATGCAAAGTTTGTAGAAAAGTCAGTATGCGCCGCATCTACCCCACCGGCGAACAAAATAGAGATTACCCAATTTACCAGAGCTGATGCCGTAACAAGCAATCCAAAGAACAAAAAGGCAACGTACAACACATCGCCTTTTCTATTTTTTACTGCCGTCACAAGACACAAAACAGATGCTATGGCATGCCCGCTGATGATAAGTACATCTTGATAATAATCCGCAGGCACAATGATATACGTAGCAGGGTAAAACACAATCACAGCGATGAGTATCGGCAGAAAAGATTTTAGCGTTATTCTTTTTTGCGCAGCATTTGATGAAACAATATGAACGCTTATGATAAGCAAAATTGCGGCAAAAAACTGAATTATCATAATGCTCGACCCTTTGCATATATTCTGTACGCTTCTTTGAAATCACCTAAGTATTTACGGCTGATGTGAGCAACTTTTCCATTAATAAAATTTATGGTGCTGTTGTCGTAGCTCCGGATGTGCCTGAAATTAACAACAAATGATTTATGCGGCTTGAAAAAAATGTTTTTCGGCAGTAGCTTTTCAACAGTAGCCATTGTCTGGGGTGAATGAAGAATTTTGCCGTCGCTGAGATTAATTTTGCATTTTTTATTGTCCGCCTCCAGATATACTATGTCCCTTGCCTGGACACAAACATTTTCGCGGTCTATCTTAAGGATTATCGGGCAATCACGCTCCTGCTCCTTGAAATAATCGTCAAGAGCTTTATAAAGCTCTTGAGCATTCAATGGTTTTTTGAAAAACCGAAAAGTCCCCACCTCAAAGGATTTATAAACAACATCAGAGTGGTTTGTTACAAAAAAAATGGTGCTCTGAATATTTTTCTCCCTCATGAGCCTTGCAGTTTCAAGGCCGTTAAGCTCCGCCATTTGGTAATCGAGAAAAACCACATCGTAGTTTTGCTCTGCTTTAAGAAAATCTTCTCCGCTTTTAAACTCGTCAACAGCAGTGTCCAACCGATGTGTACTTGAATATGTATTTATCGCCGTTTTAAGCTCATCACGAAAATATTTCTCATCGTCGCAAACAGCAATTTTCATGGCAATAAACCCCCTTATTTCATCAGCTCATCGGTAGATAATATAATATCATAGGAAGCATATTTCTTTCAACAAAAACCTTTTACTCCCCAAAATGTGCATTTTGCTCCAAAATTTTGCAAATTGCCGAAAAAATGTGTATTATAATACCATAAGCTTCCGGCTGTAAAATATTTTAAAAAGGAGGTGACGTTATGGCTTTTATGGATTTGTTGATTGGCGTATCATGGATTTCGGTTGTTTTGTTTGTTGTTGGAATGATTTTAGTCATTGCTGAAATGTTTCAGCCCGGATTTGGACTTTTTGGAACCTTTGGAGTTCTCACGCTTATAGGTTGCATTTTTGTAACGGCAAATACCGTTGCAGAGGGAGTTATTCTCACAATCGCTATTACTATAATACTGCTCATATTGTTTTTCGTTTTTCTCATACTGCTCTCAAGGGGAAAAATTCCCGGCAAACTTATTTTGGAGCAAGCAGAGAAGAAAGAAGACGGCTATGTGGGCACAGCTGACTACAGTATTTTCCTCGGCAAAACAGGGCTGGTGACCACGCTTTGCAGACCTGTTGGAAGTGCAGACTTTAATGGAAAGAGGTTAGAAGTTGTAACAACGGGCGAATACATTGAACAAGGCGCATCAGTAGAGGTAATCGAAGTAGAAGGTAACAGGGTTGTTGTGAGAGAAGTTAAAGGGTAGAATAAATAAAATCATTTTTGGAGGTAAAAAATGGACGGAAACGTAATGTTAATCATTGCACTGGCACTTGGAATAATCGTTTTTCTTTGGTTGTTTTTCACTTTTGTCCCAATCGGGCTCTGGATTAGCGCGGTAGCTGCTAATGTTAAAGTTCGGATAGGCACTCTCGTTGGAATGAAATTTCGCAGGGTCATACCTGCAAGAATTGTCATTCCTCAAATTAAAGCTGTCAAAGCCGGTCTGAGTTTATCCATCGACGACCTTGAAGCTCACTATCTTGCGGGCGGAAATGTTGACCGTGTGGTAAACGCGCTGATTGCCGCACAGAGGGCAAGCATCGCTCTTGAGTTTAAGAAAGCTACCGCAATCGACCTTGCAGGGCGCGATGTGCTTGAAGCCGTGCAGATGAGTGTCACCCCTAAAATCATAGAAACTCCGGCAATTTCTGCAATTGC
>WQTE01000165.1 GCA_009786445.1 Oscillospiraceae bacterium | reverse complement strand
AAAATAATTGAAGTGACTAATTTTGCTAAAAGTTATGGAGAAGTTAAGGCTGTTCGTGGCATTAGCTTTTATGTAGAAGAGGGGAAGCTGTTTTCGTTTCTCGGACCTAACGGAGCGGGAAAGTCTACAACTATTGACACTCTCTGTACGCTGATGACTTTCGATAGCGGAGAAGTCACGATAAACGGCTTTGACCTGAAAACACAGGCTGAATCAATCAGGCAATGCATAGGCGTAGTGTTTCAAGACAGTGTCCTCGACCGTTTACTGACTGTCCGAGAAAATTTGCTCATCAGGGCGGGACTGTACTCACGTAGCGGCAGTGAAGCTAAACGTATGGTAGATGAGGCTGTAAAAGTAATTGAGCTTTCGGAATTTATCAATCGCCCGTATGGTAAACTTTCCGGAGGTCAAAGACGTAGGGCGGACATTGCTACAGCACTGCTTCACAAGCCTAAAATATTATTTCTCGACGAGCCGACTACAGGACTTGACCCACAGACCAGGCTAAATGTCTGGGAAACGGTGAAAAATCTGCAAGAAAAATCAGGCATGACCATATTTTTGACAACACACTACATGGAAGAAGCCGCCGATTCGGATTATATTACCGTTATCGACCACGGCAAAATCGCAGCTTCGGGAACGCCGCAGGAACTCAAGACTGAGTATTCAAGCGATGTTCTCCGCGCTGTTACCATAAATGATGAAGCTGCCATGCAAATGCAAAAGCAGCTAGCCGAAAGGGGTGTGAAGTATAGCGTTGACGGCGGTGTAATCAGTGTAAAACTGCCTGACACGATGGCTTCAATCGCCAT
The DNA here is from genome assembly GCA_009786445.1 of Oscillospiraceae bacterium. GTDB lineage: Bacteria > Bacillota > Clostridia > Oscillospirales > Oscillospiraceae > WRMH01. Next base: position 3,684 of record WQTE01000165.1, on the reverse strand, counting down.
ATTGGATAGTTGCAAACAGCACATATCAAGCTTCCAAGTTTTGCAAGGTTCTATGGACGATGCTTTTATCGGAATTACGGGAAAGGGGTTAAGACAATGAATCCAATGATGAAACGCAATATTAAGCTCTATTTCAGAGACAAGACAAATATGTTTTTTTCAATGCTCTCTGTTTTGATTATGGTAGCAGTTTTCGCGCTGTTTTTAGGTGCAGGAGATTGGGGCGGCGAGGGTATAAGGGATAGCTGGCTCATGGCGGGCGTTATGGCTATGGCAACGCTCACTACTTCGCTCGGTGCTTTTTCGCGAATGATAGAAGATAAGGAAGATAAAGTTGCTAAAGGTTTTTTCGCATCTCCCATCAAGAGAAGTCACATAACTATCAGCTACATTGTGTCGCCTTTTGTCGTCAGCGTGATAATGACGACAATAACGGGCATTGCTTTCGGTGCTTACATCTTAGCAACAGGCGGCGAATTGCCCGACGCTACAGGCATTTTGCAAGTTTTGGGGCTTATTTTACTATCCAGCATTACGGCGACTCCGCTTGTCTGTTTTATTGTTTCTTTTCTGAAAACCGTCAGTGCGTTTGGGACAATCAGCACAATTATTGGTACGCTTGCGGGTTTTCTCATGGGGATTTATATGCCTATCGGCAATGCTCCGAGCGCAGTTCAAATAATAATGATGTTGTTCCCGCCGTCACATGCGGCGACACTGTTTAGGCAGGTTCTCATGGAGCGGCCAATGGAGCTTGCGCTTTACGGCGCACCTGCTGAGATTGCTCAAGAAATCAATGAAAACTTGGGTGTCGTGTTCACCGTTGGAACTTTTGAAATAACGCCTGTAATGAGCATAATTTACATGATTGCCTCCGCTATGCTGTTCTTCGGTCTATCGGCAATGATAATGCGCAGAACCGGGAAGTGAGTCTTTAGTTCCCGCAGGAGATAGGCAATTTGCTCCGCTTTTTTTCGAGCCAGGTAATCTTCACCCCTGTTCTCGAAAAAAAGACTCCGCAAACCGCCCCTCTCCTGCTCACATATGGGGAACCCCCTCATGTATTCCCAAAAACAATCTCTACTTCAAATAAGTCTCCTGATGTGCGGATTTCAAAATTTCCTGCCATCAGTTCTACCAGACTTTTCGCGATATAAAGGCCTAAGCCGCTGCCTTCGCTCTTTCTTGCACGGTCGCCACGTATAAATTGCTCGGTTAGAGCTTCACTTGGTAGGTCAATCGGCGTTTGAGATGTGTTTTTCATCGTAAACGCCTTTTTTTCCTCATCTTGTGAAAGCTCTGCAAACACGCGAGTGCCCGGGAGCGAATATTTCACAGTGTTGGAAAAGAGATTTTCCAGAGTGCGCCACAGATGTCTGCTGTCAGCTTTAACAAAAATCGGATTGTCGGGCTGGCGCAGTACAAGTGTCAAATTTTGCGCAGCAAACAAATCATCAAATTCCCCTGCGACCTGCCCTGCAAGCTCTGTTAAGTCAACCGATTCAAACGTTACTTTTACATTGCCCGTTCCTGCCTTTGATGCATCCATCAAATCATCAATCAATGTTTTAAGCCTTGCGGACTTCCTGTCTAGTACCGAAACATATTCGGCAACCTCACCATTTAGCGGCTTTGCTTTGAGCAAGTCTACATAGTTTATTATAGAGGTGAGCGGCGTTCTTATGTCGTGGGATACGTTAGTTATAAGCTCACTTTTAAACCGCTCGGAGCGAATCTGCTCCGCATTTGCCTTATCGTATTTTTCCGAAAGATTTCGCAGAACAATCGTAAAACAAGTAATCCCTAAGAGAGAAAGTGCAGATATTGCCTGTAAAAAGCCCTCTGCATTGAGCGTAATCATAGAAACAGATTCCCGCCCTGCCGTCATAAACACTACGCTTCCTCGTATAAAAACACCAACACTGATTGATGATAAATGCGAAAAAAACAGCATCAACAGATTTGCTAAAAGTATAACAAAAATCAATAACCCCAAGGGATTCCAGATAGGATGCCTCTTGAAAAAATCCGCAAGACAAAAGCTCGACTTAAACTCCTTATCACGAATACGCGCAACAATCTCCGTCGCCGTCAATATAAACACAAGGTATGCGCCTGTATACGGAATTATGGATTCCTGAGTACCCCACTGCCTGTATGCCTGAATCATCAGAAATAATGCAAACCAAATTGCGAAAACAATCATCAAAAACCCATCTATTTTACGCCATAGGACAAAGAGCGTTTCTTGCCGCAAGAATCCTTTTTTTGTCTTATAAACAGAAAGACCAAGAGCGCCGAGGAAAATGACTAGAAAGACAAATGACGGAATTAAACCAAAGTAAAACCAGTCGCCAAATATACTTCTAAACAACACGTGAAATGTATGGCTGACACTGCGCAGGGCAGACACAAGCGAAATATACGCCGCAAAAACTAAGAGCAGTTTTGTGATAGGAAAACATAAAACTTTAATCATGACACACCACCTTATACCCCAGTCCATAGACGACTTTTAGATACTGCGGCTCTTTTGGGTTGATTTCGATTTTCTCCCTTATGTGCCGGATGTGTACTGACACTGTTTTAGATGCATGAAACGCAGGCTCGTCCCAAACTGCTTCGTAGATTTGATTTGAAGAAAACACCCTGTCGAGACTTGAAATCATCAGCTTTAGTATGTTGTACTCCAGCGCTGTGAGAGTTGCATCCTGCCCGTCTACGCTAACTTGCTTTTTGTTGTCGTCGAGGATAAGCCCGCCCGTTTGGTAAATGCCGGGACTTTTGGCTTCTTCTGTACCGCTGATACCGCCCAGCCTTGCATATCGCCTGATTGCTGCTTTCACACGGGCGATAAGCTCTACAGGATTAAATGGTTTTGTTATATAGTCATCGCCGCCCATGTTTAGCCCTAAAATGCGGTCAGTTTCTTCGCTTTTTGCGGAGAGAAACAATATAGGCACATTGCTTGTTTCGCGGATTTTCACCGCCGCAGCTATGCCGTCCATAACGGGCATCATTACGTCTAAAATTATAAGATGGAGCGTTTCTTGCTCGGCCGTTTTAACGGCATCTGAGCCGTTTTTCCCATGCAAAACTCTATAGCCCTCCTGAGCGAAATAAATAGTCAGGGCATTGCGAATGTCATCATCATCATCGCATACTAATATTGTATATTCCAAATCTCTTTTACCTCCATGCCGTGACAATAAACCCGCCTGTGTTTGTGCCGGAAACGTTGAAATCCATGTCATTTGGCACGAGTATTCTACCATTTTCCGGTCTTTGATACAAGATATACCAAGTGTTACCGTCAAACTCTACCTGTATTCCAACATTTTCTCTTAGAAATGCTATGTATTCTTGCAGTACAAAATCATGCTCAGCCATGAACCATGCGTGTACCCGCCCCACATAGCGAAAGTGCCAAGGTTCATAGGCAACGCCTGTTATTTCTTGCTTATGATAAGGATAACTAAGAGTCAACCCAAACTCAGGTGCGTTTTCAGCGAGCCATCGTGCCTCGTCTGTGCCGACTATGCTGCCTGTGGTGAGCAAAATATCAATCCCCAAGCCCAACTGGTGTTCGGAATGTCCCGGCGGCAGGACATATCTGCGGTCTGCCGCATTTTCGTAAAGTTCCCGCTGGTGGTCTTGCGTGCGAAATCCGCTTGCGACAAACAA
>WQTE01000164.1 GCA_009786445.1 Oscillospiraceae bacterium | reverse complement strand
GAGGCTTGCGGTTTTCAAACGGATAATATCCCGGATTGGCTTAATCTTTCCATTTCTGCTATTGATGATTTCTGTATTGTGTAATTCTTGCGGAACTCAGGATATTTTTGCGTTGATTTTAAGGGAGGGTATTGTAATGGCACTTATAAACTGTCCAGANTGTAACAAAGAGGTTTCAGATAAAGCTNCAAGTTGTCCAAATTGTGGAGTCGCAATTAGNAAAGGAAAATTTCAAGATTTGCTTGATGTGGGTAAAAAGCATTTGCCTACTGCTCAAGAAACAGGGAAAAAGTATTTTAATGCACTNAAAACAGCAGGAGAAAAAAAGCTGAATGCATTAAGNAACTATCTTGATGATGAGGNTGAAAAAGACAATGCTGAAAAAANTGTTGTGGATGCCCCATCTGTAGATACAACTGTTGAACCAGTATCTGAAAACATATATATTGAGGCTTCACCAAATATGACAAAAACAAATGCTGAAATGAATAATAACTTAAATATACAAAGTAATATACCAGTCACAAATAATGACAACCAGAAAAGTATTCAAGCAGAACAAGCTGAAAGGTTGCCTATGCCACCTAACAACACCGATGAGCAACAACAGCAAAGCTACGTTTCAACTGATATGGGCAACAAAAAAACTGGTAAACATAAGACAGTAGAAAACAACTCAACCTCAAAGCAAAAATCTCCTAAAAAAAAGAATAGAACTAACATTGCCATTATTGCAGCAGTGGTTTTAATGGGCGTTGTTTTCTTAGCAACCAGAAATGGGGATAATGGTACAGAAATTGTTGCAGTGCCAACGCCTATACCAGTGGTAGCAACAACGCCGGAAACGACACCAGCACCAACTCCCGAGCCGACATCCGAACCAGCACAAGCACCAAGTCCGGAGCCGACATCCGAGCCGACACCAGCACCAACTCCCGAACCGATACAAAGTCCTACGCCTGATCCTGAACCTTTTGCCACACCAATAATTGCTGAAGTAGGGAATATAATTCAATTTGGCAATTATGACTGGCTAGTGCTTGATATAGAAGATAATTACGCATTAATTATAACTGAAAATCTTTTAATAGATAGACGATCATTTAATGTCCCGTGGTCACGAGATGAACAAGATACTACTTGGGCAGAAAGTAGAATACGTAGAGACCTAAATTCTACTGCAAGAGATGTAGGTTTTCTCAGATATTTTAATGAAGATGAAATTGCTCGAATACGAGAAACAACGGTGATAACAAACAATAATCCTTGGTACAATACAAGCGGTGGAGAAGAATCAATAGATAGAGTGTTTTTGCTAAGCATTGAAGAAGTGTTATTATATTTTGGCGATAGTGGCACGCTTGGCAACAGTGCTAATGATAGAAGCTTGTTTAGTGACCAGTACGATTCAGCGAGATCTGTTGCGTATAGAGAAAACGGAATGGATAGATGGGATGATGGTAGAGTTCTTTTTTGGTGGCTAAGGACACCAGGTAATAGACAAAATATGGTTTCAATTGTCCGTCACGACGGAACTATAAATTTTTTTGGAATGCACGCTTGGAGCGGTCAGGATGAAATGGGCTGGAACGGCGTTCGTCCTGCGTTGTGGCTGTATATCGGATAATATGAAAATTTTTATATATAAAATGAGGTGTGTTTATAATGCGCAGACGTCCAAGTGTATTGGTGGATTTTATTTTAGTTATATTAACTGGAGGATTGTGGCTCATTTGGGTATTGATTCGATATATGAATCGACGCTCGTAGAGAAACGGCGAGAGAAGCGAGGGGACGGGGGTGGCGCTTCACAGGAGTGAAGCAGCAACCCCCGTCCCCTCGCTTCATTCCTATAAAAGTTGATATCCGCTGAAAAACGTGATAGTATGCCTTCTAAAGATCACAGGGGAGGGTTGGTCTGACACAAGAAACCTGCCCCCCTGTGTCAGGCCTGTGTTACATCGAAGGAGTTTACTATGAACGAAAAAGATGTCGTTATTCTTGCGGAAAAATTTGTTAATGAATCACCTTACAATTATATTGCGCAAGAAGTTGCTATACAACCGAGATATGTAGGCATGAGAATATATAATACGCCAATATTTGCCTTCGGGTCAGTGAATGATGAACTTTACGACAAGTATAAATCCGATGAGGTAATCGGCAGTCATTTTTTAAGCCCTATGGAGTGGCTACCAACCGCTAAAACAGTAATATCCTTTTTTCTTCCATATAGCGAAAAAATTAACATTGCTAATTCAGAAAACAACCAATGGCCTGCCGACGAATGGCTACACGGAAGATATGAAGGGCAGCAAATGCTGATAGAGTTGTTAAATCATATTGTTAAAAATCTGTCTGATATAGGCTTTTTATCTATTGCTCCGGCTAATGACAGCCGATATAAAGTGGGTAATACTGAGGAAAACATCAAATTTACCTCAAATTGGTCTGAGCGGCATATTGCATATGCCTGTGGACTGGGGACTTTTGGGTTGTCTAAAGGAATCATTACGAAAAGCGGTATGAGCGGAAGGCTTGGAAGTATTTTGACAGAGCTTAATCTGCCGAAAAACCACAGAGATTACAATGATACCTACGAATATTGCACTATGTGCGGTGCGTGTATTGTCCGTTGCCCGGTTCAAGCTATAAGTTTTACGAACGGAAAAAATTCTTCGCTTTGCAGTGACTTTTTGGATAGGGTGCTGGAAAAGCACAATCTCCGATATGGCTGCGGAAAATGCCAAGTTGGAGTGCCGTGCGAAAGCGAAATACCTAGGTGACAGAGGGGCGACACAGGGGACGGTGGTCTGTCTGAAGCGCGGGGACGGGGGTGGCGCTTCACAGGAGTGAAGCAGCAACCCCCGTCCCCGCGCTTCCAACTCTTCATCGCCCATAAACCCCAATCTTGATAAAACTCCGCCCCTTGCGAGATAGATTGCCAACTTCCATTAGCTTGGCACGCCCCATACCTCGCACGGATAACANCGCATTCTCGGCTACTTCCTTGTCGATTTTTTCGCAAATTTGATGATTTAAGCTCACTTGCCCTGCAACAATAAGCTTTGCGGCTTTTGTGCGAGAGAGTCCGAAAGCAGACGACAAAACAGCATCCAATCTCAGCGATGCTACCGTGTCTGACTTAATGGTTAAATCTTCTTCGCGGGCGGGGATTTCTTCAAGAGCAACTTGTGAAAGACTAAGTCCGACACGCCCGGCTTTTGTGAGATTTTCGGTGATAAATTCGCTCATCTCAGGCAGGCAAATAATCCCCGTGAAGTGTTCGCCGACGACAATATCACCTATAGCTTCACGCTTTATTCCAAGTGCCATAAGCGCACCTAAAATATCACGATGCCCCAAGGTATCTTGCCGTCGATAAAGTACTTTCAGCGCAGTGAAGAATGTTGTGCGCTCGAATTCGCCCCAATCGGGGTTCATAAAAACCGCACGCACACGCTCCGCGCCCTCGAATCCACCATCAAAAGTGACAGATACATCTCGCCTGTTTGCAAAAGTTTCACCGACACTCACAGCTTCTGAAGGTGTGAGAAATTTAGACGCCGCAACACCGACTTTTGCGGCTTTTTCAGCTAAATCGCCCATGCGAGCTATAATGATGTCGTTCATGGTGTTTAATCTTTCCGATCAGACCTATTTTGTTTATATGAATCACTAAACGGAAACGAAAGTAATTTTGGGAAATTCCTTCTAACTCCTATACTGCATTATGTCCTGTCTTTGAGTAGTTCGTCACGGACTTCTGTTAGTGCAAATCCCAGCAGATTTTGACCTTGCCATTTTGATATTCATTACGCAATTCCTCTAAAGAGTAAACCATTTGCAACTACCGCCTACTATAAATAAAAATATGGAAAGAGTTTTTTAATGCCATCATTAAGAAGCAGGGGGCGGGTGAAACATATCTGCATATTTGATGAGTTTTGCATTATCAGGTAAATTTCGTTCGCACTCTGCGCTGTATCCGGACTTTGAGAAGATATAGTAGTACATATCTGCATAGTTGAACATTTTGCTTTTTTCTATTAGGTTATGCAGTACATCTTGCTTGACCTTTTCATTTGTCCATTTGCATTCACAAAAAATCGCACGGGCATCTTCAAAGGCAATTATATCAATCTCCTGTTGTGACTTTGTTTGTGGGTTTGTACCCCACCACCGTCCTGCGTCCCTGAAGTAAAACGGTAATCTTTCCGCAATGTTCTCTCTCCAGAGATATTGCCTGCAAATGTCCTCAAAGACATCTCCCATAAATGCTGATATTTGTGGCTCAATGCTCTCAAAGACTTTCTTGCCCGCGCCTGATTGGATTTGTGATATGTTCTGTGGCACAAATCTGTACCAAAAGCGGAACATATTGTCAGCTAATCTATATAAGGTCATTTTGGAGTTTCCGGAAAGTATCGGTTGCTCTTTTTTTACAATACCAAGTGATAAAAGTGACCTCAAGTATTTGCTGCACACCGCAGATTCCAACTTTGTCTT
>WQTE01000163.1 GCA_009786445.1 Oscillospiraceae bacterium | reverse complement strand
TGCATACCGTAGATGCCGACTCCGCCAACGGCAATTGCCAGCACGATTACAATCATAAAGCTGATAAAAAGCTTTGTGAATACCTTCATATTTTTCATATACAATTACCTCTCCCTCAAACGGAAAAAACCCACCAAGAAAATTTTAGCAGGTTTCAAGTCTCGATGTGGCAATTGTCGAAAATTTATTACAAATAAATTTCAGCCGCGCTCAAAAATATACCCCTTACCACGTTCGGTAGTAATCGTATAGTCTGTAATTTCAAGCTTTCTTCGTATCTGAGATACAATGTTTCTAACGGCGGTATCATCCCCCAGCATGGATTGCCGCCACACTTGTTGATAAATCTGCTCTGCACCGACAAGTTTGCCTTCCCGCTTTGCCAAATAAAACAACACATCAAATTCCTTGCCGCTTTTAATGTCTAAATCGTTTCCGTCAAAGGTTACGCTTTGGGAAATAATGCTCAAAACAATATCTCCTTTAACCAGCGTGTCGGGAACATCCCTTGACCGACTTAAAAGGGAGTCAACATTTTTCACAAGCACTTTTAAGCCGTAGGGCTTGGTCAAATAGACATCGCCGCCGGATTCAAAGCCCTCGACAATTTCCTTATCTTCTTTTAATCCGCTTAGAAAAATGATAGGAATATTGTAGTCTCTGCGAATTTCCTCGCATAAATCCAGTCCGCTTCCGTCAGGCAGCATTACATCAAGTATTATTAAGTCGGGCTGTTCGTTTAATAGCAGTTCCCTCCCCTTTGCTATAGTCCCTGTCTCCAGCACATGGTATCCCCGCATGGCCAGTGCTTTTTTATTTGCCTTTTGAATATGCAGATTGTCCTCTATAAGCAAAATTTTAGCGGTCATATGCTTATTCCTCCACATTTTCTGTATAAATCGGCAGCGCAAAAGTTACTATTGTACCAATGCCGGGTTCGCTCTCTACGCTAATTGTACCGCCGTGAGATTCTATGGCTTCCTTACATATACTAAGCCCAAGCCCCGACGAACCATCGCCGCTGACACCCCTTTGAAATACATTTTCCAATATGTCGGCAGACATACCGGAGCCGTTATCAATGACCTTGAAAATTACCATTTCAGCATCCGGTTCTGCCGTTAATCGGATAATATCTTTTTTGGTATGGCGGTTGGCATTGCCGATTAGATTAAAAAGCACCTGCATAAGCATATCGGGTATGGCTCGCACTGTGGGGCAATTCGTTTCAATTATACTTTCAATGCGATTTCTGTTTGCCGCCACAATCGGATTGTAAATTGATAACACTCGGCTGAATACATCATGTGCGGAAACTTCAATGCCCTTAGCACCGCTGTCCTGTACTTCGGCTATGTCTAAAAGGCGGCTCGTTAAGGTTGCAAGACGCTGGGATTCAGTAGAAATAGTCATAAGGTTTTTCTTGGTGTCTGCACTTACGTCCCCCGCATCAATTTCCATATCGGTTAGTTGGGCGTAGTTATCTATAACAGTAAGGGGTGTTCTCATTTCATGGCTTATGTCGGTCATAAACTTAGTTCTAAGTTTGTTAAGTCTTGAAAGAAGCTTGTTGGATTCCTCCGCAACCAGCCGCGCTTCCCTTTCTAATTCGCGCTCTTTTTGCGCCATGGTTGTTGCAATCCATTTTGCAAAGAAAAATGAGAACACTCCTACGGTCGCCAACGCAAAAATAATTATGAACATCACGACTGAAAGGATTTGCATAACAGGGATGCTTGTTACGGTTGTGGGGATTACAGCTATCAAAAACCAGTTTGTTGACGGCAGCTCAAACCGCATAAAATAGGATGCTATTCCATATAGGTCAATGCCTTCAATTACATCTTCACCGTCTTGGAAACGGTTAAATATTTCCCTATAATTATCATGCTCGGACATACTTGTTAATATGGTGTGCAAGCCGTCTTCCGAAGGCAAATAATCCGGGTTTGGATGGATGACAAATCCTCCATCGGGAGTCGTCAGCATTAAATAACCTTCTGTGCGGTTTTGAAAGTCGTTTATCATCGCTTCAAGTTGAGTAAACTCAACAGCCATCGCCACGGTAACCTCTTGCCCCTGCCAGTCATAAGTGTGACGAGATATGGCAGTCCAAATCTCTCCCGTTGATGCAGATATATACGGAGGCGTGGTTATAACGCTTCCGCTTCGTGCCGCAGACATAATCCACCAATCCCTCTCTTGCGAAACGAACCAATAAGGAGGTTCCCAAAACCCGCTGTCATAAAATCCGCCGTCCATCTTGGTTATCCAAAGGGCTTGTATAAAATCAAACCGGTTGAAATAATGTATTACAATATCTTGATAATGGCTTCTTTCTACAAGCGGCAGGGTCTCGGATAGATTTGCTATAATTTGTACTGCTTCTTCAAACCACGCATCCATTTGCTGAGCGTGATTCATCCGGTCGCGGTAGGCACTTTCCAATATACTCTCATGCACAATATTTCGCACGAGCGTGTTAATAAAGAGAAAGCCAAATATCAAACCGAGGGTGGTAAACAGCAACATCCCCAAAAATAGCTTGCGGGATAGGCTCAATCGCTTAAATTTTCTCATAATTCTGCATTGAAGCTCTGCAAAGCGTTTTGCCGAGCTTGTTCTATCAGGGTGACTATTTTATTGGCATATGGAATAATCTCGCTGCTCATAATGCCTCCGTGATTCTTTCGACTTTGGGTGTTTCGCTCCTTGCCGAAAGCCGCCTGCGGCGGCTACTGTGCTGCGTTGCCGCTATGTAAATTTTCACGCGGTTTGTTGCGTGAAAATTTTTCCGATTGCGCGGTTGCCCTTCCGTCCGTGGGCGGCAGGGTGGAATGAAAAATATTTGTGTCGATAATTTCAATATATATTGAAATTATCAACATCATTCATGTCAACAAAGATGTATTTAGTCAAGTATAGCAGAAAAATTTGGACAAGTCCATAAAAACATATTCGCCCAACTTCGAGGTGCAACTTCGAGGGCAAGATAATTAACATCAAATATAGCAAAAACTCAATAAGCCTGTAAAACTCTGTGTTTGAGGGCATTTACCACACCACGCTGCCGCCTGCTTTATTTAGCCGGGGATTACTCACCCGATACAGCCCTGTTACGGGGTTGCGGTTTTCGCTGTCCACAAAAATGCTTGAGCCATCACTCAAAACACCCGCCTCGCCACGCCGATATTTTCTGCCCAGATGTTTTTCAAATTCATCTGAAAGATCCCGAGACGAAGCAAGATGCGGCTTTAAAAACTCGGGAGCGTTTTTACCTTTAACCATCGAAAGCCAGTCGTAGAGAAAATGGTCAATGAGCTCGTCTTTGACCACACCGGACAGCTCTGCGCAAAAGGAAAAAACTTGACAGGCGTAGTCTTCAAGTTGTGTGCCGTGATTTGGAAAAGATTCTCCGAGCCTGCTATACAGCGCAAAGGGTGTGAGCTTTGTAACTTTAAAAACATAATCAAGAGCGGACAAAAATCGACCTTTATTGTATGTATGTTGCAGAGCGTTTTCAGCTTGCTTTAAAACCATAATATCGCTCTCGCTGAGCCAGGGATTACTAATGATTTCATATGGTGCAAGATTAGAATAAACTAACCCAAGCTCATCAGCACGACTGCGTAAAACACTGCCGTGCAGGAGCTTTAAAAACCCGAGCTGCAACGTGTGAGCATTAAGCCCATATGCGCGGTTAAAGCTGTTTTTAAACTCATCAAGCGTTTCATAGGGTAGCCCTGCAATCAGGTCAACATGAATATGGATATTTTTATTTTTAGTAAGACACGTTATATTTTCCGCCACTCTGCGGAGGTCTGTTTTTCTTGAAGAAGCCAATAATGCAGGCTCACAAAAACTCTGAATACCAGTCTCAAACTGAAACCGCCCGTGCGGAGCGGCTTCAAGCAGCAGCAACGTGCGCTCATCAAACAAATCAGCGGCAACCTCAAAATGAAACTTACAAGAAACATCAAGACTCAGACAAAACTCAAAAATTTCATAAGCACGCTCGGGATTTGAGTTAAAGGTTCTATCCACAAACTTTATTGTTTTGGTGTCTGACATAGCGAGTTTTCGGATTTGATTTTTAATGTCTTTGAGCGGAAAAAACTTAACGCTATCATGCGCCGAAAGACAAAACGCACAACTAAAAGGACAACCCCTAGATGTTTCAATATAAGCAAGCCTTCCTTTCAGCGCCGCGAAATAATCATCAGTATACGGGTCAACGGGTTTGTCGCTACGGTCAGCCAAGTTTGCGCCGCCTGTGCATAAAGTGCCGGTGGTAAGCTTGCCAGACTTCAAACCAACCCCATCGGTCAAAGCATCTAAAAACGGCGGCAATACGTACTCTCCCTCGCCTGTCAGAACGTAATCGGCAAGCTCATCAAGCCAATAATCTGCATTAAAAGCAGCCTCGGGTCCGCCGAGAACAAACACAGTGTTAGGTAAGCGTAATCTCAGCTGAGATAAAATGCCCGGTAAAATTCTCGCACTCCAAATGTACGACGATACACATAAAATATCGGG
>WQTE01000162.1 GCA_009786445.1 Oscillospiraceae bacterium | reverse complement strand
TCAATAATAATCGGCACAGTGCTCGGTTCGGCAGGGGGATATTTAGGTTTTAACGCCATATTTGTCGCACTGGTTCGCGGCATGGGCATTGCTCGCGCAGACCTCCCCATTCCCCTAGCATGGGTCGCAGTGATGTGCACCGCATTGGTGGTTCTGGCTTACACCATTTCACTGCTGACTGCATGGAGGATAAGAAAAATATCAGCTTATGCGCTTGTGACCAGGCACTAGCCTACCGGGTAGGGCGTGTCAAATCTTGCAAGCACTGGAAAAACAATATATTGTGTTTTGGATACAGCCCCAAGAACATCGCAAATAAAGCGAGGATGAGCCAAAATGCGAAACAAAAAGGCATTAAGAGTATCTCACAAGCTCACTCTTGGAATGTTGCTGATAATGGCTGTCGGCTTGATAGTTGCGTTTTCAGTCATTAATACTGTCGTGCGCAGCAATGTGTATGACAGTGTATTGGAAAGTACCCTGCGCGACCGTACGAACCATGCTCAAGAACTGGATGCATGGTTTGCGGAGCATACTCATATGGTGGAAACACTATCAAGTGTATTGCCTTTTACAGACAGGCAACACTATCAATATATTGTTGAAGTTTTAGTAGAAAGCAACGAAGTTGCGCAATCATTTTGGATTGCGCTGGCCGATGGCACGTTTTATGACAGCGCACGTTGGGTGCCGCCTTATTGGTTTGTCAGCCAAGAGCGACCCTGGTGGATATTGTCCGAATCTCGCAGCGGCGAGGTCACAATCACGTTACCGTACATATCGGCGGAAACCGGCATACTTGTGAGCACCATCTCTCGCCATATTCAGGATTGGGGCAACCAGGAAGGCGTAGTCGCAATGAACATTGACTTGTTGCGGCTTGAAGCTATGATGATTGAGTATCAGCGCCATGCAGAAGGATACTTGCTCCTGACAGGTCCGGGCGGTGAGTTCATAATTCATCCGCATCAGGAATATTTACCTTCGCCGGACGGATTGCGGTATATGTCCGAAATGCTCAGATATGCCGAGGTGTACGCCGGCTTTCAACTTGGAGAGAGTGTAGTTGAATATGTTGATCAACACGGAGTTCCATCCTATTTCATGCAATTTGAACTACCTTCAACGGGCTGGACTTTAGTGGCTGTCGTCCCCACAACAGTCACGAGTGTCCCTGTGCAACACATACTCACGACTGTTATAACTTCAATTGTTCTCGTTCTGGCTATGGTTATGGTGTTTTCTTTTGTATTCTTATCGCAAAGGTTTGTTAGACCCATCGAAAAACTTAAAACAAGCATAAGCGAAGCAGCGTTAGGGAATCTTGATATAGATATTGATAAGTTAAGCATTTGTGATTTCGGCACGGAACGTACCGATGAGGTGGGCGATTTGTACAGGGCTATTGGGAACATGCTGCGCGAAATTGACTCGTCACACGAAAAAGAACGCGAAGCTGACAAATTAAACCAAGTTCTTGTAGATTCTGCACCCTACGTCATTGCTTTGTGGGATAAAAGCAGCCATAACCCTATAGCGGTCAGCCATCAAGCCAGGGAATTTTTCGGAATTGACGATACACGATTGATTGTTGATAATCTCTTTGCTATATCGCCGGAATTCCAGCCCTGTGGCACACCTACATCAGAAAAGGCCATTGAAGTAGTATCCAAAGCCTATGATTTGGGGTATCATAGGTTCGAGTGGCTGCATCGCAAACAGGATGGTACGCTGATGCCTTCAGAGTGTTTCTTCAAGCACTTTATCCGAAACGGTGAAGATATGCTTGTATCATATACCAGAGATTTGACCGAAGTTAAAGAGGCTGAAGAAAAGGTTGAACATCGCGAGCGGCTGCTCCGCACAATTAACAAGGCTGCGATGACATTGCTTGCTGTCGAGGATAAGGAAAAAATAGTGAGTTCTTTAGCGCAAACGTTAGAGATGATTGGGAAATGCTTAGATCTTGACCGTGTACATCTGTCGAATTGTGACTTTGGGTCAGACGAGGTTTTATTTACGCTTATAAGCAGTTGGTATTCGGAAGTCGGGCGAAGCAGCCCTATCCTCGATTTAAGCGAAAAGCTGTCTCTGAATGCCATTCATGAATTTAAAGAAATGTTTTTCAGCGGCGGGTGCTTTAATGGACCAATCGTCAACCTCCCGATGGAGTTGCAGCAATTTTTGAACCCATTCGGTTCCATAAAATCAATAATAATTATACCTTTAATCTTAAATGGTGAAGCGTGGGGCGTTCTCACCAGCGATGACTGCGTAAACGAACGCTCGCTCTCTGAAGAAGAAATGGACATATTGCGCTCGGCTGCCTCAATGTTTGTCAGCGTTTTCAGTCGGTTTATCCAAAGAGACTTTGCCGTTACCGATGCGCTTACAGGTGTACACAACAGACGTTATTTTACGGAAACCGCAGAACACGAGTTGCAAAGCTGCATCGAAACAAACCGTGACTTTTCCATTATTATGGTCGATATTGACCACTTCAAATCCGTAAATGACCGCTATGGACATACTGTCGGAGATGAGGTTTTGAAAATCTTTGCCGCACGGATTCGTCATGTTTTGAAGCATGACACATCGCTTACCCGTTATGGCGGGGAGGAATTTGTGGTTACACTGCCGGGTGTAAACCAAGATGATGCCGTAAAAGCCGCATGGAGAATTAACAAAGCCATCGAAAAATCTCCGTTCCTTATAGAGGGGCTGGAGATAAAAATTACTGCTTCATTAGGAGTTGCTTCGTTCGGGGTCACTTCAAGAGAGGCGGGGTGCAAGACACTATCAGAAATATTAATTAGCGCTGACAAGGTTCTTTATCAGGCAAAGGATGCAGGGCGAAATACCGTGATTGGCTTTAACGGGGAATGCGCATTAGGTCTAAATTAGTGCCATATTGAAGTAAATAATCCTTGAATGAACCCCTCGCATAATGTAAAATATTCTTTCATAGAGTAACTTTGAAGGTCTATGATTATGCGAAAAGTGGCTATGTGGCAAAATCAGGAGGGGTTTTAATGTTCCGAATATTGGTTGTTGAAGATGATGCGCATATAAGAAAACTTATGTGTACAGTCCTCAAAGCTCACGGATTTGAAACACTGCAAGCAAAAGACGGGCTTGCAGCCCTTGATGTTATGGAGAAGGAACACATCGACCTCGTTGTGCTCGATTTGATGATGCCAAACATGGACGGGTACGAATTTACCAAAGAGCTCCGCTCTGTCGGTGAAACGCTCCCTATTTTGATGGTGACTGCAAAGCAGGAACAGACTGACAAAAACAAAGGATTTCTCGCCGGAACAGATGATTACATGACAAAACCCGTTGACGAAGATGAGCTGATACTTCGCATAAAGGCATTACTTCGCCGCAGCAAGATTGCCAGTGAAAGGCAAATCGTAGTCGGAGATGCCGTGCTCAACTATGACACGCTCACAGTTTCAAAAAAAGCAGAATCTGTAACACTGCCGCAAAAGGAATTTCTGCTGCTGTTCAAGCTGCTTTCCTATCCCGAAGTGATTTTTACGAGAATGCAGCTGATGGACGAAATTTGGGGACTGGAGCATGATGCGAGCGACCATACCTTAAATGTCCATATAAACCGCTTACGTGACCGTTTCCAGAGCTGGCAGGAATTTGAGATTATAACCGTACGCGGCGTAGGATACAAGGTGGTGATTAACAGATGAGACGATTTTTCGGCAAGCGGCGCAACTTGGCTGTTTCATTGGTTTTTTTCGTTTTTGCGGTAATGGCGGCAGCTATGATTACGGCTTCACTATTCGTAGCACTTCTTGATGCTTTTGATTTAGTTGACTTTGGAAACATAGTCCACGCAGGTGATGAGATTACCATAGGTCCTATCCGCATAATACTTGCAATGCTTGCATTTAGTTTTCTTTTAGGCGTTGCAATAGCCGCTTTTTTCAGCAAAAAAGCGTTAAACCCGCTGCGCAGGATTATTGATGCCACCAGAAAGGTAGCGCACGGCGATTTTAACGTAAGCGTTGAAGCCAAAGGCATTGAAGAACTCGAAGAATTATCCGACAGCTTTAACAAAATGACACATGAATTATCTTCAATAGAAACGCTCAGAAGTGATTTCATCAACAACTTTTCCCATGAACTAAAAACACCTATTGCTTCGATAAGAGGATTTGCAAAACTCCTCAAAGAAGGCGATTTAACCGATGATGAAAAGCAAGAGTATCTCGGCATAATCATAAGTGAATCGGAAAGGCTCTCCAACCTTTCTACAAGTGTGCTAAATCTATCAAAATACGAATCTATGGAAATTGTGACCGAAAAGGCTCCATTTTGTGTTGACGAGCAGATACGCAGGGTTGTTGTTATGACGGAAGCCAAGTGGTCAGAGAAAAATCTTGATATTAACATAGACATGGAAGAAGTGTACCTGAGCGGAAATGCAGACCTGCTTCAACAGGTTTGGATAAATTTACTGGATAACGCGCTAAAATTCACAGATTTAAACGGGCGCATTGAAATAAAGCTCACTGATTCCGGTGGTTTTGTAGTGTTCGTTATACGCGACAACGGTAGAGGAGTGAGCAAAGAAGCAACGCCACATATCTTCGATAAGTTTTATCAGGAAGATGACTCGCATAATCAAAAAGGCAACGGGCTAGGTTTGTCGATTGTAAAGCGCATAGTCGAGCTACACGGC
>WQTE01000161.1 GCA_009786445.1 Oscillospiraceae bacterium | reverse complement strand
AAAAGATGACCGCAGTCAGCATTTTCATCTAGTGACTTAAAACAATTTTTTGCTGAATTTTCTCCAAGATATATTTTTACCCACTTTTACTTGACACATACTCGGAAAAGTTGCATTTTATTTTGCAGTTTACATCCACGCTCGTTTCGGTTATAATTAGAGCGTGAAAGTAAGGTGATTAAAATGACCAAGTTCGACACCCTTGATTCGATTTTACAAAAAAACAAGGGATTTATCAGAACTGCAGAAGTGGAAGCAAACAGAATTTCCAGAGCATACTTCGGCCAATATATTAAAGAGCGCAACCTAGAGCGTGCTGCGCAAGGACTTTATATGTCGCAAGACGCTTGGGATGACGGAATGTATGTCATCCAAGTGAGATATCCATCGGCGGTTTTTTCCCATGAAACAGCTTCGTATCTGCTTAATCTGGCAGAGCGTGAGCCACTCCAATTTGCTGTGACGTTGAAAGAGGGCGCAAACACGGCAGGCCTTACGAAACATGGAATCAAAGTCTACAAGGTGAAAACCGAGATGTTTGAGGAAGGTGTAATTACAGTACGGACACAGACAGGGCAGACCGTCCGAGCGTATAACGCAGAGCGAACCGTATGTGATTTAGTGCGTAGCCGTCGTAAGCTCGATGCGCAGGAAGTGCAAGCGGCATTTAAAGCGTATATGGTCAAGAAAGACAAAAACATCCCACTACTTCTGCGATATGCCAAATCATTCAATGTTGAAAAAATTATCCGCGGATATCTGGAGGTGACTCTACAATGATACGGACAACAAGACAGCTCAAAAGCTTGGTTCGCAACATGGCAAAAGGGAACAGCACCCATTCGCTGATTATAATGCGGAATTACGTGATGGAGCGATTTTTGGAACGGTTGTCGCTCTCGGATTATCGTGAGAAATTAATCCTTAAAGGAGGCATGCTTGTGTCAGCAATCGTCGGTCTCGACACTCGCTCAACAATAGATATAGATGCAACTTTCAAAGACCTTCAACTGACAGAAGAAAGCGCACGGAAAACTGCAGAAGATATTACAAACATTCCACTTGATGATGGTATGTCATTTGAAGTCAACAATGTAGCGACAATAATGGACGAATCCGACTACCCCGGCATCCGTGTCACATTGACCGCTACCCTTGAGCAGATGAGAACTCCGCTCAAAATTGATTTTTCTACCGGGGATGCCATTACACCAAATGAAGTGGAGTATCTATTCAAATTGCTATTTGAGGATAGGACGATATCTATATTGGCGTATAACCTTGAAACAGTGTTGGCAGAGAAACTGGAAACCTTATTTGCCCGTGGTACTGCCAATTCAAGGATGCGTGATTTTTATGATATTTATGTTTTAGGTAATACACAAACCTATGACCCCATCGTGTTAAAGGATGCCTTTGGCAACACGGTCGCAAAAAGAGGTTCGGTTGCCGTTGTCCAAAACATGGAACTAATACTTGACGAAGTTGAAGGTAGCCCAGAGATGTTAGCACTCTGGAACGGCTATCAGCGCAAGTTCGAATATGCAGTTGATATTGATTGGAAAGAGATAATGCAGGGGGTTCGAGGTCTTTGCGAAACAATTCAAGCATAGTTTTTTGGATGTTGGACATTCGGCTGAATTGATCTTATTTTGGTGTTTTTTATAAGTGGTAGTTATAGTTTTGTGACTTGTAGTTAGAATTTTGAGTTTTCTCAGCACTGCGGAGAGAACAGTATTGGCTGCTTAGTTTGTCAACTCAGCGTTGATTGTGGAATACAAATACTGCAATCACTTGCGTTCCATAAACCAACGGCTTACACCCTTGGTCTCTTCTAAAAATATATATGTCTGCCTGTTTCTCACAAGGATGCTATACCGCAAGCCGACTCCCCCTGCTCTGAGCGCAGCCGCAGGGCGAACATCAAGAATCTTGTCAATCTCGTAGCGGGTATCATCTTCCCATACGAACGACAAAGGCACAATGCTCCCCTCCTTGTCGGTTTCGGCAGTCACAGAAACATAAACCTTAAAATCGTTCTCCATATATGGTCTGTAATCAACTATATCACTCATTATGAAACCCTCCTTTAGAGATATCCGACCGGATGAATAACATGCTCTTCTTTTGGGTTTAGTTTGCCAAGTTTTGAATCGAAATGTAGCAGTACACGGTCGATGGCATAATGCCCGAAACGCCGCCGTATTTCATCAATTGCATATTCTAATTTTTCAGCACGGTAACGCTTTGCCTCGTCGTCGAAAAACGATAACTGATGTGTCGTGCCGATGGGTACAAGATTGACCCCACGGATGCCTATACTGCGGAGCGGTGCTTCCCATTTATAATTTGCCCGAAGCAGATTCATTGCGGCGCTACACAGTTCGGTTGATATGTGTGTAGGCTGAGGCAGTGTTTTTTGACGGTTAAAGCCTGATAAGTCGTTGCGGCGTAGCCATATTTCAACAGTTTTTGCCTGTAGTCCGAGTTCACGCATACGCTCTGCAACGCTCTCTGCGAGATTTTGAAATACAATGTGGGCATCGTACTCATTTTCGATATCACGAGGTGCGGTTGTACTGTTGCCGACAGACTTTATTATGCTCTCTTCACCCGTTGCTGCCACAGGGTGTTTATTCCGATAAAAAAGTGTAAGAAACTCCAATTTACTTGCGTACCTTACTATACAGCCCATGATGACTCGCAAATTGGCATTTTATAGTCTGTCAAACACTGATATATCAGCTTGTTTATGCTTGACATGGGTTGGTCAAAAAAGGACTCGCCAAGATGGCTATCATTCGTGTTTTTGAAATGAATGGTGAAACAGTAACACCGCTTGATACCTTGTCATGGAAGCACAGTAGCAGACGTTTTGTAGCAGCAGATAAAATTGAAAAATATGAGGACATCATTAAATTACAGCACTACGATATTTTTAAAGATGTCAGAACATGGAGGTGGTTCGAGAAAGACTGCAAAATATCAGGCAAAACCTCTGGCACTAAAGTTGTTTTAGATTCGCTAAGCAACCTAAAAAGGGTCAGCTAATATTTTTTCTCGGAAAAACCCAGAACAACTTGACACCGCCCGGACAAAATCGGGACTTGTCGTTTTATAGAAATATGGTAGACTAGTAGAAGTACAACAATTGAATGGTTTGGCTATAATGTGTAATTCCAATGTGGTAACTAAAAAGGATGGTTGTAGTGTTTTGTGAAAGATGTTGTGTAAATTGCTTTAGTGAATTTGAAATACAATCCTTTATCGAAAAACTGGACGAGATTTCTGACT
Source organism: Oscillospiraceae bacterium (assembly GCA_009786445.1). Taxonomy (GTDB): domain Bacteria; phylum Bacillota; class Clostridia; order Oscillospirales; family Oscillospiraceae; genus WRMH01. The sequence continues at coordinate 1,427 of WQTE01000161.1, read as the reverse complement.
GTGATTACTGTGGCAGCAAGCAAATATATTGTGGCTCTCTTTTTGATGTTGGTAACTTCATCCGAGAGGGCGTTGAGCGAGCGTACGAGGCGGTGTATGGCGGCACGGGTTCTATGTATGACCCTGAAACGAAATCATATACGGACGAAGGCGATAATATCGAATCTATTCTAAAGTGGGATTTGTGCATTTTTTCTGATAACTTTAATAGCGAACAAACAGACAGTTTGTGTAATGATTTGATAACTGATAGCGGACCTTCATCAAGAGATATTAAAAAAGGTGCTGATAATTGGCTTGCGGAGCAAAACCTTGTGGTGAAAGATGCGCTATATGGCTATGAGGCGACAGCGCAGCATAGTTATTGGGAAGAGTTTAAGGAATCATGTAAGCATTTTAATCGCTTCTTTGACTTAGGTGGTCGCAGATCATCCAGAGCAAAAATTCTGTCATCTTTAGATGATATTTTTACGAGCATGAAAATGTTTCTTCCGAAAGGTACACAGATATACCGTGGCCGTCGTTTTGAAGTCCCAAATGGAAAGACATTAAATGATATTGCTTTATTAAAAGAGATTTCACCGCCGCCGCCTAATTCGGCTCGAAATAGTCGTATGAGTCCCGCTGGAATTTCGTATACATACCTTGCTTCCGATATTGATACATGCTTAGCAGAAATACATGTGCAAAGCAATGATAAAGCTTTCATAGGGGAATTTGAAACTAAAAAGACCTTAAAAATATTAGATTTATCAAGCACTCCAAGGTATACAGTGAAAAGTTGTTTTTCACCTGATTACGACCATTCTCAAAACTGGATTGGGGATTTTGTTAATCAGTTTAAAAACGAAATAAGCGCACCAATATCTGAAGACGAGGAAGATCTTGAATACGTTGCGACACAATTGTTAGCTGAGTACATTCGAAAAAAAGGATACCATGGCATCAGATTTAGAAGTAGCCTGAATGCCTCTGGTCTCAATTATGTTATTTTTTGCAGTGTTAATCGATATATCACGCATGTTATGGAAAAAGAACATTATGGTATACATCATCAAATTACCCCTTTTACCAAATGGCTTAATCTTACTTCTGTCCAATACGTCAACTGCACAATTTCTTATAACATCATTGAGCAAATCAACCATGATGATAGAGCCGCAAAATACCATGATTGGGAGAAGGCAGAAGAGCTACAAGCAAAAGAGATTGAACGATTATGGGCAAATGGTAAGACCGAATTTTGGGAGTGATCTCTTTGACAATCCGAAGAATATGTTGCATGAGCGTTACATTATCCATAAACTGTAATGCTCAACGGGAGGCAGATAAAGCCTTCTGAATCAGCTTGCGGCATGAAACATTGCTACTATGAAATATCTCAACTGTCATTATTTGGCAAGGGAAATTCATCCTGTTGTGGGATG
>WQTE01000160.1 GCA_009786445.1 Oscillospiraceae bacterium | reverse complement strand
TCCATCCCTGAGTTTATAAGGCATAACATTGTCGAAGCGGAGGTCAGAAATGTCTGTTGATTTCACGTTTTCCAAAGATGAGTTTGACAAGTACCTAATGGAACTCGGCAAAGAGTTTCGCAGGTTAAATGGAAAGGACGCTAACGCTGAAATAGTGCTGATTGGCGGGGCATCGGTTGTAATAAATTATGATTTTCGGAACATGACAACTGATGCAGACGCACTCATATATACGGATGCAGCAATGAAGGATGCCATAAACCGTGTCAGGGATGCATATAATCTGCCACATGGGTGGCTGAACGAGGACTTTAAGAATACGGATTCATACACGGAAAAGCTGCGTAGCGTATCAGTGTACTACAGGACGTTCTCCAACATCCTCCAAATCAGGACAGTCGCTGCGGAGTACCTCGTTGCAATGAAAGCCATGAGCGGCAGACAGTATAAGTATGACAGGTCTGATATAGTAGGGATTATTATGGAGCATGAGAAGCGTGGTAAGCCTATACGTAGAGAAGATGTCGATAAAGCAGCCTTAGAGTTATATGGGGCGAAACCTTTGCCGAAAGATTCAATGCGGTTGCTGGATGGTTTGTTTGAAGGTAATAAAGATTACTCTCAGATATATCGCGAAACACGGATAAGAGAGGATGAGGCAAAAAAAATATTGCTTGATGTCCAATCAGAGCAACCGGGTCTGTTGAATAACGACAACCTCGATACCATCATAGCACAGGCGAGATTGAAGAAAGGGCAGGGAAAAAACTCCATGCTTACGAAGCTGGATAATTACAAAGAAAAAGCTAAAACACAGGATGCGGTAGTTGATATTGATACTATAAAGAAAAGCGAGAATAAGCGCACACCGGACCGATAAGGCGCTGTGTGACGTTTGTGCTAATACGGCAACGCCGCTGTAGTGCTACAGTTTGCAGCTCTTACATGTGCGATAGCCTTCTGCTATCGCGTCACAAGCTCCCAACAAGGCAAGGCGTGATGGTTCAATACTCATCATATAAGTACTCCGCATGAAAAAGGAGCGTCTCACCGTCAAGTACGGTAATAACACACCTACTGGTGCGTATAACTGTACTATACTTAAACTAGATCAAAGTCGGAATCTGGAAAATCTACAGGTGATAAATAACATACTGATCGGTGTGGCGAACCTCATCAGGCTTAGATTTATAACGCGACTCAAAATATGCCCGTACATCGCTCGTCGAGTTGCAAAGTATCTTGTTGTAACGACGACAAACCTCTTTCAAAAAACTGGTTTTCATCTGCAATCTTGAGCCAAAAGATATTTTATCTCGGCTATAGAATTCGCTTTGATAGCCTTCTTGCCATGTTTCGTATTTGCCAACTATTTCTCCATTTCGGAATATATTTAGACCCTCAAACGATAATTCAAAATCATGAATAATTATTGAGCTCAATGTGCAAACATCTGAATATCCAAGAAAATTCTTTGGGTTTTGGTGTATTGCTATGAGTGGTATGCATTCATGAGTATCGGAAAAAACCTTGCTTCCCCTAGATTGCATTTCTGTTTGAGTTTGTTCTACTGTAGTTGACATCGAAAGGAGTGGCAGGATTTTTTCGTAAGCGTCAAGCCAAAAGTCACGCATGAGCCTTTAGTGCTTTAGGAACGGAATGAGGAAGCAGCTGCTGTAAAGCGTCGATGTCGTTTTTAATGTCCATATTTGGAGCATGAGTAAAGATGTAAGTAAGATATTTAAACGGATTCAATCCATTTTCTTTTGCAGTTTCAATTAAGCTGAACATAATAGCACTTGCCCTCGCACCACGTGGAGTATTTGCAAAAAGGAAGTTTTTGCGGTCAATGACAAACGGCTTGATGCTACGCTCTGCGCGGTTATTGCTGATTTCCAATCTGCCGTCCAGAAAGTAGCGTTCTAGATATTTGCGCTGCGACAAAAGATAATTAACAGCCTTTCCGATACCTGTCTTTGGCGTCGGGTTTAAACTTTCAGCCTACGCAAAGAATTCATCCATAACAGGCTTTGAGTATTTTAATCGGTGTTTGTGCCTTTCTTCCGCCGAGAGTCCGGCATAGGTTTGACACGTCTTCACTGCCAAACGGTGAAGGTAGAATCCTTGGCAAAGCCGGACTTATTGAACGAAACAAGCGAAACCTAATCCCTACGGATAAAGGAATGACGCTCATCTCCGTACTCCCCGAAGCACTCACATCAGCAAAACTGACCTCTGAATGGGAACATAAATTGAGCCAAATTGAAAGCGGTACGCTCGACAGTAGTACATTCATAAACGGTATAACACAATTCATCACAACAATAGTGCAGGCAAATAAAACACCGAAACCTGAGTATCAGGCACTATTTTCGGACATTGCGCCAACAAGCAAACCACTCGGCAACTGCCCACGCTGTGGCTTGCAGGTACATGAGGGCAAAAAAGGTTTCTTCTGCGCCGGTAAAACATGCGGCTTCAAAATTTGGCGTGAAAGCAAGTTCTGGACAAACAAACGAAAACCACTGACCGCACCAATAGACTGGACTAATTTTGACTCGCACACCTTAATCCTTGGTATTGTTTGTGTACCATCGTCTTTGAGTACGCTCGCTGTTTGTGTGCGGACATATGGGTCAAATGCTATTTTTAAAGCGAAGATTAGAGAATTTTTAACACTTTCCAGATATAGCAGGTTACCTTTCTTTTCTTGTTCAAGCTTGTAATGCTCCATTACAGTGCCTTTTATGGCGTTAATAATCCCTACTCTAAAAGACCTATGTAGCTTTTGCTGAACCTCTTTGCTTAGGTTGTTCTTTACATCAAAAATAATTTTAACATCATTGTATAGTAAATCGGTTGATAACTTCATAGCAATAAGGCTAATGACAAAGCCAATATAAAATTCTTCCCGCTCTTTCCTGCATCTCGCATCTGTCGGAATTCCATGAAGCAATTCGTGAACAAACACGAACAATGTGCTATTGTAGTTAAAGTCAAATAAGTCCTTTTCGGGCAGATTGACAATGTCCATACGGTGTTCATTTCCCCGTGGGTTGCTGCGGATCAAATGGAACAATCTTTTCACCCGAGCTTTGTCTGTACCACCACTTCGAATGAGCACAAAATAGTCATTATCTTTTGCTGCCAGTTTTTCAACTAATTCTACGGCAAGGGCATTAAAAATGGAAATTATTTTTTTTGATGTGCCCATGCTTTGATGAATGAAGCTTCTCCCCTCAACCCATGATTGGTTTCCCCGACTGTAGTCGCTAACAACTTCATACAGTATATTACGTAATTGGTTCAGGCTGTCATGGCTGTGTTTAAGTAGCCTTGTTTTTGTATCTTCATATGAATTTTCATAAAGTTCGCGGACATTTTGAAGCATTTGGGCTATACCAAAGAGGAACTTGTCGAGCATATGACACAAGTCCGCACTTTCAGGCTTACGTGTGAGGTCAAAGCAATTGTTTAAAAACTCCATCATTCCGTTGTAAACACGATTACTTCCACTAAAAGTGGTGTTCCGATCTCTCGCAAATTCCTCGTGTTTCGAAAGCTCGTATTTCAGACGTTCGGTTATTTGTTTTTCAATGTCATCCCTGCTTTTCGGGGGATTTTCGCCATCTAACCAACTCGTAGGATTATAGTCATTATTATTATTTTCTATTACGTTTCGGACAATCACTTCTGTACGAACATTTTGCACGCTGTTACACACGCTGGAGAGAAAAGGATTACCTCTATCAGCATACATCTCCCCAAACCAAGCAATCGGGATATTATCAGCCCGTACTGACAAATCGGTCACGCCAGACATGTTATCATACGTTATTACATCGTTGAGCGTAGCATTATTATCAGAAAGATACCCGCTTAACATACTATCAAGATAATCACTAAATTCCGACATAAAACTCTCATATGTGTGACCGACATTTAAGGTGACTCTCAAAGATAGCCCGATATTATTGTCATATTCGCAGTCGCGCCATGCCTTGAGGCTTTTTTTGTCGGCATTTTCCTGTATCGCTGGGATGATATATGATCCAGAAAGTAAATTCGGTTCAGTTTTGAGTTTATTGAGCAGATCAAACGTTGTATAATAATTGCTAGCTCTGCAGAGCACCACGGCATCCATCGTGCCGAGGCTGTTGTATACAGCATAAAGAGCTTTATCAGTCTTTTTTGGTATATCCTTGTTATGATCGGATATAATCTCCATGACACGCTTGGTGGCATCATTGAAATCCTCGATTTTTTTATTATCTGCATGGTAGTGATAATGTAGCACAATCAGTGAAACCAAAGGCTTCGCTTTATACTTTTTACTTTTAGAATATATGTCATAATCAAAAAATGGATCTTCAGAAAAAGGGTTAACTGCTAAATCCTCAGACATTAAGAAAGTCGGAACTGTCGCACGTATATCAAAACTGCTGATAATACTATTATTGCTTCCTACTAGCTTGTATCCTTTACTCCTACTTGTGGCGGGTGAAAAATCCTGATATGATTTCACATCAAGGAAACTAAGTAAATCATAATAACCGAAAATATTGAATACGCCGCTTTTCCCTACGCCAACCTGAATATCCTCTTCCTTATATGTTTGGCTAACCTTGTTTAACGTCATCCACAACCCAAAATGGTTAGGTGTGTCCATAAGCTTTCCTCCTAAATAGCGCATAAATCGGGTTTTTGACATAAGGAAATAGAAAGAAAGCGTATCACACCTTGCACGGCAAGGGATTTTTTTTGCAAAAAGCTGAAAATTTCGATAATAATTGTTGA
>WQTE01000159.1 GCA_009786445.1 Oscillospiraceae bacterium | reverse complement strand
GTTCAGCAAAACAGCGCGACTGCAGAAGAGTCTGCCGCCGCTTCAGAAGAAATGAGCGGTCAAAGCATAATGCTCGAAGAACTCATTTCACGCTTTAAGCTCAGAGATGCCGGTAACTCATTCCAAAGTCTGCCTGCTGCACCGATATCTGAAGCCGCAGCACCGCAAGCAGCCAATCTCCCCCCAGCTTCTGATTCAGACTTAGGCGATTTCGGCAAGTATTAAGCTAAGCAAATAAATTATTAATCATTAAAAGAAAGCTTCCACACGGGAGGCTTTCTTTTTTCAGTGCGGTATCTATCTAAACAAATACTTTCTGAGGACTTCCAGAACTTTCTCTATGTCGAGCGGCTTGCCTATATGTGCGTTCATACCTGCCTTTTCACATGCCTCAATGTCCTCTCTGAACACATTCGCCGTCATGGCTATTATCGGCAGCGTTGCCACCTCGGGAGTATTCATGCTTCTGATATGCTCGGTCGCCTTGAGCCCATCCATTTGCGGCATTTGTATGTCCATAAGCACTATATCGTACTTGCCCGGATTATTGCTAACCATATCAATAGCTTCATATCCGTTTCTCGCACAGTCGATTCCTATGCCTGAGCCTTCAAGCAGTGCAATGAATATTTCCCGGTTTATCTCAACATCCTCTGCAAGAAGCAATGATTTACCTGCAAACTCGTTTTCTACCACCCCACTTGTATCAACATCCTCGGGAGAGCATAAAATAACGTTCATACAATCGATAATGTAAGATGAAAATATCGGCTTTAGCATGTGCATATCTACACCTGATTTAGCTGCCTCTTCTCTGACATCACTCCAGTCTGCTGACGTTACCATAATAACAACAGGGTTATTTTTTGCTTTTGTAGATTTTATCTGCTTTGTAAACTCAAGCCCATCCATATTCGGCATTTTCCAGTCTACAAAGTATATATCATAACCGCCCTTTTCACGGACTAAATCCAGAGCCTCCCGCCCGTCTGCCGCAACATCGCACGGCTGGTTGATTTCTGCAAAAATATCTATAAACTTCTTTCGGGTCTCCTCGGAATCATCCACCACCAGAACCTTAACATTGCTCCAGTTTACTTGCGGATCAAGCATAGACCGCATATTCTTATAGCTCCTTTTTACATTAGCTGTAAAAATAACCTTTGTGCCTATTCCCTCTTCGGACTCAATAGAAATTTGCCCGTCCATCATCGAGACAATACTCTTTGAGATAACAAGACCCAGGCCTGTTCCGCCAAATTCACGATTTGTTCCGCTGCTTGCTTGACCAAACGCGCTGAACAGCTTCTTTATCTGCTCATTTGAAATGCCGATTCCACTGTCGGATACTTCAACGCGGATTTTGCAAATGTCGCCCTCCTCCGATAACAAAGCTGTATCCAGATGTATATTCCCGCCCTCGGGCGTGAACTTAACAGCATTTGACAAGAGATTTGTCAAAACCTGCGCAAGTCTCTGGTCATCACCTATTACAAATCGCGGCAGGTTATTGTCAAGATTAAATGTGAATATCTGATTTTTTTCCTCGATGCGGAAATTGACAATTGATATGACCTTTTCGAGCATTTTTTCAAAATTGTATTCAACCGGGTACAGTTCAAGCTTGTTTGCCTCTATTTTTGCCATGTCGAGCACATCAGATATTACACCGAGCAAGTGAGACGATGCCGCTTCAATTTTACCCAGTGCAAAATTCTTTTCTTCCAAATTTTTCGCCTTTTTACCGAGTGTCGTCATGCCGAAAATAGCATTAAGCGGGGTGCGCATCTCGTGACTCATGCTTGAAAGAAACTCTGATTTTGCCCTGCTCGCCGCATATGCCTGATCCAGAGCCGTTTCGAGTTGCTCCGATGTCTCTTTGAGATTATTTGTCATTTTGTTTCTTATCAGTGCGTTGGCAAGCATCTTGCTCACTGAACGTAAGATAATCTCTTCATTTTCAGTGAATATTCTTTCATTAACGCAATCATCAAACCCTATAAGACCCCAGAACTCATCGTGCAAAAATACAGGGACAACCAGCAGAGATATAATGCCCTGCGGGGATAAAGCCGCTTGCTCCATCTCATCCATCTCTTTGACTAAACCATTTACGCACTTACCGCGCGGCAACAGTTCCTGCCATGACGGGCAAGATTCATCGTATGGTATATTCACTGTATACTCGTTACCTTGCTGCGGCGGAACGTGCTCTGACCACTCATAGATTTGCGTGGTAAAGAGTCTCTCTTCCACAAGGTAGTTCTTCCATATATACATTCTATCGACCTTTACCGCACGTGCAATCATGCCCATAGCTTTATTCAGGTCAGTTTCAAAATCGCTGAAATTTGCTTGCGGCTCCAGCAAAATTGATGAAACTTGATGTACAACATCAAGCAGTTTGTCATTGTACTCGCTTTCGGTTACATCTTCAAGCAAAACAACTTTGCAGAGCGGGTCGTCATGCTTGTCGCTCTCTACAGAGAGCATCATTTCGCAGGTTCTAATCCCCGATTTTGTCTCAACCGTGACAAGTTCATTTGTTTTGCTGCGTGCGAAGAATTCCTGCTCCGGTGTTTTCTCGTCTTTTGAGACAATTTTTGCAATGTTTTCGCCTATCACATTGCCTTCGTAAAATTCGTTAAACGCTTTATTTGCAAGTCCGACATTGTTTTTATGGTCAAGCACAAGTGTCGGGATTATCGAGTCTCTGAATATGTATCCGGATACGTTAGGCACGGTTATGCTGAATGTCTGGTTAACTCTGACCGAGACAAAAATTGCCAGTGATGGAATTAGTATCATAATCGACCCGAGCGGTATTACTGCGTTGTTTGTAAAAACGGGAATTATATAGTCAGCAGAAAATGCTACAGGCGTAATCAGCGCAATAATAAAAAAGATGCGCCCTGCATGGGTTCTGTAGCGCTTTAACTCACTTTCGCGCCACCACTTTATATGCAATGCAAAGATGATAACTATAAGCAACGATGCATATATAAACATAATCAATGAGAATATATTGCCGCTATAGTTAAATCCGGAGCCAAATACCGTAAAAATCCTCTCGGTATCACCGAAAAGGATAAAAAGACCGGCAATAATGTTACTGCAGACCAGCGGAAGAATCTTAATCGCCTGTTTTGCGTATTTGTTTTCTATTTTGACCATGCTTGAGAGAAATATTAACCAGACCGGGAAAAACATATAGCCAAAAAGGAACCCAAGGGCCCAGAAGGTCATGAATGCGCCATCGTATCCGGAAAGTATCATCAGTCCGTAAAAAATGGCATAAAGAGCCAAGCATCCGGCTGACCATGTGTACACTCGTTGCGGCTTTGATTTCGTAAAATGCAAGTGTGTGGCAACCATCAGGTAAATATATAGCATCCCTGCAATAAAAAATAGCGATGCCGTGAAATAAACCGGATTTATTGATACAAACATATCTGTCACTCCAAAAAAATCGCTCTCTACTATATGCATTATTATAGCAGGAAACAACACTATTTCAATGAGTGCGATAAAATTTTACATTCCGGTAATAGCTTTGTCACACCTTACATCCAGCCTTTAAAAATCGTCGTTGGTTTCTACTACGTCTATTTCCAGTTCGATGTTTTCTTTGCAGTCGGGGCAGGTGACCGCTTCGTTTTCTATGTCCAACTCGTCGAGTTCAATTTCTGTACCGCATTTGGGACAGGCTATGTCTACCGACAAGCCCTGCTCACCGCACATATCGCAACACATACCGTCCTCGTCATCATCATCGTCATCGCTATAATTATACATATCATCATCGTCACTATCGAAATCGTCGTAACTGTCGAAGTCCAGCTCGTCTTCCAGTTCTTCCAGAACCAGCTCAACATCTGCCAAATCGTCGGAAAGCTCGTCAAGCTCTTCCGCAAGGTCAAGCGCATTTTCGTTTAGTTCTTCAATTTCATCTGCCATATCGACAAGTGTGTCTATAATAACAACAACCAGTTTTCCAAGTTCGTTACTCTGGGCATCCATACCTTCTGCAAGCCCTTTAAGGTAAGAAATTTTTTCCTTTATTGTCATTTTTAGGTACCTCCAACAATTCTCTCTTAATTCTTTGTGCGCTCCATGTACTCTCCTGACCTGGTGTCTATACGGATTTTTTCGCCTTCTTCTATAAACAGCGGCACTTTGACCTCCGCACCGGTTTCCACTGTTGCAGGTTTGAGTACGTTCGTCGCCGTGTCGCCCTTGAACCCCGGGTCGGTGGCTGTAATAACAAGGTCAACAAAGTTTGGCGGGTCTACGTTAAACACTTTTCCCTTATAGGAGTGGACATTACAAACGGTGTTTTCTTTTACAAACTTGAAGTTGTCAGAAAGCAAATCGCTGCCAATGGGCTCAAGCTCATAAGTTTCCTGATCCATGAAGTAGTACAACTCACCGTCGCTGTAGCTATATTCCATGTCACGCCGCTCGACAAATGCATTTTCAAACTTGTCTGTGGGATTAAATGAGGTTTCAACCACAGAACCTGTGATAACATTTTTCACTTTTGCCCTAACAAAAGCAGCACCCTTTCCGGGTTTGACATGCTGGAACTCAACCACCTGCATAACCTTGCCATCCCACTCAAAGGTTACTCCATTTCTAAAATCACCTGCAGAAATCATTATTTATACATCCTTTTACTCTTGTTTGGCTTTGCCAGTGGTTATTTTATCTCATTTTCAGAATAATAGCAAGGAAAAATTGTTTAGAGTTTGCCTTAGAGTTTGTCAGCGCTTTCTCCTAGTTACTGTATACAGGCCGCCAAAAATGGATAATTTATTCCGCTTTTTTGCGAGCCAGAGAGCATTGCGCCACTGTTCTCGCAAAAAAGACTCCACAAATCATCCACTTTTGGCTTGG
>WQTE01000158.1 GCA_009786445.1 Oscillospiraceae bacterium | reverse complement strand
GGGGCCCCCCCCCCCCGTCGCATGACTGCGAATATCCGTAATCAGGCGTGTCCGCATACGGCTCGGCGCCACCAAGCGATATCATCTGAGTCATGCCCAGGATAATAGCAAATGACAGTATAAGTGCAAGCACCTTTTGAAGTCTGTAAGCTCTTTTCATTTTAATCCAAATCCTCTCCGAAATTTGTATTATAGTATCTCTTGTGTGAGCGATATATGTAATTGCGAAACATTTCCACAACGTCCCATCTGTTATCATACAGTATCTTGACAGTGAAAGCAACAAATAATTACAAAATATTTCAAATAATTTCAAAATTTGTCACAGTTACGTCACATTATAGCATATTTTATGCGTTTTGTACAGTGTTTTGTGTTGTTTTTGGGGTGAAAAACACTTGGCTCAGCTCTGCAAAAAAATGCAAGCGACTCGTGAAGCCACAGGTTGAAGCTCCAAAAGCCGCTTGGGTTGTTGTTGCCTAAAATTTATTCTTGTACGTGCAGTAATTCTTTGAGTGCGGATTGTAAAACACCGGAGAAGTTTACATTTGCTTGCTCTGCTCTTTCGTTGAGCCACATTGGAATAGTGAGCGTTTTCTTTACCGATTTGTTTTCAAAAAATCTGCGGTACGTATCGGTATCGACAGCAACGACACTTATAAACTGTTCACCTTCTAATTTTATATCGCGAGGGCTGCTTGCAGGTGGAATTGATTCCTTAGCTTGCTCCATTTCGTAAAGTGTGAGATTGAGAACGTCTTGCGCCATGTATATTGCATCTGCAATATCATCACCGCTGGTAGAGCAACCTTCCAAATCAGGAAAATTGACATCATACAATCCATTTTCCTCGGCTGTAAACACTGCCGGATATGCGTACTTCATTTTCAAACACCCTTTCGTTTTTTATTTTAGCCCCAGTTTCTTCATTATGCGGTGTGCTGTGCCTGTCGCCAGCTCTTTGCTTTGGTGGCGTGGTATGCGTTCTTTGTTGCCTGTTTTTGGGCTGTACCACGTATCATGTTCAGCACCGTGGTTTAAGATGTAGCAACCATTTTTTTTCGCCAGCCTGGTTAATTCACTTGTTTTCACGTTGCCACCCTCTTTCTGAACATATTGTAACACGTGCTCACTACGTGTGTCAAGAGTGGAAGCAGTTGTATGTGTTATACTTGGGGCAGTGGGTTTTTATGTTCTATTCGCAAGTTGAGATAAATTGTCACCAAGCTGGTGACGAATTTGAAGAACATGTTGACTGCACAAGGCATAATCAGCCTGAGTGTGGTGTGAGTGGGATTTGTATATTTTTTGTAAAATATAGTCAAAATTTTGGTGAAAATTTTCACAACATATAGTTGCAAACCAGAAAAATATATGGTATGCTACCCACAACATATTGTAGTTTAGATTACTTTGTGTTGATTTTAGTGGTCAGACTTAAAAAAATTATTATGGAGGAAAAAATGAAAAAATTATTAGCAATCCTACTCGTATGCGCGATGGCTTTTGCACTTGTTGCGGCTTGTGCTCAAGATGCGCCAGCTCCAGTTGCAGATCCGACCCCGGCAGCAGATGAGCCCACTCCTACACCTGATGCTCCGCCGCCCCCTGAAGAACCAGCTGAGTTACCGGAAGTGCCGGATGTGCCGGAGGGATTAGATCTCAGCGGTCTCCGTGTGGCATTGGTCACGCATGGACCTCCCGGAGTATCTGAAGTTTTTGACGGCTCATTTAATGAGGGTGCCTGGAATGGCATAGTTCAATTCCTTGAGGACCACGGTCTTGATACAACAATAGGTGACGGGCAATTGGCATTTTTCCAAGCTCACGAGTCTGAAGATGATGCAAGAGTTGCGGCTATGGGTATGGCTATAGAATGGGGCGCCCAGGTTATCGTATTACCGGGATTCCATTTCATATCGTCTTCTTACATGGCAGCTACTCAATTCCCTGACACAATGTTTATTGCTATAGACTTTGCTCCAAGCAATCCTGATGACCCTGATGCTCCTACACCGCCAAACGTAGTTTCTATTATCTATGCCGAAGAGCAACCCGGATTCTTGGCAGGTTATGCAGTCGTAATGGAAGGTATGAGAGAGCTTGGCTTTATGGGCGGAGCTGCTGTTCCTGCTGTTATCCGCTTTGGTCACGGTTTTGTACAAGGTGCTGAACATGCTGCACGAGAGTTAGGTCTTTCACCCGGCGAGGTCACAGTTCTGTACAACTATCTCGGCGCATTTGGACCTGACCCCAGAGTGGCAACGATGGCAGGTTCTTGGTTTGCCGGCGGCACCGAAGTTATCTTTGTTGCAGGCGGACGTGCATGGGTCTCAGTATTTCCGGAAGCAGAACACGCAGGTGCATGGGCAGTTGGTGTTGATGTTGACCAGGTCGCAGACTCACCTGCTGTTATCACATCAGCAATGAAAGCTTTGGCACTGACAGTTCATGATATGATTACTGCTTTTGTTGCGGATGAGTTCCCCGGCGGAACAAACTTCTTGTTTGATGCTTCGGTAGACCGTGTTGGGTTACCGATGGGAACTTCTCGTTTTTCAAACTTCACACAAGCACAATACGATTCTGTTTTTGCTGATCTTGTTAGCGGAGCAGTCGTAGTAAACAACGATATATCAATAGCTGTTACCGATTTACCGCTTGACATCGTTGATGTAATCATGATTGTAGACTAAACACATTTTGGTGGGAAGCTGTCTCTCGGCAGCTTCCCGCTTCAAAACTTGAAGTAATTATAGGACATGGTGTTATATGTATATTATTGAAATGCGAAACATCACTAAAATGTTCCCCGGTATTATCGCCAATGATGACATTACTTTGCAGCTTAAAAAAGGAGAGATTCACGCGCTCTTGGGAGAAAATGGTGCCGGCAAATCCACTCTCATGAGTGTTCTTTTTGGTCTTTACACACAAGAAAAAGGTGAAATCTTTAAAAACGAAAAAAAGATTAAGATTACCGGGCCAAATGATGCTACCCGTTATGGTATTGGCATGGTGCATCAGCATTTCAAGCTTGTCCATAACTTCACAGTCCTGGAAAATATAGTCCTGGGGATTGAAACCACAAGAGCAAAGATTTTGCGAATGGATGAGGCACGAACCCGTGTCGTAGAACTCTCAAAACGATACGGTCTTGCAGTCGATCCCGATGCATATATCTCGGATATAACAGTCGGAATGCAGCAGCGCGTAGAGATATTGAAGATGCTGTATCGTGAAAACGAGATACTTATATTCGATGAGCCTACTGCTGTATTAACTCCACAGGAAATAGACGAACTTATGAAAATAATGAAGGAGCTTGTCACTGAGGGCAAATCAATTCTTTTCATTACTCATAAGCTCGATGAGATAAAACGAGTTGCAGATCGGTGTACTGTTCTGCGAAAAGGTAAACTGGTTGGCACTGTTGATGTCGAAGCAACGGATGTAGAAACATTTTCGGAAATGATGGTTGGCCGCAAGGTCAGCCGTGTGGTTGATAAACCCGTTGTTGAAAAAGGTGATGTAGTCATGGAAGTAAGAAACATGACCGTAAAGAGCAAGCTCCACAATAAAACAGTAGTGAATGACGTTTCATTTGATGTACGTGAGGGTGAGATTGTTTGTATTGCAGGTATAGACGGCAATGGTCAGTCGGAGCTTGTCTATGCTCTCACAGGGATATCGCCGGCTGACAGTGGGACTGCTGTTCTTGACGGCAAGGATATCTCCGATATACCAATCCGAGAGCGCAGCTTGGCAGGTATTGCGCATATACCGGAAGACAGGCATCGATACGGTCTGGTGCTTGACTACAATCTTGCATACAACCTAATTCTGCAGAAATACTACACACCGCAGTTTCATAAAGGCGGTTTTTTGCGTAACCATGAAATATATAAATACAGCGATAATTTGATTGAGCAGTTTGACATCCGAAGCGGGGAGGGTTCCCATACACCGACACGGAGCATGTCAGGCGGCAACCAACAAAAAGCTATAGTTGCACGTGAACTGGATATGAACCCTAAGCTACTCATTGCCGTGCAACCGACCAGAGGGCTTGATGTTGGGGCTATTGAGTATATTCACAGCCAGATTGTATCAGCACGCGCAAATGGTGCAGGAGTGCTGCTTATTTCCTTGGAGCTTGATGAGGTTATGAATGTAAGTGACCGCATTCTGGTCATGTTTGAAGGGGAAATTGTTGCTGATGTTGACCCGAAGCAGGTGACTTTCGCTGAGCTGGGTTTATATATGTCCGGAGCAAAAAGAGATGAGGTGGTGACAAAATGAAACGTACCGGTCTACTTAACGTACTATCTACTTTCATCGTGATTTTGGCCGGGCTGCTGATAGGATTGATTGTTCTGCTTGTCAGTAATGCAGATGTGGCATTTCAGGCTTTTTGGACGATGATTTCATTTGGAGCAAGGACAATGCGCAATTTTGGTGACGTGTTGATGAATGCGATACCAATAATTCTTACCGGTCTATCTGTTACCTTTGCGTTTAAGACAGGTTTATTTAATATAGGGGCTGCGGGGCAATTTGCGTTTGGTGGTTTTGTAGCTATCTTTATAGGTGTTGAGTTTACATTCCTGCCACCTGCTCTACGTATCATATGCTCAATTTTAGGAGCTGCATTAGCCGGTGCGATGTGGGGAGCAATTCCGGGGCTGCTTAAGGCTTATCGAAATGTACATGAGGTCATTACCTCAATTATGACCAACTATATTGCGATGTATCTCATCAGTTATTTAATACGAAATACTATTTTTGACTTACATCGGACCACAACCCTTGATATGCCTTCAGATTCTTATCTGCCGAATTTAGGATTAGGTCGTATTTTCAGAGAAGCCGGTATCGTGGGATATGTGCAATCATCTGTGGATCTGGGCTTAATTTTAGCGGTTTTATTGGCGATTGCTGTATATGTTATTTTAGACAAAACTACTTTTGGATACGAGCTCAAGGCATGTGGTTTTAATAAGGATGCTGCCAA
>WQTE01000157.1 GCA_009786445.1 Oscillospiraceae bacterium | reverse complement strand
AGGATTGTCTGCAATACACCCGCCATGATTATCCATGATATAAAGTGCGGAATGTAAACTATTGTTTGAAAAAAGCGTTTACAGAATGAAATACGTACTTCGTTGAGAAGCAGTGCAAAAACTATAGATGAAACCTGTGTGAATATTATTCTAAATATCGAGATGAACAGCGTGTTCGGGATAGTTCTAATAAAAGCAGGCTGGTCAAAAAGCCACCTGAAATTCTCCAGTCCAATCCAAGGAGAACTGAACCCCTGAACGGGAGAAAAATCTTGAAACGCCATAATGAGTCCGTACATCGGTCCGTACGAAAAAATCGCTGTAACAACAAATGCCGGGAGAATTAACGCATGTAGCGGCCATTCCCGCCTAAAGCGCTTTATGACTTGTCTGCCGCCACCAAAATATCGCTGTTTTGAAGCTTTTTTGGCAGATTTTGTCATTACCGAGATGTCAGAAAAAGAACCCATAAATACCTCCCCGTTATGGTCAATATTTCTACAAGGACAGAGATTTTGAATGTTACTTCAGTATACAATATGCCTTCGCAATAATCAAACTTTCGGGGAAACTTTTTAAAAGTCTCCCCGAAGTGTTGTAACAAAAGCTATAACTAACGACCGAAGTGCAGATTTACCGCATCTTCTTTAATTTGTCCGCCTTGTGCATACCATTGCTCTAGGATTTGCGGCCAGTCGCTTGCAGGTCTGATACCCATGATAATTGCCATAATCTCTTCCATGAGTATGTCGCCCGTTGTGCCGGCTTCTGCAAATTCTTCAGGAGCTACACCCCACATGGCAGTAGTTACAACGCGGCCGATATCAAATAGATGCTGACTTCTGGCATATGCGCTTCCGTCAAAGCCCATTTGGAGATATGCGCCGAGACCGTGTGATTCTTGACCGTTAATCCATGCCAGTGAGTCACGGTGCTTAAACTGCATACCGGTGGTGAACAGCTCACTTGTATCGCCTGTTTCCAGAGCGTGAAGCACGTGGATATATTGCAGCATATCGGTTTGTGGGTCAATTATTTTGAACGGGAATGCCATTGCGTGCTCCATGCCGTGTAGCATGTAGTATTCAAGTTCGTCCGCTGTCAGGTCTGCATCCGGGCTGAAGATCATGTGGTCAACAAGGCTCAAAACTCTCATCCATGCTGCCGGATTTTGGAAGTCTGCATTTGCTACAAGAACATCAAAGTTCGGATAGAAGATTTGTCCTCTTGCAGGTTGAGCGCCATCTACTGTCGGCATATTGAATGGTATAAAGTATGCATCGTTATTGTTGAGGTTGTCAACGATTGCAGGACCGGAGTACCAACCCCACCATTGCCACCATGCATGCATTCCAACGACACCGTTTACAATATCTTCTTGTGCGCGTCCGCCCCATTCACCCATCATCATAAATTCGGGGCTGATGAAGCCTTCACTAAACCATCTTGCCCAGTTTTCAAGAGCTACTTCAAACTCGGGGAATGAAATACCGGGTCTTAGTCTGCCTGTTGCATCAGGCATCCAGAAATATTCATTATTATGTATGTTTCCAATATATGCGCCCCACATTGGTGCTGTTCTGAGTAGCCATTGCAGGTTATCGTTTACGCCAATGCCGTATGCGGCACCTTGGTCTGTCATAAATGCGCGCATGAGGTCTTCAAGGTCTGCAACTGTTCTGATTTCAGGTGAACCGGCTGCTTCGTACCAATCTTTACGCACCCACATATGCCAAGGTTGGTCTATTTGTCCGTAGTAAAGGCGCGGTAAACCATAAACTCTGCCACCGACCATGAAGTTTTGGATTGTGTAGGGGTCTGTGATTTCAAAGTCTTGAATACGTTGTGATGCATAGGTTCTGTAAGCATCTGTAAGGTCAAGCAACATACCGTCAGCTTGAAGCTGATTAAATAGTCTCGAGTCTGAATCGGCTCCGATATTCCATACATCGGGTAAATCACGTGCCAGAATTGCCATGTTCAGTCGCTCTGCATAACCGTCAACGGTTGTCCAATCGAACACGACTTCGACATTCAGACGATCCAGATATAGTCTCGTCCATGGGTTGTTGTTGACATCGTCGCCATCACGGAAATGCCAGTTTGTGCCGTGCGGTGCTACCGCAGTAATCCGAACTGTCTCAGAGAAAGGCTGATCCCAGTGACCGGGGGGTGGTGCAACAAATTCCCTAGTGCCTTCTGTTGCTACCGCAGGTGGCGGATCTTCACCCGGTGCGGGCGCAGGAGTGTCCGCGGGAGCTGCCGGATCAGCGGGGTCCACTTCGGCAGGAGTGTCCGCGGGAGCGCATGCCGCTACCAGCATCACCACGATAAACAAAAGGGCGATGCAGCGGAATAGATTTTTCTTCTTCATGATATTCCTCCATTCAAATTGATACTATGATTTTCTTAAGATAAATAAAACATTGCAATTGAGTAACGAGGCTCTTTAAACTAATTACTTAGTGTCCTTTAAAAATGATACTAAAGGAAAGCGGAGGTAAATGCAATAGAAAATGTTGCTAAAATACAAATTTGTAAAAACTGTACAATATGCGCGGTAAAATTTGTGTAAAATAGACAGGAGGATTTTGCGAAGTTGTTTATCTGCCTTTAAAAAAGTAATAAATTTTCTGCCGCCGATTTGACAAAGCCGAAAATATGCATTATTATGTTGAAAGTGAATGTATATTAATTAAGGGTAAATAAATAATGATAAGGCAGTAATATGCAGAATTCTATTTGGTCTCCTGAGAATATAGCTCAACACAACAAGCGGCTTATACTGGATGTCCTGCGCCAAAACGGCAATATGTCCCGGGCAGATTTGTCGCGATATCTGAATATGAGCTTTCCTGCGATATCGTCCAATGCAAAAGGTTTGCTTGATTCAGGTTATATTTCGGAAGTTGGAACTGGTGATAACAGCCTTGGGCGAAAGTCAACAATGCTTGCCTTTAATGCTGAGCGCGGACTTATTATCGGTGTTGACTGGGGGCGTTTTCGTATCCGCATGATGCTCGCTGACTTGCTTGGCAATGAGGTTATGAGTACAGAAGTTATAAATGATTCCGATAATGCCAATGTCGGTCAGGAGCGAATACGTATTACTCATGACCAAATAGTCCGAATTTTGGAAAAGGCGGGTAAGTCAAAAGATGACATTTTATGCATCGTCATTGGCATACCGGGGATTATTTATGATGGTGTGAGTTCTCTGGCACCGTTTACCGAGAAGTTTTATGAAAAAGATTTGATTGGTGTATTGCAGGAGTCTTTTGAAGCCGATGTTATTCTCGAAAACTGCGTGAACCTGGGAGTTATAGGCGAGAGATGGAAAGGTGCGGGAGTTAACTACAACGACATAACGTATATAGCATATGGCGTAGGTCTTGGTTCTGCACACATACTAAATGGAAGTTTATACAAAGGCGCAACCGATGCAGCAGGGGAGATAGGCTTTATGCTTACTGACCCGGTGAACATATCAAATAAATATGATGAAGCAGGTTCGCTTGAGCAGATGTTATCCATCAGCAAAATAAATCATTACCTGAATTCCGGTGATTTTTATGAGGAAATTATAAAGCTGATACAAAAATACAAAGACGGCGAAGATATGTATGCCAAGCTGATGATTGACGAGATTGCTATGAACTTCGGGATTATGCTCGTTAATATTGTGTCGGTATTAAATCCTGAGATAATAATCATAGCGGGCGGGCTTGGATATAATTTCGGAAAGCTGTTCCTTGAGCACTGGCAGCAGATTGTAAAAAATCATTTTCCTTACGCACCTAAGCTCGTTCTCTCTGAACTGAACCATACCGAGACGATGCTTGGAGCTGTAATGACAGGCATAACTCGTGTGCATGAGTATGAGATACGTTGAAGCGGTGCAAAGTAGGGGAGCAGTTTTCTGCATCTCGGGAAAAACATTTAAGGGGGGAAGTTAGATGGACTACTATGTAGGAGTAGACGGAGGAGGCACTAAAACTACAATTTGCATAGCCTCTGCCGATTCATCGTTGCTTTTATCCGAACTGACGGGCAGTGCATCATGGAAGGAATACGGAACAACTCATGTTGTGAGCAACATAAAGGCGATTATTGATGCTTTTCCGATAGGTGCAGACGGACGTATTGCCGGGATAGCTATGGGTTTGCCTTACTTTGGCGAAGGTGAGGCGGGCGACCGTGAGCTTAAATCGGTTATTTTAGAGATTTTTGGTGAGATTCCTGTTTATCTCACAAATGATGTTGAAGTCGGTTGGGCAGGTTCGCTCGGTCTTTTGCCCGGTGTCAACGTAGTTGCGGGCACGGGTTCTATTGCTTTTGGTAAAAACGAAGCGGGTGAGACGTGCAGATGTGGCGGCTGGAGCGAGTTTTTCAGCGACGAGGGTTCCTGCTTTTGGATAGGCCGAAAGGTGCTTGAGCTTTTTTCAAAGCAATCGGACGGCAGGTTGCCGCGTGATGAGCTTTATAGTGTTGTAAGAAGTGCGTTTAATCTTTCTAATGATATTGATATTATTGAGCCGGTGCACGGCAAATACCTGGCAAGCAGAGAAAAAGTTGCATCACTTCAACTTTTGGCAAAGGAGGCTGCTTTGGCAGGGTCGATAAGTGCAATGGAACTCTACAAAAAGGCTGCCGCTGAGCTTTGTGGGCTTGTTGCTGCTATCAGCAATAGGTTAAAATTTGAGGATGAGCCGTTTTTGGTTTCTTATTCGGGTGGGCTTTTTAAGACGGGGGAACTTATTTTGCCGCATTTTTTCTCGGGGATAGAGGCTTTTGGCGGCTTGCCTGTTACGCCTAAGTTTGAGCCTATGTTCGGTGCCCTGCTCATGGCTTTTTCGCTTGGTTGCCCATCGGGACTGCCGATGCTGCAAAAGCGGCTTAGTGATGGTTACTGTACACAGGTCGCCAAAAATGGATAATTTATTCCGCTTTTTTGCGAGCCAGAGAGCATTGCGCCACTGCTTAAGCAAAAAAGACTCCACAAATCATCCACTTTTGGCTTGG
>WQTE01000156.1 GCA_009786445.1 Oscillospiraceae bacterium | reverse complement strand
AGAAGCTGTACTATCTCAATAATATCACGTTCTGCCGCATTTGCAACAGACTCCGCAACAGTGTGATTATCAATGATAATAATCACGTCCAAATCAAGATAATGGACGGCATTTGCAAGTTCGACCTGTCTTTGAAAGCTGATTTCGGTTGCAGCGAAACAACCGTCAAACGCTGAAAGAAAATTCAATCCGTAATCAACGGTCAGATACAGAAATGGAAACCTGTCAACAACAAGTATCGTGTCCCTCGGCGAGCTTTCAACCATTTCGATAAATAGGTTGTGCAGCTCATATAACTCTGCGATATATGTTTCTGCGTTGAGCATGTAGTAATCGGCATTTTCGGGGTCAAGATTAGCTATTTCCTCAGCTATACGCTCCACAAATCGTTTTGCAAACGGCAATGAAAGCCATACATGCTCATCGTGAAACTCGCCGCCGCAACAATCTTCGCCGCCAACATCGCCCGGTATCACGCCATCAACCGGGAATGCCAGCGTTTCGTGTATAGTCAGCATCCTCATGACGGGAACATTGCGACGGTATTCGTTCACAGGATTTGCCATAGCGTTCAAAACCCAATCGTCAGACTTGCCACCGACCCACAAAAATAAATCAGAAGCGCTAATTGCCGCTATGTCCTGAATTGACGGCGTATAAAAATGAAGGTCAACGCCGCTTTCCAGCAAGTATTTTAAGCCAAACTCACCCGGATTGCTGCCTAAAACTACTCTCGTCCAATCGTATAAGGGAAAAATGGTTGTAACTATATTGCCCGAGCCTCCGGAATTGGCGTTTCCGTCAGTCCCATATGAGGCGGCTCTGCCACAGCCGATAAGTAAAAAGCATATTGTTGCTGAAAAAATCAACACTGCCGCAAATCTTATATTCTTCATTACTATTCACCACCCACTAAAAGCATTGTTCCGCAAGCCGCCAAAATCTCCCAGCTATGGAAGTGGTTATCAATGTCGGGCAGTTCCAAAGTGAAGAGAATTGAGTATCCGCTCCTGTCATATTCTTCCTCACGAGTGGGTGCTGCGGTGGCAATTATGTAGAGAGTCATTTCGGAAATGATTTCTACTGTTTCGTTATTTAGTAGAAATGTGTATACATCGCTTCCGTTTCGCAAACTTACGAGCTCGTCATTGTGCTCTCCGAGTGTTATTGCTTCGCGCCCTACTCCATTTTGAATCATGCTAAACCAATGCCCGTTTCCGGGATTTTGCCATAAAACCAAAATTTCCTGCGGATTTGGGTCGGCTGCATGAGCATTTAATCTTGTGGGGCGGCCGTGGTCGAAGAAACTGTACGCAAACGCAACAAGGCGCACCAAATACTGCTCACTGCCGCCATAGGCAACGCGCAACGTGGCAGGAACAGCTCCCCCTGCTATAAGTGCCTCTGATGTAATTGCTATATCGTTAAAATCGTCGCCATCTCTAAACACGTATTCCATAGTTTCGTTGCGGTGCAGATTGTATGTGCCGCTCCACAGCGAAACCGTGTTTGGTTCTTTTTCGATTGAAATCATTGGGCTGAGCCAATTTGCAACAGCACTATCCTCGCTGCTGCAGCCAACCAGAGCGAGACTCGCAATAATTGCGAGCAATAAAAATAATATGAATTTTTTCATTTTGATTCGTTCCTTTAAGTAATTAAAATTTGGCGGAGAAAGTATCTACCCTCCACATTTTAATTATTCAAGCGAACTTTCAAGGAACTTAGGTGCGTGGGAGATATATGTTGAAACTCTTCACTCACTGTTGATTGTGCCAAACAGGGCACATGCACTTTGTACAGTCTGCTCGCAGTATTGTTGTTTGCTGAACGGTTTTTTATTCCATATATGCTTTGGCAAATTTTGCAGCACTCTTTTGTACCAACACAATCAGCCCCATGTTCTTTGTCGTGGCATATATGCGTGTGGGATGCCATGACATATGCAGATGCAACAGAAGATATAAAGGGTATGACTACGCACAGCATCAATACAAATGCAATAATAATTTTTATTTTTGATATACTTACTCTCATAGCCCTACCATTAGTCCGCATTTAACCAGTATCTTCATATTCGCTACTATAGCACAATATCTCAAGGTCTACAAGAATAAAATTGTATTACCATGCCTATTAGCCCTGCCTGCGCCATCCGGCGCCGTAGTTGTAGATTCTGCTTTAGATCTTCGGCAATTACCAAATGAGTCTGTAAGCTTCAATCTCTTGAACCATCCAACGACTTCCGTGTTCGGGATATGCGTGATTTTCTTGAAAAAAGAAAACCTGTGTATCATCGCCGCTTTCGTCTGTAAAGCTGATACCAAGGTGAGGCAGCGTGCCAAGTCCCATGTAATTATTAATTACAAAGGCTTCGCCCGGCTGAAGCAATTCCGCATATCCGAAATTGCCATGGGGATGAAAGCCCCATTCATCATCCCGGTCTTCCAGCAAGTCTGCTTTTAGCCCGACTACAGTAAGGTTTGAGAGTGGTCTGTTTGCCCATATCACTAGGGCTACACCTTCGCCATTTTCGGGCACTCCAAGTTCAACTTGGTGGAAGACGGTAAATGTGCTGAGAAATTCATCCGTTGCGGCATCAATTTGGATACTCAGTTCTTCAGTGGGTATGTTTTCTGTCGGTGCTTCCGGATCAACATCATCTGTCTGGTTATTTTCAGGTTGCGGTGTCTCTATAGCTTCCGGTGCTTCGGGTGCTTCCGGTACTTCCGGTTCAATATCGCCTGGCTGGCTATTTTCAGGTTGCGGTATCTCTGTAGCTTCCGGTGCATCAACTGTGTCACCATCACCATCACAAGCCACCACAGCAACAAGCGCAATTAGTATTAGCATTATAACAAAAAATTTTTTCATAGTCTGCTCCTATTTTCTCCATTACCTATGCCTGAAAACAGCTACATTGTATCACAGAATCTTATGCGGCAGCAAGTACGCTTTGCGTCAATTCGTATCAGTTCGCCTCAAGATAAATACTATTGGCTCGAAAATGAATATAATCGTGTTTTTTTAGCTGCTATTGGACTGTTTAACTCTTCTGTGATGTACCGCTTTATATCAGCGAGGTCAATTGACGATTCGTGGGAATAGTGTATTTTATTCATCGTCAATCCCAAAACGGGCTTCTATCTCATCAGCAGACAACCACCCCTTTTCGCGTCCGCTTTTTTCTCCTTTTTCCAGCTCGCTAAGCAAACTTATAGTGGCTTGTGTTGTTTCGTATTCGCGCATATCGAGAATAGCGTAACGTCCTCTACCGTTTTTTGTGAGAAACACAGGTTGCCCTACATCAATAGACCGCAGTACGTTGTTATAATTTCTCAAATCCGATACCGGCATTATGTTTGGCATATTATCAACTCCTTCGCAAAAATTGTATCACAATATTAAGTAATATTCAACAGCAAATTACCTTCGTTTACTTGCGTGCCTATTTGTTCATAACACGCATACTGTTCAGTACTGCGATCAATGACACGCCTACGTCAGCGAATACTGCTTCCCATAAAGAAGATACGCCGAAGGTGGCAAGCACCAGGAACAGAATCTTCACCCCGAGAGCCAAAACAATATTTTGCCGTACTATACGTTTTGTGAAGCGGGCGACCTCTACAGCCTGAGCCAGCTTTGACGGTTCATCTGTCATAAGCACCACATCGGCAGCTTCAATCGCTGCATCAGAGCCAAGTCCGCCCATCGCAACGCCTACATCAGCCATTGCGAGAACAGGTGCATCATTTATGCCATCACCAACGAAAGCAAGCACTTTTTTTGGTAGCTTCTGCGTAGCAAGCTGCTCGACCTTCTCAACTTTTTGACCCGGCAACAGCCCGGCGTGTACTTCATCAAGCCCCAGTTCACTCGCAACAGCCGTGGCAATTTGCTGCGTGTCGCCTGTCAGCATGACGGTTTTTCGGATGCCGAGAGCTTTGAGTGAATCCACAAGCGAATAACTGTCTGCTTTTATTTCGTCTGCAATCACTATACACCCTGCGTACACGCCGTCGATTGCTACGTACACTTTCGTGCCGCTTATGGATGATTCTTTATATGGCACACCCATTTTATCCATCAGTTTCCCGTTTCCTGCTATAATTATTTTCCCGCTCCGATTCACACTGACACCATACCCTGCAATTTCCTCATATTGCCCCAAACTATCTCTATTTATTTCCTCGCCGTATTCCTTTAAAATGGACATGGCAATGGGGTGATTTGATGAGGCTTCCGCATGGGCGGCAGCTTCCAGCAGTTGACTTTCGCTAAAGCCGTTTTCCGCTTGCATGACTGTGACTTTAAACACGCCCTTGGTGAGTGTGCCTGTCTTATCAAACACAACTAAATCCAAGTTTGCAAGGGCTTCCAAATAATTCCCGCCTTTTATCAAAATGCCTTTTCTCGATGCCCCGCCAATCCCGCCAAAAAAGCCGAGAGGTATGGATACCACCAGAGCACAAGGGCAAGAAATTACCAGAAACACCAAAGCTCGGCTAATCCAATCTGACCACAGACCGCCGAAAAAGAGCGGCGGAATGACTGCGAGTAGCACCGCAAACGAGACGACCACAGGAGTGTAGTATCGGGCGAACTTTGTGATGAATGTTTCGGTGGGTGCTTTTTTCTCCACCGCATGTTCAACGAGGTCGAGTATTTTTGATACTGTCGATTCACCAAAGGTCTGCGTGGCGCGGATTGTCAATACGCCATTAGTATTGATGCAGCCTGATAAAACCGCATCCGAGACGGCGGCTTTGCGCGGCACGGATTCACCCGTTAGCGCAGTCGTGTCCAGCATGGCTTCGCCGTCGAGCACAACTCCGTCCAATGGGATTTTTTCACCGGGTTTTACAACGAACACGTCACCAATCTGCACGGTTTCAGGGTCAACTTTAATAAGTTCGCCGCCGCGCTCCACATTGGCGTAATCCGGTCGTATATCCATCAAAGCACCAATTCTTTGCTTGGATTTTGCGACCGCCATTTCTTGAAAGAACTCGCCAATTTGGTAAAACAGCATTACTGCTACTGCCTC
>WQTE01000155.1 GCA_009786445.1 Oscillospiraceae bacterium | reverse complement strand
TTGTAGGCAGGGAAACTGTCGATAATCTCACGGCTGACCTGCAATTCGTTTGGAATATAGTCAAGCGGACAGAGCTTTTGATAATCATAATGAGCGATTTTTTCAGCAGGCTCCGTTGCATAGCAGTGACGTGTCACAAAATCGAGAGGCACTGAATTTGCCGAGCAAAATTCCAGAAAACACTTCAGCCAACGCTCATCGTCAACACCGCATATTGCCGGACCGCCGACACGAATTCGGGCATCACAGCTTTTTACCGCCCTCGCGCTCACCTCGTAAAGCTTGAAGTACTCATCCATATCGGCATCTTTCCAAAAAACATCAAGATTAGGCTCGTTCCAGACCTCCATAGGCCATGTTATGACCTCGTCTGCGCCGTAACGGCTAATCCAGTGGCTGACCGTTGCTTTCACTAGCGAAGCCCATTTATCATAGTCTTTCGGAGGGGTGACGTTGCCCTTCCACCAAAAAATGGTCTGCTCACCGCAGGCCAGTCCCTCGGGCATGAAGCCCAGCTCCACAAAAGGCTTCAGCCCCATAGACAGATAATCGTCGAAAACCATGTCTATGTAACGGAAATTATACTCGACCTTCTCGATGCCGTCTTGCTCATAGCTGTTGTAGATACCCATGTCATCGCAGAAAAGCCCGTGACCGCGTATATACTTAAAACCTATTTCATCTTGTACTTTTTGCAACTGTTTGTGGTATTCATGCCTGAGTGCAAGATTCAAACGCCCGGTACCAATGCAATAGACAGCATTGTTGTTAAACGCAACTTCATCTCCCCGCCTAATGTTCACCTCTAAAATACTACTCATATGGTAAAATACCTCGCTCTCAATAGGGAATGCTTATACTATCAGTTCGCCTCAATTATACACCGATTCATAGTGATATTCAAGATTGAAGAGTGGCCGGGCAGAGAATTACATTAAATTGGTGTATATGCACAAATAATCTATACCTATTTAATATATTGTGCACATATATTTAATAATTTAGCAATATTATTGTTGACAATTGTGATTTTCCTGTATATAATTTTGGTAGTTGTTGCGAGTTAGGTTTTCGGCAAAATCTCGTAAAAAAGTTTTCTTGCAATTATCCCGTAAAGACTGCATACCGCAGCAAAAATTCTTACTAACAGAAAGGTGGAAAAAAATGAAGAAAATATTAGCAATTATATTGGTAATGAGTATGATGCTCGTGCTTATTGCAGCGTGTGGCCCTGCAGGCGACACACCACCACCCGCTCCCCAGCCGGGAGATGAAAATGGTGCCGCTACCGACGGCGAAGGCGGCGGCGGAGCCGGCTCAGATCGTATGGGTAATGAACTGGCTGAGCTTCTGGGTCTGCCGACAACGCCCATGGCCGATATGGAAGATATAGAATTTACTATATTTAGCCGTAACATGGGTATTCCCGGAACACAGGATAATCCATTTCTTCAATTGGTTAGAGAAATCACAGGTGTTACAATAAACATTCAGTTTTTGGTAGGTGACATTAACACCGTATTCGGAACAATGCTTGCGGGCGGAATTCAAGAAGATGCGCTGTTTGTCGGTGATCTTGCTACAGAAGCAGCAGCAGCAGGTGCTATAATGCCTATCGAAGAGCTTATCGAAACACATGCGCCAAACCTCAGAGCGCACTATGACCAGTGGTGGGAGCAAATGAGGGCCGAAGACGGAAACATTTACACAGCAGAGATTTGGGGCACACATTTTGGTGAAACAGAAATACACTTCTTTAATGGTACCGCATGGTGGCTTCAAAAGTCGGTTATCGACTTCCACGGCCGCAGACCTAATGATTTTGACGAGATGTTTGAGTTTGTATACGAATACATGGAAGCAAACCCCACAATCGACGGCATGGACACCCTTGGCGTTGAGATTGGGGTTAATGCACATTCATGGCTTCTTACAAATCCGCCTCAATTTCTTGCGGGCGCTCCAAACTGGGGCATCGCCGGTTATAATCGCGGCGGAGCCAGAGTTGGAGCAGAACTTGACCTTGCTCCAATCCACACACGCGAATGGATGAATGCAAATGCCAAGCCGTATTATGCAAAGCTCAACGAGATGATGCACAGAGTGACATCTCACGGGCAGCCGGTTATCGACCCCGAGACTTTCGCACGCAGTGGGTCTGAGTTTGAGGCAGTAATCGCTCAAGGCAGAGTTCTTCTAATTCCCGGTCAGCAATGGATTTGGGAAGCTTCCACAAACACACTTATCGCTGCGGGTTTACATGAACGCACCCATGTGCCGATTGACTTTATCTGGGATCACGCTGAAGAGTACAACTATTGGGATTTGGCAGGAGGAATGTTCTCCGGAAATAACGGTCTGAACATCAGTTGGAACAACAGTGACCCAATCAGATTTGTTCAGTTTTTGGACTGGATAGTACAAGAGCCTGTTCAGCGTTTCCTTAACTGGGGTATTGAGCGTGATATCTATGAAGCAAACAGAGAGCTCCTTCACTCATTCGGAGTAAACGACGGCTATCACTACTACTACAACGAAGTAGGGCGCATTGTACGTCCTCAAGTAATGCGTGATTTGCAAAATGACTCTCGTTGGCTCAGAAACAACATGGGTCGTCAGCTAAGAGACATACTGCCTAAAATTCAAGGACTTTTCTTATCTGATAACAATGTCTCCGGACCGGGAGACTCTCCTGAGGAATATCTTGCCGGACTCACTGCTTTTGACAGAGAGTTTTTCCAGCGGCATGGTCTTAGCCATTTCACCGGATTTATGAGAAGCGAGCCTTTGGCAAGACCCCCATTTTATCCGCTTTGGGGAACATCACCGACACCGGGTTCCGATGCGCACGAGTTTGCATCTTTAACAGGAATGTCTGTCGGAATTGACAGAGATCACATAATCCCCTTGATCACGAGTTCGCCTGAAGAGTTTGAGGAGCGGTGGGAACTCTATTTGCAAGCTGTTGAAGCAATACCTCCGCATTTGATGGAAGGTCATCTTGCCTTCTACAACGAACTTGCGCAAAGAGCAATTGCTGCAGCCGGAGGGTAAACTGCTATTTTTGTAGGGGACTATACTATCTAGTCCCCTACAGTAATCACTTTAAAGGGGAAAGACTATTATGAGTTCTGGTGCAATTGCAAAACCGGTATACGGCGATACTTCAAGCATCCTCTTCTATCGATATCCAAGAAAATTTTGGATTACGCTCGGTGGAGGGACAATAATTTTGATTTTGACATTACTCAATTGGGTAAGTGTTGTTGATACGTTTTTTGACACGGTTTATTTTAGAATGGTCGAAACGGCGACTGGCTTTGGAATCTTTACGTTGCTGTTTAACTCGGCCGAGGCTTTTGATTGGCTTTACATGAGACAATCCGTATCGGGTGCATATGACCCGTCAGTGATGCTGGGTATGTTCTTTATTTTCCCTATACTGTTTTTGGCGGCGTTTGTATTTTTAGGGGTAGCAGCAAGCAAATATAAATCCAAACTATTCATGCCGTTTTCAAGAATCGGTTTCTCTATTGCCGCGGTTACACCTTTTGCGTTCTATGCGCTCATAATGTTTATCAATACTCAGCATAATGCATCTTTAATCGAAGACTTTGGCGCCAGGAATTTTTTCCTTATGTTACTTAACTCACAGGATGCCGGTGATGCATTGGCGCGGGGAGCTGCCAGGCAGTATTTAGCCGAACACATCAGCATTTATAACGGACTTACCTCAATTCCATGGCCTATGATAGCTTCGTTTATTGCGATACTATCTATGATTTTACTGCGCAAGGACGATAAAAAACTGACAATGATTTGGCATCAAAAGGCACTTTTCATCATGATTATTCCTATCATGATTTATGTATTTGTTTTTGCATATCTTCCGCTCGGCGGATGGCAGATGGCATTTCAGTTTTTCCAACCCGGAGAGGAAGTTCAACCATGGGTAGGGTTGCAGCACTTTGATACTTTCTTTACCAGAGGCGACTTCCAACGTGTAATGACAAATACTTTAGCCATGAGTATGATTAACTTAGTTTTGGGATTTACTACCTCGATTTTCTTGGCTCTGATGATAAACGAGATTAGGCTCAAAAAGACAAAGCGTATCATACAAACCATTTCATATCTGCCGCACTTTTTATCTTGGGTTGTAGCTGCGAGTATTATCGAACAATTCCTTAGCGGCCGCGGTATACTTAACGAAATAATGATGGGTCTTGGCATATGGGATGAACGCCGTCTCATATTGGCAGAGCCTGATAGTTTTTGGATGATGCTCGGACTGTCTAATGTATGGAAGAGTGTCGGGNGGAACACTATCATTTATCTTGCCGCAATGACTGCTATCGACCCTGAGCTCTATGAAAGTGCTGAAATTGACGGTGCAGGGCGCTTTAGAAAGATGTTTAATATTACTTTACCGGGCATAAAATCTACAATACTGGTACTGCTCATAATGAGCATTGGGCACGCACTAAATGCCGGCTTTGAAGCGCCGTTACTACTTCAAAATGTAATGACACGCCCTGCGGCTGAGAATCTTGACATCAATGTATTCTTCCAGGGTATACAAGAGCAAAACCACTCACTCGCCACGGCAATCGGTATGTTCAGAACCCTTGCAGCGGTTATACTAATTACAATAGCAAACCAGCTATCGAAGCGTTTTGCAAAAGAATCTTTGATATAAGGAGGCGGGGAAATGTCAGCAAATATAGAACAACGCGGGAAATATATAAAACCAAAATACAGAGTAAAGCAGACACCCGGAGACATAATATTTAATATTTTCAATGCGTTATTAATGACATTCACTGTTGTGATAATGCTCTATCCGATACTAAACACTCTCGCTATTTCGTTTAATGAACCGCTCGACAGCGTACGAGGCGGTATCTACCTGTGGCCAAGGATATTCTCACTTGCAGCATATGAGGCGGTGCTGGAAAACGAACTTTTGCTCATCGCATTCCAAAACTCGGTTGCGCGTACTGTGATAAGCACTATCGGAGGATTGTTTGTTTGCAGCGTGGCAGCTTATGTCCTATCCAGACGTGAATTTTTACTTAA
>WQTE01000154.1 GCA_009786445.1 Oscillospiraceae bacterium | reverse complement strand
TTAATGAATTCTGAGTAACCCGAAAAACCGAGCTTTTTTGTGAAACGGAAAATTGTAGTTGTTGACAAAAAGTGGTTTGCTGCAAATTTTTGAATGGTTAGCTCCTTTACCGTGTCCATGTTTCGCAAAACATACTCGTAAAGTTGCCGTTCCGTATTGTTCAGCAATGGGACATTGTGGCTGGTGGTTTCAAAAAAATCAAGTGGCACGGAAATCTCTCCTTCTGTTTAGCTCATTTTTACAGTAGTATACCACGGTTAGCGTCCATGCGAAAGGCAAAAGGTAAAAAAATTACCTAAAAATGTACATAGAACATTTGGTATCTCCATTTTTGCAAGTGTTTTCAGGCGTTAGAAAAAAGTAAAAAAAATACGTAAAATGTAACAATCACGAATTGCGAAGTAATTTTATGAATTAGACAAAACCTATAGTAATTATTTTTATTTCCTGTTAATATTGGTGATATTTCATGAATGGAGGGTTTATTATGCCACGACTAAAGCATTACATTGATTCGACCCCTTTTACCAAGGAAGAGCTGATGCACATTATCAACCTTTCGCTTACGCTGAAAAAGTGCATTAAAAACGGCTACTATCCTCAGCTACTCACTAACAAGACACTGGGAATGATTTTCGAACAGAGTTCAACAAGGACACGCATTTCTTTTGAAACCGCTATGGAGCAGCTGGGTGGTCATGCCCAGTATCTCGCACCCGGGCATATCCAAATGGGTGCTCATGAGAATCTTGTGGATACTGCTACTGTTGTCTCCAGACTGGTGGATATTGTTATGGCGAGGGTTAATCGCCACGAGTCTGTAGAGATTTTTGCAAAACATTCAAGCGTGCCGGTGATTAACGCTATGAGCAACTATAATCACCCTACGCAAGAGCTTGGCGATGTGACCACAATGATAGAACATCTGCCTCCTAGCAAAAAGCTGGAGGAGTGTAAAGTTGCATTTGTGGGCGATGCCACTCAGGTCTGTGTCTCACTGGGTTTTATAACCACTAAGCTTGGAATGAATTATGTGCAGTTTGGGCCTGCAGGCTATCAAATACCCGATGACCGCATGAAGATTATGCAAGATAACTGCGAAAAATCAGGAGGCAGTGTATTTATTACTGAAAATGTCGATGAGGCGTTAAAAGATGCAGATTTTGTATATACCGATGTGTGGTACGGTCTTTACGATGATGAACGCTCTGAAGATGAATGTAAAGAAATCTTCTACCCCAAATATCAAGTAACCGATGCGATGATGAAAAAAGCGGCACCTCATGCAAAATTTATGCATTGTCTTCCCGCCTCACGTGGAATGGAAGTCACTGACGAAGTGTTGGACGCACCGTACTCAATTGCAGTTGACGAAGCCGAAAATCGTCTGACGACAATACGAGGATTACTTGTATACTTTATGGAATCCGTGAAAGGTGACGCAGCCGTTGTTGAACAAGCAAAAAAAGAGCTGAGCGAGCTCTTAGCCACAATATAAAAGCTCATTGAGTAAAAGTACGGGCAGATGTATATACTGTCCCACAATGGAAGGGGTAACACAATGGAAGAGAATAAAGTCGGGAAGAAAAAATTCCGTCTGATTGATGCGGTGTTGGCTTGCGTATGCTTAATACTTGTTGTAGAAGCTGCAACGCCATCCGCAGCGATTGGGCACAGCCAGTATTTTTGGTGGGTTATTTTACTTATTACTTTTTTCCTGCCGTATGGCATGGTGTCGGCAGAACTGGGAACTACCTACAGAGATTCAGGAGGATTGTTTGATTGGGTAAAGCGCGCTTTCGGTAATAAAATGGGAAGTCGCGTTGCGTGGTATTACTGGATTAACTATGCTTTTTGGGTAGCCTCTTTGGGTGTCCTGTTCACTGCAATCATCGAACAAGTTTTTAGTACGGAGATACCAATTGTAGGTGCAATTCTAATACAATTGGTGTTCATTTGGATAGTAAGTATTGCAAGCCAATACAAAATTTCTGAAAACAAGATACTAATCAATATAGGTACTATTTTTAAGGTTGTGCTTATGGGTGCACTTGGCGTGTTAGGTATCATTTGGGCAGTCAGATATGGTGTGGCAAACCCGATTAACGATGCGCGTGAACTTCTGCCGGGCATTGCCGGTATATCATTTATCGCAATTATTTTGTTTAATTTCATGGGATTTGAGGTAGTTGCCACTTTTTCGGGAGAAATGGATAAACCAAAAAGCCAGATTCCAAAAGCTCTGCTGCTCGGCGGAATCTGCATCGCTGTGTTTTACCTTTTCGCCTCTTTTGGCATAGGTGTTGCAATCCCTATTGACCAGCTCGTCGCTGACGAAGGCTCGATATCATACGGATTCATCGAGAGCTTCCAATACTTCCTTGACGGCTTAGGTTTGCCCGGTCACATACTTGTGCCGATTATAGGAATCATGTTCCTCTACACATTGTTTGTAAACCTGCTTTCTTGGGCTTTGGGTGTAAATTATGTCGCTTGCTATGCAGGTGAAAACAAGGCTCTTCCCAGCTTTTTTGCAAAACGCACAAAAAGCGGACAACCGTTCGGCCCTGCAATGATGAATGGTATTGTAGCCAGTTGCTTGCTTATAGCTGCACCATTTATACCCAATCCTGATATATTCTGGGGATTCTTTGCATTGCAGATAATCACATTGCTAATATCGTATATGCTTATGTTCCCAGCATTTAAAAAGCTTCGCAAGATTGACCCTGATGCTGAGCGTCCTTACAAGGTTCCGGGTGGGTCTGTCATGCTTAACATCATAACGTATCTACCGGTCGCCCTACTCGTTCTTGCGACGGTATTTTGTATCGTATATCCGCTCGGCGGCGGCGAGTGGTTCTTTGACGAAATGCTTGTCATAGGTACAATATCTGCCATCGTTGCGGGTGAGATAATTGCTTACACCATGGCTAAAAAATCGCAGGTAACTCCGGAATAATAAAACCGACACAGCAGCTTTTTGAAATGGAGAGTCATATGAAAAAATTAAGCAGCACACCTAAAAAAGACGGATTTCGTATGCCGGGTGAGTTTGAGGCTCATGAGGGCTGTTGGATGCTTTGGCCTGAGCGTACAGATAACTGGCGCTTAGGCGCAAAGCCGGCACAGGCAGCTTTTGTAAAGGTAGCAGAAGCAATTGCGGAGTTTGAGCCGGTTACTATGGGAGTTTCCGCACGGCAATACGACAATGCAGTCAACCATTTGCCCGACTGTGTTCGTGTTGTGGAAATGTCCAATGATGATTCTTGGGTAAGGGATACCGGTGCGACTTTTGTTACAAACGATGACGGAGTTGTTCGCGGTGTTGACTGGGAGTTTAACGCATGGGGAGGATTGGTGGATGGGCTGTACTTCCCATGGGATCAAGATGACCGTGTGGCACAAAAGATTTGCGGAGTCGAGCGCAAGGACTTTTACAAAGCAGACGGCTTTGTACTGGAGGGCGGCTCTATTCACGTTGATGGCGAAGGAACCCTCTACACTACGGAGGAGTGTCTGCTTTCGGAAAGCCGCAATCCTCATCTGTCAAAGCAAGAGATAGAAGAAAAACTCGGTGAATATCTGGGCATTGAGAAAGTAATCTGGCTAAAACGCGGAATCTACAATGACGAAACCAATGGTCATGTAGACAACATCATGTGCGTGGTCAAACCCGGAACCATCATGCTTGCTTGGACCGAGGATAAAAACGACCCTCAGTATGAGATTAGCATGGAAAACTTAAAACTCTTGGAAAATGAGACAGATGCGAAAGGTCGTAAGCTTGAAATAATCAAGATGATGCTGCCAAAGCCCATTCTCATTTCAAAGGATGAGAGTGGCGGTGTGGATATGGTTGATGGAACACTCCCACGCGATGAAGGTGACAGACTCGCTGCGTCCTACATCAATTTTTACATTGCCAATGGAGGAATTGTGTATCCTCTGTTTAATGACCCTAACGATACACTTGCAGAAGAGACACTCAGGCGTGCTTTTCCCGATCGAAAGCTGATTGGAATTGAAGCACGAGAGATACTGTTGGGTGGCGGAAACATACATTGCATAACTCAGCAGCAGCCTGCTTCTAAACTTTCCGGTGACGGCACAAATTAAATGAGAGGTAACGGTTATGAAAAGAATAGTATTGGCTCTTGGCGGAAATGCTCTGGGTGAAGATTTGCATGAGCAGATGATAGCTATAAAATCTGCATCTAAAGCGATTGCCGACCTTATAGAAGATGGGTTGGAAGTTGTAGTAACACATGGAAACGGTCCACAGGTCGGTATGATAAATTTGGCAATGGAAACAGCAAAGAAAGTAGANGACAGTTTGTTTTACATTCCCATGTCTGTATGTGTAGCCATGAGTCAGGGTTATATTGGCTATGATATTCAAAATTCTCTAAGAGAAGAATTNATGAGCAGAAATATTCCAAAGCCGGTGGCGACTATAATTACTCAAACTTTAGTAGATGCTGACGACCCTGCATTTCTCAATCCATCAAAACCGATTGGTGCATTTTACAATGAAGCTGAAGCAGCTGATATGAAAAAATTCGGTTATGATATGAAAGAGGATGCGGGACGCGGCTTCAGGCGTGTTGTGGCATCTCCAAAACCTATAGGCATTGTTGAAATTGACACTGTTTCTGCGCTCTTAAATGCAGGGCAAATTCCCATAACTGTCGGCGGTGGTGGCATTCCTGTAAAAAAAGTTGATGGCAGACAGTTAAAGGGTACCTCTGCTGTAGTAGATAAGGATTTTGCCAGCGCAAAGCTCGCAGAGGAACTAAATGCAGATATGCTGGTTATCTTGACGGCTGTGGAAAAGGTCGCAATTAATTTTAATAAACCGGGCGAGAAGTGGCTGAGTGAGTTGTCGGCTGAGGATGCGGAGCGCTATATCTCCGAGGGTCATTTTGCGCCGGGTTCAATGTTGCCAAAGGTTGAGGCAGCACTGAACTTTGCGAAGTCGGGAAGTGGCAGAAAGTCTCTGATTACAAAGCTTGAAGTTGCTCGTGATGGACTAAAAGGGAAAACGGGCACAATCATTACAGGGTGAGAGTAAAAAATTATAGCCATTTTTCATATTATGTAGTATAAT
>WQTE01000153.1 GCA_009786445.1 Oscillospiraceae bacterium | reverse complement strand
CTGAGTCCTCAGGAGATCTTGGCAAACGAAGAAAATCTAATCTGCAATTGTCCTGATACAAAGTGCAAGTGGCACGGAATCTGCAAAGATTGTTTGGCACTGCACAGATACCACGCCACTATTCCAAATTGCCTTGAAATTGAAATCGAGCGAAAGATTGGTGTAAGTGTAGATTTCATAAATGACCGCCCATAGGATTACACCTGCCGAGTGCTTTTTGTCGTGATGTTTTTTCTGAGCAGATTCTGTCAGACCTTATTTCGCAAGGATACGAAGGTCAAGAACTGCTTGTGAAGTTCAAAGAATATTCAGGAAACATACGTCCTGCTGTGGTGCAGTTGATAAAGGAAACCGATGCAGTGTCTGTGCCGAGTGCCGCTGATACCTACATACCGGGTTTGAAGGCGGAAAATGTTTGTATCACTTGAAATATGTTGTACTAAGCAGATAGATAATCATCAAAATTTCCGTCAAACGTCGTAACTTTGCCGTCTTTCATACTCCACACTTTATTGGCAAACTTGCTGAGAAAATAGCGGTCATGCGAGATGAATAGCATAGTGCCTTCAAAATCTGCTATGGCATCTTCAATCCATTCACGTGAGTCAATATCGAGATGGTTCGTCGGCTCATCAAGAATCAGAAAATTATACGTATCCTGCATTAGCAAACACAGCTTTAAGCGGCTTTTTTCACCTCCCGAGAGGCTTTTGACCTTTTTTTGAATATCAGGCGCACGAAAGTTAAACCTCGCAAGTATGCTTCGGACTTTGTCTTCAGGATGCTCTGAGATTTTTCGCAGAGTATCAAGTACCGTTGCATTTTCGTCGTCAAACAAAATTATTTGCGACATATACGCAATATTTATATTACTGCTCACCTTGACTTCGCCGCTGTCGCAGGACTCTTCACCTAAAATCAGCTTCAAAAGAGTGGTCTTTCCGCAGCCGTTTGCGCCAATCAAAGCAATGCGGTCATTTCGTGCAATCTCGAGAGATACATCGTCCAAAATTACATTGCTGCCATAACTTTTGCTTACGTTATCCAATGAAACAGCCCGCTTTGCCGCATATCCTCCACTGCTAAAATCTTCTGTAACCTTCCTTGATGTGAAGGGTTTTTCTATTTTCTCCATATGGTTGAGCCGGGACAAAATTACATGATGTTTTGTCGTGAACTGATTTTGCTCAACAAACCATTTTGCCCTATCCTCAATGCGCTTTATTTCCTTTTGCTGCCTTTCGTATCGCTCCAATTGGTCGGTGACTCTGCGCCGTTTTTCCTTAGCATACCATGAGTAATTTCCGCTGTAAAAATGAGCCTTTCCATCCTCAATGTCAATCACCCGCGTGATTACATTATCGAGAAAAACCCTGTCATGGGATATAACTACAACAGTACCCGGAAAATCCTTGATGAAATTTTCAAGCCACGCCAAAGAAGCCAAATCAAGGTGATTTGTCGGCTCATCAAGCAAAAGAATGTCACAGTCACGCAGAAGAATACGGGCTAAATTGACCCTTGTTTTCTCCCCACCGCTGAGTAGGCTAAAAAGGCTTTCTCTCATGCTGTCGCTGATGTTCATGCCATTACATATTTTGTCGATTTTTACTTCAAAATCATAACCGCCCAGACGTTCATATTCCTCCATCAGCCTACCGTAGCGAGCTAAAACAGAGGGCGTTGCATCGCCTTCGATTTTCTTCATTGCATCGTGTACGTCGGTCAGCTCTTTAAAAGATGAACGAAGAATGTCTTCGATGGAATCGCCTTCAGCGAAGGTAGGTATTTGTGCCAAAACCTCCACTTTTTTGCCCGACGCCTTTGAAACGCTCCCACTTTCGTATGGCTCATCTTCGGTTATTACTTTAAACAGCGTTGTCTTTCCGCTTCCGTTTCTTCCGAGAAGCCCAATCTTTTCGCCTGCGTAGATTTCAAACGATAAGCCTCGCAAGACATGGTTTGCACCGTAATATTTATGTAGTTCATGTACTGATATATCAATCATTTTCTAAAACTCCTTTAAAACTCCTTATATACAAAAACCTGTGCAGATTGTCTTGTCTGCACAGGTTTACCGAACATAACGGAGCGGAGCTATGCCGCTGACTTATGCGGTGACAGGCACTCAAAACAATCACTTTTCCAAAAATGGGCAGACTGCCCCCTTGAAACATTGGGACTCGTTGCGAGATGGTGGTTAAAAACCGCCAAAAGGGCGCACCTATCCCATGCTCCCATAGTTCCGAATGAAAGCCTATGTACTATATTCGTATTTACTTTCGGAGAATATTTTCCCTGTACATAGAAGTCAGACTGAATCATACCTCTCACCACCTTTCGTTTAAGCATTGAGTTTACGGTAACATACGAAACTTTAAATGTCAACAAAATAATTCTTGTTCGTGTTTGCCGCAAAGTCCCAGAACATACAGAGCTTTATAGAGCAACTCCATTGCGAAAACCGGCTTATTTAACTACACCCATTGCGACTGAATAATGCAGGTCAGGTTTTTCACTGTAACAATTATTTGCTCTTTTTTTCGATTTCCCTTTTTGAGTTATGAGTCTTTTTATAACCGTGAAAACGTAAATAATCGCATCTTTTAACATTCAAGCTCTCTTCCGGATAATTAATTATTAACTCAAGATTGCACTTTCACCTTTATCATATTCCATGACAGGGGTGCAAGCTCTGCGCTTACAAGGTTTCCTTGCGCTTTCGCAGTGTTTTTATCGCGCGGCTTTACGTTTCCGTTTGATTTTGTGTTTGTTGCTTTAACATCGTGACCGCTTAGTTCACTAAACGCATTTATACCGAGCACATTAAATCCTTGCAAGTCAATATCAAATTCAGTACTTTCATCCGAATTGCGGTTCACAGCAAAGATTACGACTTCGCCTTTTTCTTCATTGTGTACGGCAACAGATTCGATGTAAGGCACGTTTTCAAACTCTTCGCAACTATATGCCGGAACGTCAACTACCGATGTAAGTACTGTGCCGAGCCCGTTATTTGCTGCATGCATAAATGGATAAAAGGTGGTCTGCCGCCATGCATCTCCGCCCTTTTCTGTCATGATTGGAGCGATGACGTTAACCAGTTGTGCCAGACATGCTATTTTAACTCTGTCGCAATTTTTTAGAAGTGTTATCAATAGACACCCAACCAGGAGAGCATCCTCGAAATTATACACATCTTCAAGCAGAGGCAGAGCTTCTGCCCACGGGTCTTTTTCCTTGAGTTCTTCATCCTGCGCGTTTGAGTGATACCATACGTTCCATTCATCAAAACTCAAAAATATCGTCTTTTTGCTGCGCTTTTTTGCTTTTACATAATCACAAACTGAAGCTACACTCTTTATAAAGTTATCCATATTGAGAGACTTTGCTAAGTAACCCTTTAAGTCGTTTGCTCTGTTGTCGTAGTACACATGGAGCGATAAATAATCAACATGCTCATATGTGTGCTCCAAGACTGTTGCTTCCCATGATGCAAACGTTGGCATACCGCTGCCGGAACTCCCACATGCGACTAATTCAATGCGGTCGTCTGTCCACTTCATCATCTTTGCAGCTTCTGCAGCGATGCGCCCATATTCATCAGCCGTTTTTGCTCCCATTTGCCATGGACCATCCATTTCGTTTCCTAGACACCATGTTTTGATATCAAACGGCTCTTCGTCCCCGTTTTTGCGGCGCAAGTCGCTCCAATAAGAACCGCTTTTGTGATTACAATACTCTACAATATTTCGCGCCTCTTCAATACCCTTTGTACCTAGGTTGACTGCCATATTTATTTCTGCGTTCACATCTTTTGTCCAAGCGGCAAACTCATGAATTCCGACTTCGTTCGTTTCCATTGTTTTCCACGCAAGGTCTAAACGTCTGGGTCTATTTTCTTTTGGTCCGATGCCGTCTTCCCAATTATACCCTGAAACAAAATTACCTCCGGGATAACGAATCAGCGGCGTGCCCAGTTCTTTCACCAGTGACTGTACGTCCTTACGAAAGCCAAGTTTATTAGCGGTTTTATGTCCGGGCTCATATATACCTTCATAAACGCACCGCCCCAAATGCTCAACAAATGTGCCGTAGATTCGCGGATCAACTTTGGCGATTGTAAATGCTCTGTTGATTGTCATCTTTGCTTTCATGGTGTTGTATGCTCCTTTAAAAATGATTATGTATATACTCAGTATATGTTTGACTTAATATAAAGTCAAGTCAACGGTTTCATTTAGCAAAATAACATATCAAAACACTTTGACATTTCTGAGAAAATAACATATAATGAAATATATCTAATCGATTAAACTGCATTCCTCAGAATGTTTGTTGTGCGAAACACTTTCTCAAAAATGAACTAAATTAAAATAAAAGAGGTATAGTCATGAGCAAATACGGAATCACATTTATAGGTCACATGTGTTACGACCAAGTTACTTTGCACAGCGGTGAAACAATTACTGCTCCGGGCAGTGCGGTCATGTGTGGTGCTATGGTCACTGCTAAAGTTGGAGTCAAAACTGCGGCTGTAGTCAAAATGTCACTTGATGAAGTTGACATAAATAAACCAATGGAAGAATTGGGCGTTGATGTATTTGTTGTTCCTGCTGAGTGTACAACATTTTCTAAAGTTTTGCATAAATCGGAAAATGTTGATGAGCGGGAAATTACCATTATAAGGACTGCCGGAGGGTTTAAAATTGAAGATATTCCTATGCTTAATTCCGAAATTTTTCACCTCGGTGGCATTTCGGACTCTGAGTTTAACATGGAGCTGATAGATGGACTAAAAGCGCGTGGTTACAGGCTGTCTACAGATATGCAAAGTTTTGTACGCCAAATTACCCCCGTAACAAATGAAGTCAATTTCGGTGATGTGAAGGATAAAAAGGAAATTATTTCCAAAATGGATATGGTTAAACTCGATGTTGTAGAGGCGCGTGTTCTGACAGGCACCGAAGATTTGGAAAAAGCTGCGCTGATAGTAGAGTCCTGGGGTTGCCCAGAGATTGTTATTACAAAATCAACAGGTGTTTTAGCAAGAGTAGATGGAAAAACCTATCAAGAGACGTTTTCAAACAACAGCACCGTTGGAAGAACAGGCAG
>WQTE01000152.1 GCA_009786445.1 Oscillospiraceae bacterium | reverse complement strand
TGACCCGAATATTTCCATGTTCAGTGTTATTTTTGTCAATGTTTGGCGGGCGGCTCCGTTTTGGTTTTTGATGGTTACAGCCGCTTTGCAGAATAAACCAAATGACCAGATTGAAGCTGCGAGAATTGATGGAGCGCGATACCCGAGTGTTCTGCTTCACGTTATCTTGCCGCATCTTTCTCCCGTTATTGCCACTACCGGCGTACTCACAACTATTTGGACACTCAATTACTTTGACCTCATTTGGGTTATGACCAGAGGCGGGCCGCTTGACTCAACTTCGACGTTGCCTATTTACACATTCCGCCTTGCCTTTGAATTCAACGACTTCGGGCGCGCGGCGGCACTCGCTGTTGTATCATTGATTTTAGTATCCTTTATGTGTATTCCCTATATCATCAAGATATTTAAGAATATGCGGGAAGGGGGAACACTGTGAATAAAAGAAGCCCGATTCACCATGTAGCGACTGTGCTTGTTGTCGCTGTCACATCGCTGCTCATACTTTTCCCTCTTTACTGGATGCTTACCACATCTTTTAAGCCGGAGGCGGAGATTTTTCAGGTTCCGCCCACGCTGCTGCCTGAAACCATTGTAGTTGAAAATTACGAATTTGCGTGGACACAGACACAGATTCCCGTTTATTTTAAAAACTCGATTATCTATGTTCTCGGCACTCTTGTTGTTGTACTTGCTTGCGGTAGCCTTGCAGCGTATGGCATGAGTAGATTTAAGTTTCGTGGCAAACCTGTGTTTCTTCTGATTCTTTTGCTTACTCAGGTTATGCCTATGACAACTCTGCTCGTTCCGCTCTTTGTTACCTTCGGCAACTTTAACCTATTAAATAACCGCCTTGCCCTGGTTGCGGTCTATGCTGCCATTCAGTTACCGCTTGCAATCTGGTTATTGCTCGCCTATTTTAACTCTGTTCCCAAGGAAATAGACGAGGCGGCACATATCGACGGTTGCACGAGTTTACAGGTTTTGTATAAAATCATGTTGCCGCTTTCAAAGCCGGGGCTTATGGCTGTGGGACTCAGCGTATCCATCTGGGTCTGGCAGGAACTTATGCTCGCTATGACGTTTACCACGGTTGATTCCATGCGCCCGATTATGGCTGGAATAAGTGCTTCAATCGCAAGAGCGGGTGTCCGATGGGGGCAAATGAATGCTGCGGGTATGATTTCCGTTGTGCCGATAATTATTGCTTATATATTCTTACAGCGTAATTTAATCGCCGGACTGACAGGGGGCGCGGTGAAAGAATGAACACACAACTCAGTCTTCCGGGATTCGGGCAGCTCGATACTGCGCATGGTTGGAAAATCATCGAAAAATGTTCCGACGATTTACACACGGCAGGAAAAAACGGTGTCAGTCACATTGTTTCTACGGGCGACGGCAAGGTAGAGCTTATTGGGTTTGCTGAGCAGACTCTCGCTTATGTTAAATCGGAGATGGGCTTCCCCGCTTATTATCCGATATATCAAGCTTCGCTGACAGAGCCGGTTGAAGCGGTTCTCATGGACTTAGACGGCACAACAGTTCACAGTGAAGAGTTTTGGATTTGGGTCATTGAGCAGACGGTCGCTAGCCTTTTGGGTGATGCATCTTTTCGCTTTTCTCCCGAGGATATTCCTTTTGTTTCCGGGCATAGTGTGTCGGAGCATTTATGCTACGCCATTGATAAGTACGCTCCCGGCGCATCATTGGCTGATGCAAGAGCTTTTTATACTAAGCACACCGACAGGGAGATGGAGCTGATTCTTGCCGGAAGGGGCAGACCGAACGCTTTCTCCCCTGCCCCGGGCATAAAGGATTTTTTACTTGAGCTAAAGAGGCTTGGGGTAAAAACAGCACTTGTTACGTCGGGGCTGTACCGCAAGGCTTACCCCGAAATACTTTCTGCTTTTAATTCGCTTGGGCTTGGCGACCCCGAGGAGTTTTATGACACTATTATAACCGCCGGGTATCCGCTCGGCAGGGGAAAAGCGGGGACGCTGGGTGAGCTTGAGGCTAAGCCCCATCCGTGGCTCTATGCAGAGGCCTGTCGTGTAGGGCTGAATATATCAGACCGCGGTGCGGTCATCGGCATTGAGGACAGCGGTGCGGGTGTCTGTGCACTTCGTTTAGCAGGGTACTACACTGTAGGCATATCAGGCGGCAACATTTTAGGTAGCGGCACTCGCGGCATGTGCAACAGCTACTGCGAGAGTTTTGATGAGGTTTTGAAAATTATTAAAGGAGATACGAAATGAGCGATAGACCTAAAAAAGCGTATATTCTTCCGCATACACATTGGGATAGGGAGTGGCGGTATCCTATATGGAGAACACGCGCCCTTCTTGTTCGTTTTATAGATGAACTCTTGGAACTACTGGAAAAAGATGAGCAGTATCGGTGTTTTTTGATGGACGGGCAGGTTGCTCCCGTGCTTGATTATCTCGAAATCAAGCCGCATAACCGTGAAAGGATTCGCGGCTATATCGAGCAAGGGCGTATTGCCGTCGGTCCGTGGTACACGCTACCTGACCTATATCCTGTAGACGGCGAATGTCTTGTCAGAAACTTGCTGTGGGGGAAACGTACAGCGGAAATGCTGGGAAAATGCCTTGATATCGGCTATAATTCATTCGGGTGGGGGCAAACTGCACAATTTCCGCAGATTTATGCCGGATTTGGAATAGATTTCATCATATGCGCAAAACGCGTCTCGGAAGAACGTGCACCCGAAA
The DNA here is from genome assembly GCA_009786445.1 of Oscillospiraceae bacterium. Lineage (GTDB taxonomy): Bacteria > Bacillota > Clostridia > Oscillospirales > Oscillospiraceae > WRMH01. The sequence goes on along the minus strand of WQTE01000152.1, from coordinate 2,454 downwards.
GTGAATTTATGTGGCAAGCACCCGATGGCACAACTGTTCTCACAAGCAAACTCGGAGAGCACGCACGCGCCAATTTTTACTTCAATGCATATCTTAAAGGAAAATACGGAGTAAACTGTTTTAGCTCCGATTTCAGATATGACCCCAGTCTCTCAGGAATGGCGATGCATAACGCATCAACGAAGTGTAAAGACGAGGATTTTTTCGTCATTTCACCAAACCTATCATATGACAAAAAGGACTTGGCTGAAGGATTTTCCGATGCGTGGAAAGCTACTGATGCCAGTGTGCTTGAAAACCATCGTCTATTTCTTGACGGCACTGACTTTTCTTCTCCGCAGAGCCAAATTTCAGCAATGCGTGCCGATTTGAGTGAGCTTATAGAGGATACTGATTTCTTGCACTGCCGCCTTGACGAATATGCAAATGTGCTGCGGGAAAATGTTGATATTAATAAACTGCGCGTGATAAACGGCGAACTGCGCGATGGCCCTGCCGGGGAATGTTCGGGAAATGCCCTGTCATCAAGAATTTATCTGAAAATTGCCAACAAGCAAGCACAAAACGCACTGCTCGCACAGGCAGAGCCGCTCTCATCTGCGATCTGGGCTTTGGGTGGAAAATATCAAAGAGGAATGTTAGACAAGGCTTGGGATTATTTACTCAAATCCCACCCTCACGACTCAATCAACGGTGTAACGCAGGACAAAACCGCAAATGACGTGCAGTACCGTCTGGCACAGGCACTCGAAATAGGGCAAGTTATTACCGATGAAGCTCTTGCATACCTTGCGCGGGGGCTTAATCTATCCGCTTTTGGCAAAAAAACAATCTTGCTGCTTGTGTACAACCCTTTGCCATATTCGCTCAAAGACATCGGTAAACTCTGCATAGCAACGCCGGCACGCGAGCATATCTGGGATTTTACCGCAATTGATGCGGCAACGGGTGAACAGTTGCAAGTGCAGGAAATATCCCGTGATGAAAAGGCGTATCCCGTACATGATGCCGAGGCGCGGCCATGGCCGTTTATAACACACAGGCATGAGTGTTATATTGATTTCGGTGAGCTTCCGGCAATGGGATATAAGGTCATTGAAATAGTTCCGCAGCAGCGGTTTGGACCTGAAAAATTCTACTGGCTTCCCATGCGACGGGCTAACGACGGAAATATACTCACCGACAATAATGTGCTGGAAAATGCACATCTGCGTGCTGAGTTTAATACAAGCGGCACCATACGGCTTTTGCATAAGGAATCCGGCAAGGTCTATGACAACCTGCACTACTTTGAGGATGCGGGAGATGTCGGAAATTACTGGGCTTATTACCCGCCGTATCACAATCAGGTACACATTACAAAAAGCTGCCCGGCGCGGATTTGGAGCGAGGACAACGGCCCGCTCAGTGCAACCGTTGCTGTGGAATATACCATGCAACTCCCCGCCGAAGCGGAAGAATCCGTTTACGGGGTGCGCGGTAAGGGCAAGCGCAGTGATAAATTGGTGGAGTATAAGATTTTATCCCGCTTCACGCTCACAAGGGATTCAAAGCGGCTGGACGTACACACCATCATCAATAACAACGCAAAAAATCACAGGCTCCGTGTTGCATTTCCGACAGGCATCCAGGCGGACTATGCCGATTCTGCGGGGCATTTCACCGTAGACAGGCGACCTAAAGTTAACCAACGTGCCGCCGACGGTAGCTATTGGCCTGAAATGCAAACGCTGCCTATGCAGAGCTTCGTTGATGTGAGCGATAGCAAAACAGGGCTTGCATTGCTAAATGATTGCCTGACCGAATATGAGTTTGCCAACGACGGTCAAAATACCCTCTATTTGACACTTTTCAGGGCGATGGGTAACATGATTGTGACGTGGTGGGAAGCTGTGGGTCAATTTGATTCTCAGGACGGCAGCCAGCTTCTGCGGAAAATGGAATTTAATTACGCGATTTACCCGCATATCGGAAATTGGAGCGAAGGTAGTGTGTATCGCGAGGCACAGGGCGTAAATGCCGCTACAAGCTGCTCACAACTCTACGGCGGCGAAGCGGGTAGTTTTCCGCTGACAAATAGCTTTTGCAGTATTTCTAACCAAAATCTGATTTTCTCCGCTCTCAAGCAGTCGGAAAACGGGCAAAGTATTATTCTGCGGCTGTTTAATCCAACGGCAGACAAGCAATCAGGCACTGTTACTTTTGGCTTTCCCGTGAGTAAAGCCCGAAAATGTAAGCTAAACGAGGATCCTCTGGAAGATTTGGTGTTATCAGGAGAAAACCTGACCATAGATGTGGCAGGGGGCGAAATTTTCACTATTGAAGTGAGCTTTTGCAGTTACTGTTCACATGCCGCCAAAAATGGATAATTTATTCCGCTTTTTTGCGAGCCAGAGAGCATTGCGCCACTGCTTAAGCAAAAAAGACTCCACAAATCATCCACTTTTGGCTTGG
>WQTE01000151.1 GCA_009786445.1 Oscillospiraceae bacterium | reverse complement strand
AAGCACAGCAATGCTACAGGTTTTGCTTATTTAAACGCCATTTTCTTTGACAGGCACAACAAATATTTCAAAAAAAAGCTTGTCACAAGATGTTCCATCATGCTTTTTCTGCCCGTTTTAGTGGTGGGTGTCATCCTAATCGTGTCACTCACCCAAGGTGTAGTCTTCGATGGTGGAATTCTTCGAGATCAGCTCGGACTTGAAGTCTATCAGCTACACTACCTATTCTCCTATGTTCCGGTTTTCTTTTATCTTATATACCTTGTTTCTATGGGGCGCATTATTACGGCTTCTGTGTTTTCAAACTGCGATATTCAGATGCTTCACTATTCGTACTACAGGACTCGCGACAATATTTTCGCATCGTTTAAATCAAGAATCACAGTGATTTTGAAGTATAATCTACTCATAACCACTGTGATGTCTGCTTCCGTGATTTTTATCGTCAGCTTAATATTCGGACACTTAGATATTCTGTATTCGGGCATTTTATTTGTGGTGCTTACGACTATAGGTGTGCTTTTTGCGTTTAATGATTTATTTTTGTACTATGTTATTCAGCCCTATGACGAAGCGGGCAAGGCGAAGAGCACCGTCTACACAATCATCAATTCAGTGATTGTTATTATAGCCGTGATAAACCTTCAAAATCGGTTTGACTTTTTTGTGTATTCCGCAGTAGCAATCGGCGCAACGGTGGTGTACATCGGGCTTGGGTTGGTGTTACTGCTGATGTTCGCACCTAAGCGGTTTAAGCTGCGATGATTGCATTTTACCCGGAGCATTCGGCAAGCAACTTCTCCACCTGAGCTTTTGTCACGCCAATGCCCGCTACTGAGTCGAGACGGGTTGTTTCGCCGACGAATGTCGGAACTGCCCATACATCTTTTTGCTCGTAGGCGTAATCGTTAGCTGCAAGCTGCTGTTTTTCGTATTTTGCATCTTTAAGTGCAGCCTCAACCTTGCTTCTGTCTGCGCCGATTTCTTCTGCGCATTTGGCGAGTACAGCTGTATCTTCAACGGATAGCTTTTCCTCAAAATAGGCTTTAAAGAGCCTTTTGTGATATGCCACTTCATCTGCGCCTAAGTCACGCACGCAAAGACTCGCTTGTACGGCAAGGTTTTGCCACGGACGGTGTTCGGGTTCCTCGTTTTTCGGGTGCGCCTCAACAGGGCACCATACGATGTCTACGCCCTGATACTTTGGCAGTAGTTCCCATAGATAGGAGAGCCCCCTATCACAATATGGGCAGGTGTGGTCAAAGAATACTTCTATTTTTGGCATTATAGTTTTCCTCCACTTTCATTAAATGCCACTATTATAACTCATAATATGCAGATTGCAAAGAGATTTTAGTATGTTATAATGTATATTATGAAATGAGGGTGCTTTTTATGAATATTGCAATTATTACAGACTCGTTTCCGCCAATGATTGATGGAGTAAGTCGGTGCGCTTTAGGGTATGCACAGGCGCTTCATGATGGAGGCTACGGAAACATTATCGTTATTACACCAAAGATTCCGGGACTAAAATATGATTACCCGTTTCCCGTCTACGGATTCCCGTCTGTCTCAATACATTACTCGCATTACAGGGCGGGGCATCCGTTTATCCCCTATCTTGTACGAAAACTTAAAAAGATGGACATAGATATAATCCATGCGCACAGCCCATTCACCTCTATGCTCCTTGCCAGGCAGCTTCGCAGGTTTTTAGACATTCCCATTGTGTTCACTCAGCACACAAAATGGCATTATGACATTGCGCAGGCTGTTTCATCAAAGGCGCTCAGGCGCGAGATAGAGAGATATGCCTACATAAACATAAGAGCGGCTGATGAAGTTTGGGCAGTCAGCAAAGGTGCCGGTGAATACCTCAAAAGCAGAGGATTCAAAGGTGGATATGTCGTAATGCCCAGCGGCTCCGAGGTTATTGCCACCACTGCCGAAAGCTCTGCCAAGACAAGCATCAGAGAAAAATTCAGTTTACCCGATGGTGTGCCTGTTTTGCTCTTCGTAGGCAGAATGATGTGGTATAAAGGGATTGCGTTGCAGCTTGATGCCTTGAAGCTGCTTCGTGAACGTGGGTTTATGTTTCGCATGATTTTTGTCGGTGATGGCGATGATTTAGATGATATAAAAATCAAGGTCGCTGACTATGGGCTTGATGACTGTGTTTGTTTTGCGGGCAGAGTCACTGACAGGGCAGAATTAATGGGTTATTACTGCGTTGCAGATTTGTTGTTGTTTTTGTCAACATATGACACACAAGGGCTTGTTGTGCAGGAAGCGGCGGCGGCATCTTGCCCTGCGCTTGTTCCGAGCGAGAGTGCGCCGGCTGAGTTCTTGGAAGACATGGTAACGGGCTTTATCACCGAAAGCAACCCCGCTCTTGTTGCCGATAAGATTGAGAGCATTTTTTCTGATAGAGACCATCTGAGGACTGTCGGCAAGATGGCTTCCGAGCATGTCTATATCCCATGGGAACGTGCAATTGTAAAGGTCGCTGACAGGTACAGGGAGCTCACCAAGGAATATAATAAAAATCTCCGGAAAACCGTGCGGGTCAAGATTAAGCGAACAGTCAAATACAGGCTGATAAAAGTGGCAAGAGCAGGCAAGCAGGGCGGTGCCAAACTACGGTTAAAAGTAATTGGCAGGTGAGAATAAATATTGCAGACAAAAAATTACAAAAAATGTCAAATTGTTTACAGTTTTGCTTGACTTTGTAATCCCCGTATGTTATTATGTCAACCTCAGAGGTATAAACAGCACAAACCGTGTGCGCGGAGGGACACTAGTGAAAACCATTAAAACAAAACTCACAAGAATTATTGCAGCGACACTGATTGCCGTCACAATGCTTAGTTTTGCCGTGCCCGTCACGGCAGGTGCCAGATGGCAGCAACAAGGTGGACGTTGGTGGTATGAACTGACCGCTACTACCTGGGCAACAGGTTGGAAAGAGATTGGTGGCGTTTGGTATTACTTTGACAGTGCAGGCTGGATGCAAACAGGCTGGGTTCACCAAGGTGGAGCATGGTACTTCCTGCGTGACTCAGGCGCTATGGCAACAGGCTGGATAAATGACCGAGGAACATGGTATTTTCTCAGCCCAAATGGTGCTATGGTAACAGGTTGGGTGCAAGACGGTGCGTTATGGTACTGGATGCATCCGAGTGGTGCCATGGCCACGGGAGCAGTAACCATCGGCGGTGAGCGGCACACTTTTGCTACAAACGGTCGCTGGCTGAGCGGCGGCACCACTTCGACCGCGAATAATGCGGCTGCTGCGGCCGCTGCGGAGGGTAATTGGCAACAAAGAGACGGGCGTTGGTGGTATGAGCTTTCTGCTACCACTTGGGCAATAGGCTGGAGGCATATAGGCGGCGCTTGGTATTTCTTTGACAATGACGGCTGGATGCAAACAGGCTGGGTTCACGATGGCGGAGATGTGTATTTCATGCGCACAAACGGAGTTATGGTCACAGGCTGGCTTGAAATAGACGGCAATTGGTATTACTTCCGTCCCAATGGCACCATGGCAACCGGAACCGTATCGGTCAATAACGTATGGCGCACATTTACGGTCGACGGTCGTTGGCTTGAGCGAAGCTCTAACAGCCCACTCTCAGGTCTTCCAATACCTGAGAATATGGCAAGCAGAAGACCCCTTGCAGTTTCGCTTAACAACAACTCCCCTGCTGCTCTGCCTATGAACGGTGTCTCAAGAGCCGACATAATATATGAAGTGGCTATCGAGTACAACAGAACTCGGATGATTGCGCTATTCCAAGACACTTCAAATCTGCCGACCATCGGCAGTATCCGCAGCGCAAGATACTACATAGGTGAAATTGCTGATAGCCATGATGCCATTTTATTGAGTTTCGGGCGCAGTTTCTTAGCTAATGAAATTATACCCTCCCGAAACACCACATGGATTAATGCACATGAGGGTCCTGCCGCACACAGGCAGATAATCAATCGAAACCCCTACAGAATTCCCGGACGTACAGTGCTTACAGAGCACAATGTAGTAACCTCGGGTGAACTCATAAACAGGCATCTGCCAAATTATGGTTTTAGACTCAACCACAATGCAGGTTGGAATAATCGGCTGTCATTTGTAGATAATGCAACTCCGGCAGGCGGCGCTGTTACCAACAACGTGAATATCAGGTTTACCACGGCAAAATCATCCGCATTCACCTTTGATGCGGCACGTGGTGTTTACCACATGAGGCAAACAATCAATGGAACCAACAGTGACTTCGTTGATGCAAATAACGGTGCAAGAGTTGAGTTTACAAATTTAATTATACTCAGAACCGATGTCGGTGCACACCCACGTGACGGAGCTCCGCCCGTGGAGACAAACCGTCTGCGCGAGGTAAGAACAACCGGCACAGGCACAGGCTACTTCGTAAACGGAGGCAGGAGAGTCGCCATAACCTGGTCGAGAGAGAATTACTCCGCCCCCTTTGTATACAGGCTTGCAAGCAACAACCAACCGCTGAATCTCGGCCGCGGCACAACATATGTAGCCATAGTCCCCATAGCCGCACCGGGCGGCGTAACTTGGTAGTACTTCCCGGTTGAAGGTTACAGGTGTTATTACCTTATGGAATGTGGAAATCTGTACAGGCAAGCGTAATTTTTCATTTATAATACGGTCTATTAGTTCGTCAATAGCTTTATTTGTAACTGAGTTTGGGGAGGCACCCTTTTGTTGCTCGACTTATAAATCTGTTCCAATACCTGTTATTCTCTAAATTGATGCTGCCTGTTGCTCTGCGACAATTTCATCAATCTCATCAAGAACGCCTTCATCCCCGGTTAGGTGAAACGGCTCATAACCAATTTCGAGAAGACGTTAAGATGTTATACTTCTCATCTCTCTCGACAAATTGTATAGGGGTCAGGTTGTGACGTTGCATGTACTTTCGAGCAATGCCGACTTGAAAGTAAGCTACTTCGTTGAATCTCCTAAGTTCCACTTTTACACCTCCATCCAACTTTCCCAATCTCCCGATAGTTCTGCACTTAGCATATCCTCTACATAGACAGCCGATTCAAGGTGAAGGTATGATTTGGGATTTGTTAGCAGCTCATAAGTTTTCGTTGTCATGAACATGCGCATAGCTTCGGTCACAGAAATTTCTTGTTTTTCGGCATATGTGTCAGCGACCTGTGCCGATATGGACTCTATGCAAATTCCCACTACATTGTCATTGACTTCATTCATCGGACTGCCCTCCTCTCAATCAGGTGGAGTAAGTCGGCGGCATGTTGCGTTCCAATGAAA
>WQTE01000150.1 GCA_009786445.1 Oscillospiraceae bacterium | reverse complement strand
AGGCAAATGGGAATCGAACCCATCTTCGAGTTTTGGCTCGAACAACGGTTTTGAAGACCGCGAGGCACACCAGTTACCTTATTACCTCCATGAAAAAGTCTCTCCGTCTGCTAATTGTAACATAACCTTCGGTAATGTCAATATTTCCAAAAATGACATATTCCAAAAAATGAATAAATTAAGTTACTTAGCAAAAATTGAAAAAATGTGTTACAATCACATAGAGACATATCTGCACCATAAGGTGAGGGCGTGGAAACATAACATAACGAAGGAGAACTCGAAATGAATCGCAATCTTTTACTCATAATATTTGCTATAGTCGCAATCGCTGCACTAATTTTAGTGTTCAGTATTCTCGGAGGAATCTTGGGTCTTGCGTTTGGGGCAATTGGACTAATTATTCGCTATTTTGTGCCAATTGTCATTATTGCCATAATTATTTTGATAGTATTGAAGCTTAAAAAACGCTAAAAATGTACCAAATATGAAATTTTCTACAAACGACATGAAAAAGGTTGAACTTATACTGAGCATGTTGTACAATGGAATCGTTAGTGCGCAGGGAGCATAGATTTACCCGAGGAGCGAATGGTTTTGACGAGTTTAAAAAGGACATTGCTCATTACAAACAACCCGTTAGTACACGAAAAATATGCAGATAAGCAGGAAACAGAGTTTGTTGACGATGGTTTCCAAGGAGTGCTGAAAGCTGTGCGCGACCACGTACACGAAGGATACAGACTACTGACACACCCGCTGTCAGGCAGTGTGAAACCAAATGAAAATCCATATAAGACTGTACTGCTGGCGAGATCTTTTGCAAACACAGATGCCGATTCGGTGATGCTCGTCGAGCAGTGCATAATAACTGCGGAAAAATTTGAAAAAAAAGTTATACACGACAAGCATTTGCATGACTTGCAAGTCGTAGATTTATCACTAATATCAGAAGTTCTGGAAAGAAACAGAGCAACGTGACGAAAAAGGAGGTCTGAAGATTGAAACTTAAAGTCGGATACATCGAAATACGTGACATAATGACGGCTGACAAAGCAGAGGTCAGAGACGGCGTTTTGTACGTAGACACGAAGGCGCTTGAAGCGATTGCGCTTGAAGATGAACACATCAAATCAGTGAAGTTTGATGTGGCAAGACCGGGAGAAAGTGTGCGCATCACTCCGGTAAAAGATGTCATTGAGCCACGCGCAAAGGTTGAAGGGCCGGGAGATATATTCCCGGGAATGACTACAAAAGTCGCCACAGTTGGCTCGGGCACGACCCACGTGCTCAGGGGAGCGGCAGTTGTTACGGTTGGGAAAATCGTTGGATTCCAAGAAGGAATTATAGACATGACAGGCGTTGGAGCAGATTACACACCATTTTCTGCTACAAATAATCTGGTAGTCGATTTTACACCTGTTGACGGAATCACGGCACATGAATACGAAGCGGCTATTCGCACAGCAGGACTTAAAATAGCATATGAACTCGGCAAGCTCGGCAAGAATCTTACTCCCGACGAGACAAAAGAATATGACTTCCCGTCATTGATGGAAGGCATAAAGAAATACCCGGATTTACCGCGTGTGGGTTATGTATTAATGCTGCAAAGCCAGGGGTTATTACATGACACCTACGTCTACGGCGTTGATATGAAGCAATCACTCACAACAATGCTCAGTCCTACAGAAATCATGGACGGAGCGATTGTGAGCGGCAACTGTGTCTCCGCTTGCGACAAAAACACGACATATCACCATCAAAACAACCCCGTTATCGAAGACCTTTTCAGCGAACACGGCAAAACGCTCAACTTCTCAGCCATGATTATAACCAATGAAAATGTCTATCTTGCAGATAAAATGCGCAGCTCCGACTGGTCTGCTAAACTTGTTGATTATCTTGACCTTGAAGGAGTCATAATATCTCAGGAAGGTTTCGGAAACCCCGACACCGACCTCATTATGAACTGCAAAAAGATTGAAGAAACAGGCACCCACACGGTCATTATCACAGACGAGTATGCAGGAAGAGACGGCACATCGCAGTCACTCGCCGATGCGGATGCTAAAGCAGACGCCCTTGTCACGGCAGGTAATGCAAATCAAGTAGTCACGCTTCCAAAGCTCGACCGTGTCATTGGCACGCTCGATTACACGGAAAAAATAGCGGGTGGCTTTGCAGGAAGCTTGGAATCCGACGGCAGCATTACTGTAGAAATTCAAGCAATAACAGGTGCGACAAACGAACTCGGGTTTAGTCGCCTGAGCGCACGATAAAGAGCGTTTGAAAGGAATATGTACATATGGGTAAATTCAAAGTAGTTCACTATATAAATCAGTTTTACGCAGGTATTGGCGGCGAGGAATTTGCAGACCATAAGCCTGAAATGCGTGATGGTGTCGTCGGCCCGGGCATGGCTTTTGCCGGAGCTTTCGGCGATAAGGCTGAAATTACAAAAACAATAGTATGCGGTGACTCGTTTTTTAACGAAAACCTTGCGGAAGCAAAGAAAACGTTGCTTGACATGGTTCGAGCTGAAAAACCTGATGTTTTCGTAGCCGGTCCTGCATTTAACGCAGGGCGTTACGGGGTAGCCTGCGGGACGATTTGTGATGCAGTGAGAGAAGAACTCGGAATCCCCGTTCTCACGGGTATGTATGAGGAAAATCCGGGAGCGGAAATGTTTAAAGATAAGCTCCTGATTGTAGCAACAAAAAATAACGCAGCAGGAATGCGTGATGCCGTGCCGAAAATGGCGGCACTTGCACTGAAACTGGCTGCGGGAGAGCAAATAGGTGCTTCAATAGAAGAAGGCTATCTACCGGGAGGTACGCGTGTCAACTTCTTTGAAAAAGAGCGCGGTTCACGCCGTGCGGTTGATATGCTGCTGAAAAAAATGGCGGGTAAACCATTCGTCACAGAATATCCCATGCCCGATTTTGACCGTGTAGAGCCAAATGCGGCAGTGGTTGATATTAGCTCTGCAACAATAGCTCTGGTCACATCAGGCGGTATTGTGCCAAAAACTAACCCTGACAGAATAGAGTCGTCCAGCGCATCAAAATACGGAGAATACGATATTTCAGGCGTTGAAGACTTAACACCCGAATCCTTTGAAACAGCGCACGGCGGTTACGACCCTGTCTACGCAAATGCGGATGCAGACAGAGTTTTACCGGTAGACGTGCTTCGCGACATGGTAAAAGAAGGCATTATCGGAAAACTCCATGACAAATTTTACACCACAGTCGGCAACGGCACAGCTACAAAGAGTTCAAAGCAGTTTGCGGCAGAATTTGCGCAGAAACTCAAAGACGACAATGTGCAAGCTGTAATCCTGACATCCACCTGAGGAACATGCACACGTTGCGGTGCAACGATGGTTAAAGAAATTGAACGCGCAGGCATCCCGGTAGTGCACGTCTGCACGGTAACACCAATTTCAATGACAGTAGGAGCAAACAGAATTGTTCCGGCTGTAGCGATTCCACACCCGCTGGGCAACCCCTCACTTGGAGCTGCCGAAGAAAAACAACTCAGACGTAAGATTGTTCAAACTGCGCTTGATGCGCTTGCTACGAAGGTTGATGGTCAGACTATTTTTGAAGTGAAATAAGATTATAAGCAGGTTTACGTAAGAGAGGACTTAAAACACTATGGCAGATACAATTTATGATGTAATAATAGTCGGTGGCGGGCCTGCGGGTCTGTCGGCAGGTCTCTACGCGGGGCGCGGACTGCTGAAAACGCTTCTCATCGAAAAGACAAAACACGGCGGTCAGGCTGCATCAACAAATGAGATTGACAACTACCCGGGAGCGGTAGAAAATGAAACAGGCCCGTCGCTTGTGGAGAAAATGGTCAAGCAAGCAGAACGTTTTGGTGTGGAGTTTAAAACGGACGACATCACGGGAGCGGAGCTTGAAGGTGACGCAAAGACACTCACAGGAGCTAAAGGTACATACAAAGCTAAGACTGTAATCATTGCAAGCGGCGCGATTCCGAGACTTCTGGGCTGCAAAGGCGAGCTTGATTTCACGGGAAAAGGAGTTTCGTACTGTGCAACGTGTGATGCAGCGTTCTTTGAAGACCTCGAAGTCTATGTAGTCGGCGGTGGAGACAGCGCAGTGCAGGAAGCATTGTTTATATCCAAATTTGCAAGAAAAATAACGATTATTCAAAACCTGCCCGAGCTGACAGCCGCAAAATCGTTGCAGCAAAAGGTGCTAAATGACTCGAAGTTCAGCTTTGTTTACAACTCCGTTATTGAGGAAGTAAAGGGCGACGACGGTCTGCTGGACACCATAATTGTAAAAAATGATAAGACAGGTGAGCTGACTGAGTTTAACGCTGACCCCGAGGACGGCACATTCGGACTATTTGTGTTTATAGGGCTGATTCCGAGGACTGAGGCTTTTTCAAGTATGGTTGATATGCAGCATGGCTACATCAAAACCGATGAAAATATGCGCACAAATATCGAAGGTGTATACGCAGTTGGCGATTGCCGCATTAAGCCGCTTCGTCAAGTAGTAACGGCAGCAGCCGACGGAGCAATTGCCTCAATGCATATCGAAAAATACTTATCAGAATAAATTGTAGGGGTCGCAGTCCTCTGTGACCCGCAAAGAAAAGGAGCAAAACAATGCTTGAACTTGATAAAGAAACCTTTGAGCCCGAAGTACTTAAGGCGGACAAGACAGTATTCGTGGATTTTTACAGCGATTCATGCGAGCCATGTATGGCACTTATGCCTACGGTACACAGCCTTGCCGAAAAATACGCCGACAAACTGAAGTTCACAAAAATAAACACAATGAAAGCGCGCCGTCTGGCAATTTCCCAAAAAGTCATGGGCCTTCCCGTTATGGCTATTTACAAAGGTGGCGAGAAAGTGCAGGAGCTTGTTAAAGATGATTGCACCGAAGAAGCAATCGAAAACATGATTAAAGGGCATATCTGAGGGCGAAAGCCTTTGGTGCTAATATTTCAAAGTAACAGGAAAGGAGGAGCGATAATGAGTATGTTTGAAAACCGTAAGCTCATTGTCATTGGAGACCGTGATGGAATTCCGGGTCCTGCTATTGATGAGTGCCTGAAATCGGCCGGAGCAGAAATTGTATTTTCTTCAACTGAATGCTTCGTCTGAACATCCGCAGGTGCAATGGATCTCGAAAACCAAAAGAGGGTCAAAGAGTATGCTGAGCAATACGGTCCCGAGAATGTGATGGTCATATTCGGCGCAGCCGAAGGAGAAGCGGCAGGTCTTGCCGCCGAGACAGTCACAGCGGGCGACCCCACGTATGCAGGTCCATTGACAGGAGTCTCGTTGGGACTCGCGGTATATCACGTCTGTGA
>WQTE01000149.1 GCA_009786445.1 Oscillospiraceae bacterium | reverse complement strand
GTGTCACTGTGGAGTGAAGCGAGGGGACGGGGGTAGCGAAGCAAGGGGACGGGGGTGCCTGCTTCACTCCTGAAGCAGCTCCCCCCGTCCCCTTGCTTCGCTCCCCCCGTCCCCTCGCTTCACCCTTGCGCTTTTTTCCAATCCTCGATTTGCTGCATGCGTTCTTTAACTTTTGCCTCTTGCCCTTGTTCGGTGGGTTTGTAGTATTTGCGGTCTTTTAGCGAATCGGGTAGACATTGCATGGTGCTTAGTTTGTCTTCTGTGTCGTGTGCGTAAATATAGTTCTTGCCGTATCCGAGCTCCTTCATCAGCTTTGTCGGGGCATTTCTAATTTGTAGCGGAACCGGTTCGGTCAACATATTTTGTGCATCATGTGCCGCTTCGCCGTATGCAACGTAGAGTGAATTGGATTTCGGCGCAAGTGCCATGTATGTAACAGCGTGTGCCAGATGGACACTGCACTCGGGCATACCGATAAAGTGACACGCCTGATATGCCGCGACTGCTATTTGCAAAGCACGGCTATCTGCCATGCCTATATCTTCGCTCGCAAAACGCACCACTCGCCTTGCCACATACAAGGGTGTCTCCCCTGCTTCGAGCATACGTGCAAGCCAATATATCGAGGCATCTACATCGCTGTTTCTCATGGATTTGTGAAGTGCAGATATAATATTGTAATGCTCTTCCCCGCTCTTGTCATAGAGCAGAGATTTCTTACTTATACATTGCTCAAGCATTTCCATGGATACGGTTATGCCCGTCTCGTCTGTCTCGCTGTTGAGAACAACCATCTCTAAGGTGCTTAGTGCCGTGCGGGCATCGCCGCTTGCGAAGTTTGCAATTATGGCGAGCATATCGTCTGTAATCCTTACTTCCTGCCCTTCAAACGCTCTTTGGTCTTTTATGGCATTTTTCAATAATTTTACAAGGTCCTCCTGCTGTAAGGCATTCAGCACAAAAACTCTGCAACGCGACAGGAGAGCGGAGTTTACTTCAAACGAGGGATTTTCGGTTGTTGCGCCTATCAGCACTATGCTGCCTTTTTCAACAAATGGCAAAAAGGCATCCTGCTGCGCCTTGTTGAAGCGATGAATCTCATCAACAAACAATATGGTTTTGTCACCCAAAACGCTCATTTTTTCAGCACGGTTCATGACTTCCTTTATTTCCTTAATTCCGCTGGTAACTGCACTGAAGTTAACGAATTCCGCTTTTGTCCTTCCTGCAATAATGCGCGCAAGTGTCGTTTTTCCGACCCCGGGCGGTCCCCAAAAAATCATTGACGAGACCATGTCTCTGTCAATCATTTGGCGTATAACCTTACCGTCGCCCAGCAAATGTTCTTGACCGACGAACTCATCTAAATCACGCGGGCGAAGTCTGCTTGCCAAAGGACCGATTGGCTTGTTTGTCTCATATATTGATGTCTGTTTCATTTTTATGACCATTCCTTCAAACTTGCTCCTTGCTTTTAGCAGATGATATACAATACCATGAGCAAAACACAAAATCAACATTGAGTTCTGCTCTGATATATGTTAGTATGGATTCGTTGTCAAAGTGCTTGTTGCGGCAACAAAAGTGCATTGTCTGAACTTAAAATGGACTTAATAACTCTATAGAAAGTATATACGCATATATGACTGCGCTAACTGATTCTAATAGCTTCAACGCTCAGACATTTCCCTGTGCTATAGTCAATCTCAAAAACTGCACCCTCAAGTCTTGCAGCTCCGCTTGCGGGAACGTAGCGGTCAGTGGGGTTTCCGAGAAAATGTTCGAGCGGTTCCTTGATTTCCATACCTATGATTGACTCGATAGCACCTGTCATGCCGAGGTCTGTAATGTACCCCATGTTCTTTGGAAAGACACGCCCGTCTGATGTTTGAACATGGGTATGTGTACCCCAGAGCGCAGACACTCTGCCGTCTAAATGATATGCCATTGCAAACTTCTCACTTGTGGTTTCTGCGTGAAAATCCACGAGTATGACTTTTGCATCTATTTTTTTTAAGATTCTATCGACTTCAAGAAACGGATTGTCGCTCTCCATAGGCACGCCGACCCTGCCCATGAGATTTATAACGCAGACATCTCCAAACGAAGCGGCAAAAACACCCCATCCGCGCCCGGGTGCTTGCGGTGCAAGGTTTGCAGGGCGAAGTATGTATCTGTTATCGTCAAGGTAATTGCATATCTCCTGACGACTCCATACGTGGTTCCCCAAAGTTATGACATCTGCTCCGGCGTTTAACATTTCATCTGCCTGATTTGGCATAAGACCCAATCCCGAGGCGTTCTCGCCATTGACCACGGTGAAGGATATGTTGTAGTGCTTTTTAATGCTCCTGAGCTTTTGCGACAGAAAATCAAGCCCCACAGGACCTGAAACATCACCGATAGCTAGTATATTAACGCTCATATATGCCTCCTTTGCGGCAGTTGTTTTTCTTTGTCAGTAAACAACAGTTTTAAGCATAAGTTTTTACGAGTGCGTTCGCAACTTTTCTCCCCAATTATACCATTATTTATGTGATTTGCAAGAATTACCAAAGGTGAGTGTTGTTTAGTATTGTTCGACATAATAAAAAAGCGTACATCCTCATGGTAGGTGTCCGCTCGTTAATGATTGTGGTGCAATGGCTGCATTCACTGGCAATTTTTCCATTTTGTCCAACTATTGTTGACTCGCTGAGAAAATGTAATCTTTTCAATGTATGTTAAGGCTAATGGTGTGTGTATGCTGAGTTGAAACACGTTCTTAATCGCCTTTACTTCATGAAGAGTTTCCTCCGCAGTCAGCTTACCCCTGCAATATTTATCCACAGCTATTGCTACCTTATCATTAGCTATCGGTCCGGAAACAATATCATAAGAATGTCTTGGCTCTTTTATATTATTCCCGGATGCATCTCTACGCCTATTATCTCTAACGAAATTCAACCACTCTAGGTTTGGATTATTAAATCTTATGCTATTTATGGTATTGTCATGAAGGATTGCATCTTTCAACTCATAACGCATAACCGTCGGAGTTCCAAATAAGCCAGACTTATCTACTGCCCAATCTTGTGCGTTTCCAAGTTTGTCTGACATATAAAATCCCCGCCCGAAATCAGTTCGTAAGCGACTTTTGCTATAATCTATAGAATCTATTATTTGGTCTGTTCCATGATAGAGAATCATATAGCATGTGCCTCACGGAGTTTATCTGCTAACAATTCTGCCATATACTCAAAGCCTTGTGTATGAAACGACCTATATCCTTGAAGAATCCATATAATTAGCCCATGCTTTTCCAGTAACTCAACTGTATCTTTGATAGGCTTGCCGATATCCTCTGCTGTATTATGGACAACATAGGTTAGCCAAACAGCTCTGTCAGCCTCTGTATGCACATTACTTTTCATGGCAACCTCCGTTTCCTTATAATTATTTAACCACAAGAAGCCTGTAAATGCAATAGGCAGCTGAATCGTTTTCGCTATTATTTGACCTTAGTTTACCGTTGACCTGACGTATTGTTCAAGTTGCTTAACCCTGTTTCTAATCCCGATGCAGAGTCTGTCGCACCTTGCTTCATCAATAAAAATCGAGCCTGATATGATTTCCCTGAACTCCTCATCAATCCCTGAAAGAGCTTCGATATCCAGCCATTTGAACGATTTCACCAACTTGATTTGTTCTGAATGTTTTGACCTAAAGGGTTTACTGGGGTGCTTTGCCATGTGGCTAATCATGTGTGTGAATTTGTTATACCACACAGAAGTGCCACTATCAAAAATAGGGGCTGCCCCAATCCACTCCAGAGTGTTTGCATTTCGAATCACACCAAAATTGTTAAAGTGCCTGTCCTCATTCACAATAATATAATCCACAGTAAGCATTTGGTCGAGCGAGTTTGATATATCAAGGATACCCAGATATTCACAGCAACTCAGATAATGCTGATATTGCGATGTGTTGCCTTTCTTTTTTTGTATTTGAGTTATACGCCATGCGGGAACCAACTCCGTATCTCGTGTTATAAAATCATCACAGATGCTGTATGGAAGTTCGTTTATCATTGTGAGTTTATATGAAATATGCGGTATTCCAAGCCGCCGCATAACTGCACTTGCCAACACTTCGTTATATGGTTCTTGCTGTGCAGGATTACTGCCGCCTTTTATGAGCTGCCGCTTACCATCGGATATAATCCATTTCTTTTTTAACCAGCCGTCCGATGTGTTGTCGGGTGAAACAAAGCAAATCTCACCTTTATTTGATACTTCGCCAAACAGAATTTTACCTATATCTTCGGAAAATGTATTATCAAAGAAGTTTATATCTTCCCACCGCAGGGTTAGTTTTTTCGGGTAAATCCAGTATTGATCTGATAAGCTAAGTCCGTAGCACTTTGTCAAAAGCAATTGGGCGTTACTGAGTTGCAATGTTTGAAGTGCCTCACGCAAACCGAAGCGAGTGGAAGGGATAGAACGGTCAAGCCACCAGTTATTCAAGATTGCCCGATCAACTTTGCCATTCTTAATAGACACCCCAATCGGCAAACGCGCCGGAGCATATAGCTCACCAAGCTCAATGATTGCGCCTGTTACTTCATCTATTTTAATATCTAAAACAGGGTGTTCCCGGTGTGATAGAACATAATTCATTGAATTACACGGTCTCCTAACCCCAATAATAAATTTATTCTATCACACTACTATGCAAAATCCAACTGTGTACTATAGGAAATCCATACGCTGTCGTTAAAAAATAATATTGGAGTGTATAGTTATGCTAAGTGCGCACGTTAGACCTTCAAGGGATTTGAGGAACAATTATGCTAAAATGGTCAGGCTTCTGAAACAGCATGACCATCAAGATTCGGCATCGCGTTTTCGCTTCATCTGTTCAAGAACAGATTCGGCGGCGACGGTTCGGATTTGCCATAAGAGCATATAGCATAATAGTATGACGATGTATTTCTCTAAACAACTCAATTCGTAGGGGCAAAGCCTTCTCAAACCAATATAATATATGTAGATTAAGTCCTTATAATTTCGCAAGTAAAAACCATCGTGTCCACAGGAATGCATTATAAAACAAGTCGTTGAAGTTTGGCGTCTTACGTGGTAGAATTATGTTAAAATCTGGTAGAATAATGATGTATTTCGAATATTTGCATAGTTGCGGAAAGGAGATTGAATGGTTACTAAAATTGATAATCAAGAGATTATGACTGTCTTGGAAATGAGAAAGCGATATCCGACAAAATGGTTTAGGTATGTTATGGTCGGCGAGCCTGATATGATGAATCCGAGCAACAATGCCGGCTTTGTTGTTTTTGTTGCAGATACAGAAGTGGAACTGTATAACAGCCCGGAAGACGGCTATGACTCTCGTCCATTTGGATTTGATCTTGGCAGAGAAGT
>WQTE01000148.1 GCA_009786445.1 Oscillospiraceae bacterium | reverse complement strand
GAGTGTTCTCCGAGAAACGAAAAATGCCGTGTACATTACATACACAGCACATTTAATGCTACACAACCGACCACTCACTATGTTGTGCTTGCCAGTATAGGCAAACCATAGTAAAATAGTCAACGTGGTATTGCAGTATTGCAATTGTGTACGTAGGATTGTTACGTATACAGGGCGAGGAGGGTGGCGACCCTTCTCGTCTGCCGCCGGAAATCCAGCGAGGCACTCTCGTTTCCTGCAAATTATTATATTACTCGGGAACATCAAATGCAAGTACTTTCTCAAAATTTGAGTAGGTGCTTGCGGGAGCGACGAGTGCAAAATTGAAATTAGTGAGTGCGGGTGACTGTCGAACTTCAACCGCACTCTTGTGTTTTAGCAAAGCAGATTGTTGCGACACTGTCGCAACAATTGTCGTGGTCACACTTTATAGAATTATTCCCTATAAAATTAGAAGATGCGCGCATGTATTATGCAAAAGATAATTCAGCGTAAACAAAGCCATTTACTCGGAGGTTTTCAATATGGGTCTGTTAGATAAAATGCGCGAACCGATTTTCCTTAAAGAATCCGGTAGTGCAGAGCGGCAACTGGAGCAGTTACTTTAGATTATTGAGGGAATTTTTTCAGTCAATCGTATTTATAGTGATTCTCGTTTACTTTTTAAATCGCTTAGAGTATAATATACTCATCTTCAGGAAAGGCAGGTGTGCTGGAAATGAAAAAAATAGATAATGCTACAGAGATGTTATTTATTCACATTGCTGAAGTGTATCCCGATGAATTTATTTTGACTAAAATAGTTGAAATGAACCTTGAAACTGGGAGGAAGGTCGGTATTGCAATATACACAGCACCTTCATGGGATGAGCTGCTTGATTATGCTATACAAGAGGGTATTACACAAAGCACAAGAATTCTTACAGGGGTAAACCGTGTGCCTATGATTGGTGGTCTCATATGAAGTCTGAGCCGTTGCAAGTGTCAGGTGCTGTATTTCTTGATGTTAGTTTGGCTACATTTGACGGAAAATCAATGGAAACATGGGGATTTCTTGTAGATACAGGTGCAACAAGGACGACAGTTCCAAAACGGTTTCTTGTGAAGTTACTTGGATATACAGAAGAATTTATACAAAGCCATAAAATACTATTATCTGAGAAAGATAAACCTACCATGGCGGATGGCAATAAGGCAGACTTATACAAAGTTAAAGCTCCACGCATGAACATTAGCGGGCATGAAATACAAAATGATTACATTTTGACATCAGATTCAGTGACGTCTCTTAATTCGCTATTAGGACTTGATATTTTGAGTTATTTCAATTTTTCGTTTAATTTCGATGCAACAGACATCGATGCCCCACACGGAAAATTGCTTTATGAATTTAGGCAATCACGCCTTAAGCCATATACAAAACTTGATGAACCTTTTGCCTACAAACTTAACGATTCATCGGAATAGATACCAAAAACCCACCACCCCAAACAAAAAAGCTCGTATTTGGCACCAGTTGGCGAGCCAGTGAGGTCTTGTAAATGCAGGGCTTTTTGATTGTGTTTTCCACAGTTCTTAACCAAAAAAAGCGACTGTATGCCAAAGTTGCTTGAAATATTGAAAGATTTCAGCCTCGTTCCCTATGTCATGCCATAAACCGGGATTGTATAAACTGTTGCAAGACGCTTCCCCAATCAAAGCTGCGTTGATAACACCCTGATTATTGCCAATCCTGCTATCAATCTTTTGGGCTAAAATGGGAATATTTGGACCACGGAACAAATCACCCAAGTCTTTAACCTTTAATTGCCGCTTTGTTATCCAACGGAGAATTATTCCATATTTTTCACAAAGCAGTTCTATCTTTTCGCTTAAGGCTGATTCTGCAAAAGATTCATCCACATAAAAATATTCAACATCATCTGTCAATGACACGTCGCCGTGTATATGCGTTTCAATGCAGTAATCCAGATTTCTCCCCATAACCCTCGTATCTTGACAAGGATTCAATAGAATCGCCAGCGTTTCTCGCTCGGTTACGATTACCTGGTTTAATAATCTGCCGTTTTTCTGTACATCTTCAAACATACCTGCAAGTACACCTACGAATGTATCAGCCGTGCATAACGTGGTTGGATTAGTTGAACTATCACCATACGCAAAAGTGCATCTATCACGTACACTGTTTTTAAACTAAAGAAGCAGGAGCCAAAACGTGCAGAAGCGCCATCAATATACCGAAAAAGGTTTAGTGCACCATACTTTGGACGTTCAACAGAATCTTCCGGGTACGAATCGAAAAATAACCGCTGCTCCCATAGGAAACGATCGCCACCTATGTGTGCTGTTTTTCCTCCGTTGGTGGTTCTGGTGCGGAACTGCCCATGGTACATGCCTTGCGCTATAAGGTTGTCAATTATTAGTTTCCCATTATTGGATAGTCTGTCGGGATGAAAGTTTATTGTAATTGGGCAGTCCAAAACTTTCCCGGACAGAACGCTTGTATCTACATCAAAAGGCGTGCAAAGGCGTGCAGATTTTTTTCAGCGATGTCAGATGTTCATTGTTTCTTGCGCGTGCATATTCTCTTACAGCATTTATTGCCACTATTTGGTAGTCCAGCATACTGCCACCTCTTTATACATTCGATTTTTATGATAGATGTTGTACATCCATTATACTACGTAAATCGTTAGTTGTCATTTTCGACATTAGATTTTATTTGCGGATTAAACACATTTATGTTAGACTATAAAAGTGGTACGTACATTCTCAACTAAGTAACAGGAGGTTTCCCCATGAGTGCATTAGAAACTACATCTGTCCTTGCAGTCCCATGTGACCAACCGATTATTCTTGATTCTAAACAATCAGAAGAATTGCTTGCTCAGCTGGAGGAAAGGCGCACTGAAAAGAAAGACAAGAAAAAACTTGAACAAGACTTTAAAGTGTTGTTTACTAAGCCCGACAGGAAATAAGTATGGCAAATTTTTACATTGACACTGCTTGCGAAAATACTTCGGGCTTTGATAGTGGTTATGATGTTTTTAATGAATATTTGTGGCAAGATAGTGATCATGCAGTCATTCATCATGCGCTTGACTGTGAAACTGATGATTTGATTGCCTATTTTTCTTTGCTATCATCTGCGTTATTGCACGGTGAGCCTGCAAAGTTAAATGTTGCTTCAGCTATAGAATTGAAAATGTTTGCAATGGATAAACGTTACCATGGGTCTGATTTATCTTCAAAATTACTTGATGCTGTTATCACAACTATAGAGCAGTATGCTAATATATACGTAGGCGCTGAAGTCATTGTATTGTACTCTGTGCCTGCTTCTGCTGTTGTGAACCTGTATAAAAGCAAAGGGTTTGTTGAAATAGACGGTGATTTTACTGCGTTTAAGTCCACCTTTACAGAAGGTTGCATACCGATGTACAAACTGTTATGACACATCAATAAAATATTGCTTTTGTGGAGCGGAAAATGGAGCAACTCAATCTGAACTCGAAATTATTGTCGAACAATTTCTTATTTCGCTAGTAGAAAATGGATTTATGTACAGGGGGTGGGTATAGTGAACGAGAAAGGACATATGCTTGATGATAGCCCTCTTGCGAAAGAGAAAATAGAACTGTTAAAGAGCGGTGCAGAGGATATGCTAAAACAACTGGAAACAAAAAAAGAGCAGGCTGATTGGTAGCTTTTATATTGTGTGGGCGACGGTTTATAAGTCGTAGCCCCTTGCGTTTTCGTGAGGTTGGGAGATGTGGAATGTAGGTCGCTCCACCAAACATTAGCTTATTGTTGCTATGCGATTGAAACAACCACCAAAAACCCACCACCACAAACAAAAAAGTTCGTATTTGACACCAGTTGGCGTGCCAGAAGCGAACATATGACAACTCTCAAAACAAGAGTTGTCATATGCCACAAAAACAACACAAACGATTGCAATACCAGTGTTTTACATAAGTTATCAGCTGCGATTACAACGCAAAAGTATCCAGATTGTACAGTTTGTAAATTTCTCAATAACGACCTCGTTTGTTTTTCTGTTTAAGTGAGCGTTTCTAAACATCTTATACTTTGAATCGTCCTTCGATTTAGCAATCATCTTCTCAATAATTGTACATATCTCATCGGCATCAATCTCTGACACCTCGGATATTTCCTGTATTGATGTTGTTTTCGTAACGGATATTACAGACTGGTGTTGCAAGTCTGTATGTGGCATTAACAGCAATTGATGGAGTAACAATGCCTAAGAGACGTTTCTTGGTCGATACTGGAGCAACAAGGACTACGATTCCGAAAACTGTGTTAATCAATGCATTAAGTTATACCGAAGAGGATATTGAGCGTAACCGGATATTTCTTCCCGAAGATAAAAAACCGAAAATCTTTGTTGACATGTATAGATTTGCGGATTATAGTGTTATGCACAACAACAGGAGTAAATTCTATGTCAATTTCCGATGCACACAATCTGCATTATGTTCTTTCGATACTGGCGAGACATTTTGAGTTAGAATAGATAGGAAAATCAACTCATGCAAAAACAAATAGAACATACACAAACGATTCATGCGGTGCTTAAACAGTACTTTGGACATGATTCTTTTCGTGGGGGGCAGGAAACACTTATTTCAGATATCCTTGCGGGCAAAGACGTGGTTGGCATAATGCCGACCGGTGCAGGCAAATCTGTATGCTTTCAGGTGCCTGCGCTGATTATGGATGGTGTTACGCTTATTGTGTCGCCTTTGATTTCGCTAATGAAAGATCAAGTAAACGCACTGGTTCAAGCCGGGGTTTCTGCGGCATACATCAATTCTACACTCAGTGATACTCAAATAGGCAAAGCACTGCAAAACGCCCGCAATAATGTCTACAAGCTGATTTATGTTGCACCGGAGAGACTGTTGACCGAGAGCTTTATGAGCGTTACAAAGTCTGTACATATTTCAATGGTAACGATTGATGAAGCACATTGCATTTCGCAGTGGGGGCACGATTTTCGCCCAAGTTATACAAAAATTTATGAGTTTATAAGTAACTTACAGCACCGCCCGATTGTTTCAGCGTTCACGGCAACAGCTACACCAAAGGTGCGTAAAGACATTGTAAACTCACTGCAACTTAATGACCCGACAGTGCTTGCGACAGGCTTTGACAGACCGAATCTGTATTTTGAGGTGCAAAAGCCAAAGAGCAAATTCCATGCGTTACTTGATTTTCTGGAGGGCAAGAAGGGAAGTAGCGGCATTGTGTACTGCTCAACTCGGGCGACTGTTGAAGAAGTATGCAGCGACCTTATCAGCAAGGGCTACAGTGCCTCGCGATATCACGCCGGACTCACTGATGCAGAGCGTCACGCAAATCAGGACGATTTTATTTTTGACCGCATTTCGATTATGGTCGCTACAAACGCATTTGGAATGGGTATCGACAAGTCAAATGTGGAGTTTGTAGTCCACTA
>WQTE01000147.1 GCA_009786445.1 Oscillospiraceae bacterium | reverse complement strand
CAAAAATGGATAATTTATTCCGCTTTTTTGCGAGCCAGAGAGCATTGCGCCACTGCTTAAGCAAAAAAGACTCCACAAATCATCCACTTTTGGCTTGGTCTCTACTGTAACCTTTTGCAAAGCATTTTCATCGCAAAATATCATATTATATTGACAAATGTATGCGTTATGTTATATATTTTCTTGCAGAACTTAAGAATTTGAAAGGAAGAATATTTAATGTCAGTTAATATTGAGAAAATTGGAAAACTGGGTTTTGGTTATATGAGACTTCCGCGTACGGAAAATGGCGAATTTGACTATCCACAGATTAACAAGATGGCGGATGCTTTTCTTGCGAGCGGCGGCACTTATTTTGATGCCGCATATGTCTATGAAGGTGCTGAGGTTGCGTTTCGTGAGTCGGTTGTTAAGCGTCATCCGCGTGAGAGCTTCACTATTGCTACGAAATTGCCGCTGGGGCTCATAAAGCCTGATAATACAATGGAAGACATTTTCAACACTTCCCTTGAGAGGCTTGGCACTGATTATGTTGACTTTTATCTGCTTCACGGCATAAATTCCGGCGGCAACAAAATGGCTGAGGAGCTTGGTGCGTGGAAATTTGTGGCCGATATGAAAGCTAAAGGCAAAATTCGGCATATTGGTTTTTCTTTTCATGGTCACTGCGAAGACCTTGATGAAATTCTCAAAAAACATCCTGAAACTGAATTTATAATGCCGCAAATCAATTATTTCGATTGGGACAGACCAAAGATGAATGCTCGCCGTTTGCACGAGATTGGGGTTAGTCATAAGGTTCCGATGGTCGCTATGGAGCCGCTTTTCGGCGGTAAGCTGGCATCCCCGGATTCCCCCATTGTCGATATCATGAAAAAGGCAAACCCGAATGCATCGCTTGCATCTTGGGCACTCCGTTTTGTTGCAGAGCTTGAAGGTGTTTTTGTTACACTCAGCGGTATGAGCACATATGAGCAAGTTTCCGAAAACATCGCGACTTTCGCTGATATCAAGCCTTTGACCAAAGACGAGCACTCTACAATCAAAGAGGCAGTTAAGATACTAAACAGCGTTCCTCGTGTTGAGTGTACTGCTTGTAACTACTGCAAGGACTGTCCTGCCAATATTGGTATTATCAATCTTATAAATTTATACAATGACTTTTTGATACATAAAACCACTACGAATCTTGGCGGCTCATATAGCTGGATGACCGGCGGTCGCGGTAAAGCCCGCGATTGTACGGCTTGCGGTGCCTGTGAGACTGCTTGCCCGCAGGATTTGCCAATTATTGAGACAATGGCAAAGCTATCAAAGATGTTTGATTAAGTGTGATAGTAGCTGATGGGGGTAAGATTATGCCAAAATGGTTAAGTGATGCGATTTTTTATGAGATTTATCCGCAGAGTTTTTATGACACAAACGCCGATGGGATTGGCGATTTGCAGGGCATTATCCGTAAACTTGATTATGTGAAGAAGCTCGGGTGTAATGCGCTTTGGCTCAACCCTTGCTTTGATTCACCGTTTAATGATGCCGGATATGATGTACGTGATTACATGAAGATTGCACCGCGCTACGGGACTAACGAGGATATGCGCAGACTTCTGAGTGAGGCGCATGAGCGGGGTATACGTGTGATCTTGGACCTTGTTCCGGGGCACACAGCTATAACCCATGAGTGGTTTGTAAGGTCTATGCAAAGAGACCCTGAGTTTGCCGGCAGATACATCTGGTCAGAGACACCGTGGGAACGTTTTGAGAATATTCCGGGCATAATGGGCAGTATTAGCGGAATCTGCCAGAGAGGTTCATGCGCTGTGAATTTTTATTCAACTCAACCTTCGCTCAATTACGGTTTTGTGAACCCTGACCCTGAGAAACCGTGGCAGATTGATGTTGACTCTGAGGATGCTATTGCCACGCGTGTTGCAATGGTGGATATAATGCGTTTTTGGCTTGACATGGGCTGTGATGGTTTCCGTGTGGATATGGCGTTTTCGCTTGTTAAAAATGACAAAGACCATGTTTATACTAAAAAACTTTGGCAGGAAATCCGTGCAATGTATGACAAAGAATATCCCGAGGCTGTGCTCATTTCGGAGTGGGGTAATCCCAGAAGTGCACTCGCCGCAGGGTTTCACATGGACTTTTTGCTTCATTTTGGTGGGTCTAAGTACAACTCGCTGTTTCGCGATGACCCGTTTTTCTCAAAAGACGGGAGAAATGACCTGTCTGAATTTATTGAAGACTACACCGGTATGCTCAGAGATGTGCAAGCACTAAAGGTCGATTCGGCGGAGACTTCA
Source organism: Oscillospiraceae bacterium (assembly GCA_009786445.1). Lineage (GTDB taxonomy): Bacteria > Bacillota > Clostridia > Oscillospirales > Oscillospiraceae > WRMH01. The sequence goes on along the minus strand of WQTE01000147.1, from coordinate 3,193 downwards.
TCAAGTGAGTTGGCTGACGGGCTGATTTGCTTCCCCAGCGGCAACCACGATATGCACCGTATCGCACGACAGCTTGATGCGCAGGAGCTTCGCCTTGCTTTTGCGTTCTTGCTGACCATGCCGGGTGCTCCGTTTATTTACTACGGAGATGAAATTGGTATGCGCTATCTTGAGAATATGCCGTCTGTTGAGGGTGGCTATGAACGCACCGGGTCGCGTAGCCCCATGCAGTGGGATAAAACACTCAATGCCGGGTTCTCCAGCGGAAAAACAGATGATTTGTACATTCCGCTTGACTCTGCTCCCGAAAGACCTGATGCCCTGACTCAAATGAATGACAAGGATTCTCTGTGGCATGAAGTGAAAAAGCTAAACGAGCTTCGTTTGTCGCATAAGGCTCTGCAAAATGCTTCACCTATAGAGTTTTTATCACATGGCGATAAACGCAAGAATTCACCTTTGGCGTACAGGCGAGGAGTAGGCAAAGGCTCAGTTGTTGTCGCACTCAATCCTTCGCATGATACGGCGAGTATTGAGCTTAAAAATGCAGCAAAAATGCGTGTTTTATATTCTTTTGGCGAGTCAAGTCGGCTTGAGAGTGACAAGATTACAGTGCCGTCGGGTAGTTGCGTATTTTTGGTACAGGTGTAGTATTCCATTTTCTAAATTCCTCCCCAAACCTTGCGGTATCTCATTATTGTTGGGGGCGAATCTACAACAAATTGCACGGTATGAAGCAGTTTTTTGCATCAATGGGGAGTGGTTCTTCGCACATGCACACAATACCCCCGGCTCCTATTTCTCTGTTTGTTTTCTCTAAAACATCAAACTTTTTCACTTCGCGCCTGTCGGGATTTGCTGATTTTTTGATTTCTAGCGGGTGGACAAAGTTGCCTTTTTCTACAAACACATCTATTTCTTTTGCGTTTGAGTCACGATAATATGTCATGTTTACCTTTGATGGTGAATAGGAATAGCCTTTAAGCAGCTCACTTACCACATAGTTTTCAAAGTACTTCCCACTTGCCGCTCCATTGAGCAGCGTTTCGTAGGTAGGCCACATAGAGATATATGCGGCAAGGCCGGTGTCGCAAAAGTAGAGCTTTGGCGTTTTGCTGAGCCGCTGAAGTGCGTTGTTGGCATAGGGTTTGAGCAGATATATAATCCCAAGCCCTTCCAGCAACCGTAGCCACTCTTTTGCTGTGGGCTGTGAAATTTCCGCTATATCAGCCAACGTTTTGAAGTTGACTTGCTCACTGATTAATGCCGCCGAAGCTGCAAAAAACTTTGAAAATCGCAATGTGTCGGTCACTCCGCCAAGGGCTGCTACATCACGCATCAGGTAGGTGTTTATGTAGCTCTCGTAATATTCTGTCCGTTCCTCCATATCAGCGTGAAGCACCTGTGGCATACCGCCTCGCCAAATATGTTCAAATACTTTTATTATGTCATTTTTGGGGACGGCTTGCCGCCTTTTTTGTAAAGCAGGAAGCGAAAAGTCCAAGTCGTCAGCAAATCCCGCCCCATATTTCTCACCCTGGGACAGGCTGTATAAGTTTAAAATTCCAATACGCCCGGCAAGCGTCTCTCGTACATTTTTTATCACATTATATTGCTGAGAACCCGTGAGCCAAAACATACCTGTCTCTTCGGATTCATCGCACATAATTTTGATTTGCGAAAAAAGTTCCGGCGCGTATTGTATCTCGTCTATAGTAATCGGCGGCTTGTATGCTTGAAAGAACATAACAGGGTCTTTTTTAGCAAGTTCACGTGTCTGCATATTATCGAGTGTAACGTATGTGCGATTTTGGTTCTTCGCCAAATGTCCCAGCATTGTTGTTTTCCCGACTTGCCTTGCACCGATGACCAATACTGCTTTAAAGAACCCGCTCATTTTCAAAAATTTACGCTCCAAATCCCGTGGAATATAATTCATAACCGCATCCGCCTTTACGATAATATAAAGTATGGTTTATTTTATCATAAATTTTAGTTCATTGCAAGAGTTGGTCATTTTATACTCCGGGGCTGGAAATTATGAATTCAATTACTACTCACGGCTAGCCTAAAATCTCCCGGATTTGTTGTTTGAAGTGCGGCTGTAGGGCACAGCGAGGTTGCACCCGTCTTTATTGTATTATCTGCTTGCGGCTTTTTCGTCGCAAAACTGTCAATCACGCCATAGCACTTCTGTCAGGACGTAGCTCACTTCGCTCGGCAGGTTCGGGTGGTTGACTGCAAACATTATTTTGTTTGCGAGCCTTTCGCCCATGGAATCTGTTTTCACATCAACGGTCGTTATTTTACCTGCGACATTTGCATATTCAGAGCTGTTATCAAATCCGGTCAAGCATATGTTTGACCGGTCTTTTTTGTTTTCCGTAAAATACCGCTCAATGAAATGTGCAATGTAGTCACTGGTGCAGACAAATCCGTCAGGCATTGATTTAAGGGAACTCATGAACTTTTCAATCTGTTCATAATGTGTGTCCAGATGCAGCCTTTCAGTCATGCAAAAAGCTGTGTCAATTTTTAGTCCGCGCTGAGAAAAAGCATCTGTGAAGCCGAGGTAGCGATCCATGTTTGTCTGTGCATATTGTATGTCGCCGACAAATCCAAGCCTTGTGCGCCCGCCATCAAGCAGTTTCCCCGTTATATCTCTGAGAGAGGCGCGACCTTCAATGAAGATAATATCGCCATTCATCTGACTCGGAGTCAGGGAAGGCACGCTATCAAGAAACACTTTAGGGAGCGGCAGCTTTGCAAGCATTCTAAGCTGCGTATCGGAATAGATATTCAGCACTATAATACCGGAAACAGAGCCGTCGGTTAAAGCAGCGGGAAGAACATCGCCATCTTTGTAGCGGGCAGGCATATATGTGTACATCAGGTTGACTCCCTGCAAGGAAAGTTCTTTTGCAATCCGATGGATTATTTGTGTCCAAAATGTTGACGACTCAGGGCGCGACACCACCGCAGCTATGGTGTGACTTGATTTCTCGCCGCTCGCCCTGATGTCAGGTTTGCCTATATATCCAATTTTTATCGCCGCTTCCACTACCCTCTCTCTGAGCTTATCAGAAACACCCGCGCGATTGGTCAATGCTTTCCAAACGCTTATGCGCGAAATTGATAATGAATCGGCTATATCCTGCATACTTGGCTTGTTCATAAGCTATTAGTCTCCTTT
>WQTE01000146.1 GCA_009786445.1 Oscillospiraceae bacterium | reverse complement strand
AACATGCTTGCACGCACAAAATCGGTGAGCTGCTCCACTTTTTTCATTGAAATCGTCTGTTGGAATAAATCAAGTGCTTGCTCTTGCATATTTCCGAGTTTNCGACGAAATGCACTTGCATAACCTGTATAGTCTTCCAGCACCTGCACATCGTCAAATTGNTTCAGCCGNTTCTTCAGTGCTCTGATGTCCTTNTCAAACTTTGAAAAATCTGTTTGAATATCCATCTGCCTATCTGCAACCACATAAAAGCGTGCAGGNCCNCCTCCCGCATCTTGAAACCAGAAAAACTGAGCAATTGTTACAAACCGGTTTAGTCCGCTGTCCCAAAAAGTCGCAAGTAAAACCGAATAATGANTAACATCTCGGAGTGATTGGGAGCGACCGCTCCCTTCATCACTTCTCTTTTGCCCGTAATTTCCCTTTATATATGTTGCAATGGTGCGTTCTCTCGCAGCGGAATCGGCAGCTTTATTATATGCAACTTTTCTCGGTGGCACCATAAGAGTAATCAGTGCATCCACCAAGGTTGACTTGCCCGACCCGACATCCCCCGTCAAAAGCGAGGTCTCGCCATGCGGCGTGAAGGTCCATATTTTCTCATCGAAAGTACCCCAATTTAGGACTTCAAGCTTATAAAGGCGAAATCCCGGCGTTGGCTCGAACAGCATCCCGATATATTCAGTTTTATCAAAGAGACTTATGGCTTCCATCTTCAAAATCCTTTGCACTTTCTTCCGAATATCTCTGATATTCCGAAATTCGTTTATTTAATTCCTCTAGGTTCTCTGCATTTATAAATCCTCTGATAATACGCATCACTTCAAAGCTGTCTTCGCTCCCTCTTAGCCTCGTTAAAAATCCCATATTCGCCGCTCTGTCAATGTTTCTTGTAATGCTTTCGATAAGTTTCACTTCATTTGTCGTTTCACGTAAAAGTGGTTTCATCCTGTCAATTATTTGCTGTCTCGTCAAAACAAAACGCGTATCGCCTGTCGCTTTGTCGTTTTCCATCAATTGCTTTCTGAGTATCATAAGTAACAAACTCAGCTCATAACTTAAGGGTTGCCTCGGAATCAGTCGCGGTATGCTCTCTTCATCCTCTCCGAAATTTCGTTGTTTTAGGTAAGCATATCCGTCCATTTCATCAACAATGAGTGTTAGCCCCATTTTTCCTACATAGTCTTCGATTTTATGTGCCTTTGTTTCTATGACATTCCAACATTCACGATTTGTTTCTTTATATATGATATTTCTGAAAAGTGTTACAAGGGTTCGCGAAAATGCAAACTCATCACTTTGACTCATTCTAACGTTCTCCTTCTCGTGTGAAAATGATTTTAGGTATTTTTGCCAGTCTCAACGTTTCGCCGTTATCGCTCCAAAAAACTTCTTCAAAATCATTCGTTTGATAGGCGTTTGAATATTTTTCATCAGCTATGGTAAAATACACTACAAGCTCACTTAATCCCAGCTCCGGCGGGTATTCCGCAGTGATTTGAGCGATAGAAACCTCATCATGTATGCGTAGCATATAGGATATTTGATTTTGTAACTTTTCTTTATCAACATAAACTTGGGAATAGAGAGAATCTGCGGCAAAATCTTCTATGCCTGTATCTATCATGTCATCTCTGAGTTCAATTTTAGTTCGAGGCGAATATAGTGGTCTGTCTAATGGCAAGAGTATTTCGGGTTTAATGCTGTCTATTTCAAAATGCCAGTTTTCCGGTGGATCATTGCGAATATTCAGGGCTTTGCCTTCAATTTCACGCAATATTTGATTTATCCGCCGTTCCTCCGCTATGTAGTTTTCGTCAACATAATGCCTGAGCTGCTGTGACAGTGTCGCTACTGTTTCTTGCACATGTGATCCTGCCTCAACCCAATTGTGATGTATATTGCGACTGTCCCTGCTTACTCCCATTTCCTGTATCGGTCTCAGCTCCAAAATACGCTCCAAGGAAACGGAAAAGTCCTCTTGTAAATCAGAGGACATCAAAAATTTCCAAAATGCGGAAAAACTCTTACCTTGTTCAGACTGTGCAATTCCATCTTGTTCATTGAAAATGGATTCTAATAATTCACCTTTGCCTTTCTCCCAAGTGGCTATGCGTTCACGCAGTTCTCTGTCCAGTTCACGAAAATTATGTTCTACGGCTCTAAAATCGGAGAGAATTTCTCTGGCTGTTGACATTGCTTGCCAGAAACGTTCCCTTATTTGTGTGTCGTCAAGCAGTGTCAGCTTCCCCTCTGCTACCAGCTTCATCTCTTGTTCGATTTCATCTTTTTGCCTTCTAAGCTCTGCCAGACGCTGTTTCGGGTCTGACGTGGCCCCGGCAACTATTTGTCGCAGTAGTTCAGAAACTGTTAAAAGCCGTGATTCCGTGCCGATAAACATTTGTTGCTTTAGGCTCAACAGCCAGTCTATAGCCTTTTGTACTTGCGAGGTTATATCAAAGTGTGGCTCATCTTGTCCCGTGGGATAAAATTTGCGCAGCCAGCCGTGCTTATCGCTTGCCCAGTCGTCCAGGTATTCACGTGCTGTGCGTGGAAAAAGGGTCTCTTCACGACCACTATCAACATCATATATGAAGCTGTCCAGTCTGCTTACGAGTTCGTATTGTGCTATTTGCCGCCTGTCTTCTGCAATGAATTCTCTAAATAAAAAAGCCGCAATAAACGGCGCATTTGGTGATGTGAGCAGCCGCCACGCAGGGTTAGATTTACGCAGTTTATCTAAATAGGCGTATGACATATGCTCTGTGGATGCAGTATTCATTTTGTCCATAGCTCTGCTGCATTTCTTTCATAGATTTCTTGATTTTAATTGCACTTTGTTCTCTAGTGCGATTAAAATGGTGCGCAAGTATTGCCCCGAGTATACCATATAGACTATTCTTGTGCAACATTTAGTGAGTTGTTAAAAGAGATAATTTACAAAATTGTGGGTTTGGGGTTGTTGTGGGGCTGTGAGGTTGTGGTTGCGAACATGCAGATTTAGTGGGCTTACTGGCATGTTCACTTTGACACTTTCAGGCTACACCTGCAAACTGTCGGTGGGCTCTTGCAGACGGTGCCCTGTTTTTGATTTTCATTGCACATAAATAAAATTTGTGTTAAAATGACATTGCATTGGAGGTGGCACACATGGAAGCATATGAATTTTACGCAACACCTGAAAATGGTACTATTGTTATACCTGAAAGGTATAGAGCAAAAATTACATCCGGAGTTAGGGTAATACTCTTTGGGCAAGCTCCACAAAAAGAAAATAGCAATAATAATCTATCCGGTCGAAAAAGTGATATGTTGCTTTCTCCGAGTTTAAAAACAAACGGTTGGAAATTTGATAGGGAGTTCGCAAATGAACGGTAGAGCTTTTTTAGACACAAATATATTAGTTTATTTTTACTCTGAAGATGATGAGAATAAGCGAAATAGAGCTCGCCTGTTTCAACGCCACAGCGTTACGCAAATCTCGCTTTGAATTATACTACTCACTTGGCTGTTCGACACACCGTGCCGAATGGCCTTAGTTACTATCTTTTTGCCTCATTAGCAACTTACGGCAACTAAAAATATGATTTCTCAAAAACAGGAAGCTCGCAATATCAATGGTTTCTATTTTCTTGCACAGTATGAATGAAGCCAATCCGCAACTTACAGCAACTTAAATCAGCCTAAACCGGGATATAACTCATTATTAACGGCTGCTATCATTCTCCAACTTTTTAAGCTCCACGCTACTTTCAAACTCCTCAATCCACTCTGCCAACTTACTTTGCAACGTTGACTTATCAGGGATATATAAACTATATTCCGAGGCATAAATATTCTCACCTTCCGGGAGAGTCAGTTCGACCAGTGTATCGTCTTTTTCTTTACACAGTAAAATCCCAATAGTTGGATTTTCATTTTCAAGCTTTACATGGCGATCAAAATAATGGACATACATCTGCATTTGCCCTAAATCCCTGTGCTCAAGTGCATCTTTCTTGAAATCAATTAGCACATAGCACCTCAGCAAGCGGTTATACGTTACCAAATCAACTTTATAGTGCTTTTCATTAAACGTAAACCTCTTTTGACGAGCTTCAAATAAAAAGCCTTTACCAAGTTCCAGCAGAAATTCCTGCAATTTGTTGATAACCGCCGCTTCGAGGTCGTCTTCATCATAACTGTGATGCTCATGTAAGCCTGCAAATTCGAGGATAAGCGGATTTTTAAGCATATCTTCCGGTTTTTCGACTGTATACCCCTCTGTAGCAAGTTTCATAACAGAGTCTTTATCACGAGAAAGAGCCAGCCGCTCATACAAACTGCTATGATATTGTCTCCGCAAATAGCGGTAATCCCACTGCTGATTATACGCTTCGATTTCATAGAATTTACGCTCATCATCATTTTTGATTCTCATTAAGACCAGATAATGCGACCAACTGAGGTTAAATGGGTATAATTCGTTAATCTTCACGTGATGGTTTTTGTTGCCTGACGATATATCGAAAATCGTAAGTAATGGTTGCGATTTCTCAGGAGTCTCGGTCTTATCGAATTTGGCAAGCATTGCTTGCCCTTTTTCGTTTTCATCCGACTCACCAGATTCGGCAAGCAATGCTTGCCGAATTGAAAAATTATAGATTTGGTAGAACTTTCTGGCGTTTTTAAGCGTTGTCTCTGAAAATCCTTTGCCAACACGCCTACTCAAATATGCAGACAACTCTCTAAGCAACCCTTTACCATATTCGGCGCGAGCTTTCCCTCCTTGTTCTTCCTCAACAATCATTCTACCGAGCTCATAATTTGTCACAACAGCGGTTAAGTTTGCTGTTCTTCCAATATACCTGCGCGCCTTCTCAATAAGATTAGCTGCGCTCTCAAAAAAGTCAAAACTTTCTTGACCGACAACAGTTTGGTGCGTTTTTACATTCTTGCTCATATATCCTCTTGATTTTGTATTTCATCTACTTGAATTTTACGCTATTATCATACAGTTCTGAAAAGAGAAAGTCAACACAATTACCACTATGACAGACTGAGAAACAAGAATTTTTAGGAATCCGTCAGGCGTTTCATATAGGAAATCGAAGACACTTGACACCTCGCCCTGAGTATAATTTAGAGTGGTTGAACGGCGCAGAGCGACATTTAGCCCTGATTACTATAAAACTGCTGTCTCCCTATAATTATGATTTCTCAGATTTCTGTATACAACTACTTTTCTAAACAAATGATGATTTCTTACATCCCCAACTTATTGCTATAACTCTGTTTTAAGCAGTAGTAATGAAAACTTCTACATACATTATCAGACCGCTGTCACCTGAGTAATTTTCAATTAGCTCTTAGCTAACTTAACTTTGCGCACTTCACACTACATGAGCGTTTTGCCCCCACTGAACAACATTTGAGCGACCATTTCATTGCAGGATAATTCTTTATTATCCTTGTAAGTATGCTTGAATGTGGGGGTATACAGTGTATTACGATGTCACAAACTATTACTTTGAGATAGACAAGGAAGATGATTTGCGAAAAAAAGGGGTAAACAAGACAAAGAAAAATGACCCTATC
>WQTE01000145.1 GCA_009786445.1 Oscillospiraceae bacterium | reverse complement strand
ACACTGACAATTCTAAAAATCACATCTTCCCAGAGGTCTAGGCGAATGATTTGAAAAATATAAAATAGGGACATGCCGACTAAAATCAACCCCGCTATAAAGAGAGTGTTTGAAACAATCTTATTCATGCACACCTCTTTCACCTCCCTTTACTCTAACTCACCATCAATCGCAAGCCCTGCGGTCTTTCCATAAGCACGAATCAATCCGCCTTTTCCCAATTTCGTACCCCCGAAATATCGCACAACCACAACAACCACATTTTGCAGATTGCGCCGTGTTATCACATTATATATCGGAAGTCCGGCTGTTCCTTTTGGTTCGCCGTCGTCATTTGTCTTGGCGGTGTTTTTCAGAACATACGAAAATGTGACATGCCCCGCTTTCGGGTGTTTTGCAGCGACTTCCGAGATAAATGCCTTTGCTTCGGATTCAGATTCCGCTTTTGCTGCGTAGCCTATGAACCGAGATTTCTTTTCTATAAGTTCATACATTCGACTTGTCCTCAAAATTAACACTTTTTTGCAAGTTGACACCGGTGCGTGCGCCGGACTGCGTTTAGTTTGTGCTTTGAAACTTTTCGTTGCGAAAACTATTTGCCGATGACCTCTGGTTAAAAGTTTATGAGATATTGGCAAGAATTTCGTGAAACCGTTTTGTCGCAAGCTTGCTGGGACGACCTTTTTTGCAAAATTCAAGTTTGGATAATTTTGGGGAATTTCGCTCTACAATTATCATACCATTAACAAGTTTATCTTGCAAAACCTGTAGTGCAGCTAAAAATCTCTTATCGTGTTTCGCTTTATCATAAAATGATAGCTCATAAACGTAGGAAAATATGTTGTAGTCCTCAAAGGGGTATCCGACCTTGAAAAACCGTGTCCCCATTCCATATTGGCATGGCCCTATGGGCTTTCTGACTTCCCAATGCTTTAGTAAAAATTCTACCGCAGTGTCCAAGATAGGTTCGTTATTGAGGAATTTGCTGAACCGAAAAGAACTTAGAATACTAAGTGTTGGAAAAGGGTTTGAATGTTCTGTATCGGGTCCGCGCCCAAAGGAAAACTTATTACAACGCCAACCTCCGTCTAAGTATGGGGTCTCTAAAAAGTATTGATACGTTTTTTGTACTCTTTCATCTGATTGATAGCCCAAGCGACATAACAAGTATGCGGCTCTCGCTGTGTGACACGGTAAAATACCGCCCGTCGGATATAGCTTAAATCGACCGTCTTTTCTCCATGCAGAGAGAAACAACTCTGCTACCGAAACTAATGCTTCATCAGTGGGGCTCACACCTAATTCTGAGAGCATCAAGGCGCAGTCATACGCAGAAAACGGACTGCCCTTAATCAGTCGATTATCGGGAGTCGTCCAGTAATCGGCACCCATGTCAAATTTGTGTGACAATATTTCGTCTATATCATTTTTATGTTCGCTGTTAATTTCCAAGTTTCGCTCCTCGCGGTTATATTATAGTTGTTGATATATACAACATATTGTTTCACGTGAAACATTTATCGCAATATGGTGCAATTGTGTAGTTTTAGGCAATTGCGAAAGTCGTGGGACAAATCACCCGGCCCTGTGGGGCCACCCTCTTTGCTAAAGAGGGCAGGGGTTAAATGAGCAATCTTTGCCCTCTTTAGAAAAGAGGGTGCCGCCCGCAGGCGGCGGGTGATTTGATAAGCGGTGAAAATGAATTAGTATACTTGCTTAAAACTCAATATTTGCAATGGCTTTTTGAGTTTCGCAATCGGCTAAATTGTATAGCTTTCACAGGGAACGGAATTGTTATTCCCCTGCGGCTTTGCGGGCGATTGATAATCGCCCCTACACGTATGTGCTCATCTTCTAAAATATTCTTCCGCGAGAATTGCATAAACTGCTTCATCAACCCACTCTTTGTCAACTTTTGTCCAAAACGCTTTAATATGCGTGGCTTCCAGGCGCATACCGTTTCGCTCAATCACACGGCAAGAACCGTAATTTACGGCAGCACACGGCGCAGTAATTCTCCGAAGCTTCAAATCTTCAAAACCGTATCTTATAAGCTCCGCACAAACCTCCGTGCCATAGCCCTGTCCCCAGTAATCAATGTGCAAAATCCAGTTGAGTTCTCCGGTGCAACTATCTTCAATCGAGGATATCCCGCAATTCCCGATTACTTTACCTGACTCTTTCAGGCAAATCACAAAATTCTTGCCGGGTTTTGCATTAGCTAAAACATTTCGCATATCCTTTTCTGTCTCCGGCCACCAACCCATATAACGTACATTTTCAGGGTGATTACCCAATGAGTACAGTGCTTCAAAATCATCCTCTGTTGGTGGGCGTAAAATAAGTCTGCTTGTTTCAATTATCATTTTTTGCTCATCTTCCAAAATATTCTTCAGCATGGATTGCATAAACCGCTTCGTCAATCCACTCTTTACGAACTTTCACCCAAAACGTTTTATTATGCGTGTCTTTTAGGCGCATACCGTCTCCTTTGCTCCGTCGAGTTACAGCGCTTCTTCGTAGGGATGCCCATCCTCTGTGTCCCGTTGCGACGCATTTTTCGACACTGCCTTGTCTCCGCTTTCGTCGATGTCCTCGTTTTCTAGCGCGTATTGCTTCTGATACGACTGCAATATATCCATTATTTTCTCTCTCCTAACAAGCGAAAAATATGAAACTATCTGCAAGTCCGGCGTTTCACTCTCCACAGTGGCTCTCTGCCCAGTGCTTTCACTTGTTTTTCCCTTCTCTGCAACGTCTCCGAAACCTCGCGTGAACACGCCAATATACTTGATTTTGGCATTATGTACTTGTTGTTCCACTATTTTTATTTCTCGGATATTGCTCCACGGTACAAAACTCTCACGCCAGCCGGGAACCGTTACCCCCTTCGCCGACACTATAGCCATAGGTTTTCTCGCCATCTTCGGAAGCGCAAAAGCCCCACCGAATCCGAAGAAAGCGATTGCCCCGATTGCTACAACCAGAAGAAAAACATCATCACGCTCTACAAGCAATGTATAAACACCCCACACAGCAAAAGCTGCACATGATGTGGCGAATAAAACAATCCCCAACGGTGGATACCTGATTACAGTTTGTTCATTGTCAACTATGTCTTTCACCCTATGCGCTCCTTGTACGTATTTTCGCCACCCTTCGGGCGATTGATAATCGCCCCTACAATCGGCTTATTTTCTTTTTTTGAACAACTTTTCGTTACCTCGCTTAAAATTGCCTGTAACTTTAGCCATAATTAACTGAGTCTCCTTGCCTTCGGCATTTTCTATATCATTTATAAACTTTTCAGCTTTTCTCCCACTTAAAATAGTTACCTGTTTACCTTCATATGAAACAAATACTTTTTTATCTTTTGTTACTCTGTATGTGAATACCTCATCGTCAAGAATACCTCTTTTATCAACGGGATTATTCATATGTACCTCGTGTTTCACGTGAAATATTTATCACAATATTGTGTAATGCCGGCTACCCAACAAGCCGCTCCGTGATTTCCTCGTGGGATAAGCCTATATCCAAGCGGCCGCATTTTTCTTTGTTTTCAGGCATGATTTTACGGTTGGGCCTGCGTTTGAGTTGAAGTAGGCAAAAAATATCATCAATCAGTAAGTCATCGTCTATGTGAAACCCCAGCCATTTTCCGTCATGCAGCGTTTCTGCCTGATCATATTCTCTGCAAATTGTATCGCAGAACGACTCTCGCACAGATTCAAATTTTGCTCGTTCATCTTTTCCAAGGACGACACCGGCAAGGAAGTACCCTTCACGTAGGCTCAAAGTAATCAGAGCCTTCCCACTACGGCGAAAGTATAAGTTGTTGTAATGCTTGTGGGTTGGTTTTCCCTCATCCCATTTTTCGTCTAACATGTAGTGAAAGCGAATCTGCCCTGTCAGTTTTTCAAATGCTACAGCCGCATCGCCTAAAATCGCTTTGACCTGCTCGTAGGGTTTTGTTGGTCTTTCCACTAAGTTTTGCCTCATTTCTCAAAATATTCTTCCGCAAGGATAGCATTGTGAGTGTCATTGCGTTGCTCTTTAATAGATGTTTTCGCAAATATTTGTCTGTGGGGGACGACCTTCCTCGGGCGACCGAGGACAGTCGCCCCTAAATTAGTTTTGTTAATAGTTTCTATATTAGCTCTGTGTCCCGTTGTAACGCGTCCTTCGGTGCAAAATTGTCATCATTTTCTGCGACGTCTTCGTTTTCCGGTGCGTATTGCCCTCGGTAATATTCCAGCACACTCATTGTATATTTAAGTTTGGCACGTGTTTCCATAGGATGTATCAGTATATCAGGTACTTCAATTAAATCTCTTACCGCTTTCTTCGCCGCATCTTTTGACCGCTCATCTGCCCATATAATGTTCTTCGGATTTCTGGCGAATACGCCAACCATGCCAACAACACCTCGATCAACTATTATGATTTTACGGACATTCTCCCACGCTATAAATGATAATGATTTCCCCCATACCCATAAGTTAGGAATAATTATTCCCTCGTGCGAAACAATAGCGATCGGATGCCATGCTGAAAAACCGCATAAAGATGGTATACCTATTCCAATAAGAATAATCGTTGCGATGCCGACAGCTGTAAAACCAACACCATCTTCAATAACAAGCAATATGCCCATAGTAAAGCCATTTAAACCCATAATCACAGCGAGAGCAATAGCCGCAATGGGCGCTCTAATCACAGTTTGTTCTTTTTCCGTTACACCTTTCACCAGGCACACCTCTTTATTGAATTCTACTTATTCCTCAGCCCACTCATCGGGCGACCGAGGACGGTCACGCCTACATTAGCAACGCCATACCATATATTGTTTCACGTGAAACATTTTTCTCCATCTGTTGTTATTTCACAAAGCTGTTACCCTTATTTTTCTGGACACAGAGAACCGCGTCCCCTACAGCTGACTATCGATTTCTATTGGCTATTTAGCACTCCCCGCTTCACTGCAGCCATTACTATAAGTGCTAAGTCATCGTTCGTGTCATCTGCAAGAAATTGAACGTCGCTTGACTCGAAATCCATATTTTCATCCGCCCACTTCGCCCAGGGCATCCAAACTTCCTTGGGGTTTTCCATGTTATAGGATGCAGTGACCTTTACTATTTCCGTTTTCTCCCAAATATGTTTCCACCAATCTGCACTGTGGAATGAAAAAAGCTCGCCTATTTCTTCGGGATACCCGTCCGACGGCTCTGCAATCCAGTATTTTTTCATATTCTCAGGGTAACCGTTCTTATATTCCCTCGCTAGCCCCGGAACAACAATTCCAAACTGACCGCCCGGCTTAACCAATCTTGAAAATGTGCAGGGGAAATACATCTCGTCCGCACCGTAGTAATGGTAGCTGTCAATCGAAATCGCTGCATCAAAAAAATCGTTTGCATACGGCAGTGCGTGTGCTTCTGCATGAACCGGAAAAACTCTATCGGAAACGCCCGCTTGCTCAAATCTCTTGAGGTTGTCTGTCGCAGAAATCCACAGGTCGTTTGCAAAAACCGTTACGCCGTATTCCTTTGCGAGAAATACAGACGTCAGCCCTTTCCCGCAGCCCATGTCAAGAACCCTCATGCCCGGTTTAAGCGTGAGGTTTTGACAAAGTTCTTCTAAAAGCCAGAGCGGGTTTGGTCCCATCCAATT
>WQTE01000144.1 GCA_009786445.1 Oscillospiraceae bacterium | reverse complement strand
ATAAGCAGAAAGTTACTTTTTGAATAAAGTTTTTATTGACAATCTCTACGCTTTTACTCTATAATTGCATTACAGACCAAAAACTGCTTGCAGTTTTATTAGAGCCGGTGCCTGTCTCCGGTTCTTTTTTTATGCTCTCGCAATGAGCTATGTTATGAAGGTAGTGATTTGGAAATACTAACAAATGCAGTAACTATGCGGCTTGCGGCGTAGTCTGCCGAAAGGAGAATGAAAATGCAAAAATCCAAATCGAAAACCACTATCTTGTACGCACGGCTCAGCAAGGACGATGAATTGCAAGTACACAAATTACGTGGAATTCACCAACGCTATGCTAAACGAACTGGTGGATAAAATCATCGTCCACGAGTGCGAATGGTCGGAGGGCTTTGCCGAAAACGGCAGACCGCTTGGCATACTCTCACAGCAAGTAGATGTGTATCTAAAACATATCGGCAATTTCACCGCTCCTGATATGCGTACCGCCGAAGAAATAGAAACTGAACGCATCGCCGCCGAGAAGAAAGCCAAAGAACGCAAATATGACAGAGAAGTAATGCGCCGACACGCCGAGCGGAAAAGTGCCGCCGCATTAGCACAGCCACCCGAAATAACTTAACCTATAATCAAAGAAACAAAAGCACCGTCACAAAAGAAAAAATCAACAAAAGCAGAACCGTGTACTCGAAATCAGCAATCGCAAGCTACGGCAAATCGAATCACAGCTTAATGATTTACAAGGTTGGCTTGCGGAGGAAATCGAACTGCTGAAAGCCGAAACCGCATCACTTCCACCGAAAGCACAAGAATCTGCACCGTTGCCACAGCCAACACCATCGCCACAATCCACGCCAAAACCGCAACCCCTACCACCACAGCAAGAGCAGCCAACCTCGCCACCCATCGAATCAAAGCCACCCTCATTTGCCAAAGTCATTTTGGATATTCTCACACGGCAAGCACAGGGTAGACCGCTTTCAAATGTCGATATGCAACTGCATATGTTTCTCGTAAAAAATAACATTAACGAGTACGAGGGGCTTGAACAGCACTTGACCGACCTCATGGGCGAACAGCGAATGTTGGGGCATGAGTATAACCCACTCCGCAAGCGGTTAGCGGAACTTTCCGAACACATGAACCAATACGACAATTACAAAAAACGCAAAGCCGACCACGACCAGTACCAAAAAGACTTGGCTAAACAAATGCCGTGAAATAAAAAATCCTTTGCCGCCGACAACACTTGGATTGTTGACCGCTACGAAGAAGCCAAGCGGTATATGGACGGCGTGAAAAACGCCAACGGCAAAATCCCGCTTCCCTCATGGCAAAAGGAACACGCCGACCTTTCCGCAAAAATTCGGAAATTAGACAGCAAATACCAATCCCTCAAAACCAAAGTCGCCCAAGTGGACAAATTCCGCACTCGGCTTTATGATGTTATTCGGAAAGAGCATCAGCAACAGCGGGTTCCGCCGACCAAAAAGCGGGCACAAGAAATAAGAGTGTAACGTGTATAAGGGGCTGTAGCAAAACGAAAGTTTAGCTACGCCCCAACAACTAAGGCTTTTTTCATATTGTCACTCCTTGTCATATAAAAATTCTACCACTTCCAAACACCAATAGGTGCTTTGCTCAGTAACGACTTCCATATTTGTTCTTTTGGCGGCGGTACGCCAATTTTTACAATATCAATAAATCCGTCGTGCGAAAAAGCATCGCCCGATTTTGTAATTGGCCCTGCAAAAAGACTACCATTTTCGAGTTCAATAATCGAATCACCGTGAGAGTCAATTTTATCGCCATATCCATAAGCCAAAATATTAACTTCGTCTAAATGTTCGGACAGATACTGCGACAAAATAAGCCCTGTTGATTTCGATATATAATCAGCCAAAACATCTTGAACAAGCCAAACTGTTTTTCCACCCCATGCCATTCCAACTTGTGATTTTACGATAAGTTGGCTAACCATTCTTGCCCATGCTTGGCGATAATTGATACCGGGCGCATTATGATTATCGCCTTTCAAAATGGCATCTTCGCAAAGCCATTGCAATTTGTGTGCGGTTTCGTTTATTACCACCTGAAGTACTTGATGTCATTATTTCAATGATGATTAAAGGGTCTGTTGGAAAATCGTCAATCCAAATCTCGGAGTTGCGAGATGCTAATGTGAATCCATTTTCGGTTGCTAATCGCCTAACCACGGTTGGAGTTAAGCCGACAATACGCGCAACATCTTCAAGTTTTTTCTTCTGTACGCCCGAAAGAATATAATCGAATGTGTAATCAAACGACTTTGCATCATCTTCGCCCACGGCGACTTGTGTTTTGATTTTCACTTCCGACCATGCGAAATATTTTTGACCCGCTTCTAATTCAGAGATGTCCGATAAATGCCTACGCACAAAGGATTGCTTGTCCGACAAACTACCGCCTTTTAGAGAAAGTAGTCTGCGAGGGCAAACAATCCACGGCTGTTCATTCGGATGCGGTTGCAAAGAACACACGCCCACTTGAATGATGTCTTTATTTGGAAGTTTAGTTTTTAATTCGGGGGTTTTGTTTAAATCTATTGCAGACTGAAAACGATTGCCTCCGCCGTCACATTCAGCGTTCATAAAAGGACACCAAGCACGGCTAAGATTTTCTTCCGCTTTTTCGTCCCAACAGTCGAGCCTGTATCCGTAGAGTTCAAATATTTTGCTCATGTAAATACCTCCGTATTCCCTCGCCCATAACATATGCTAACGGCGGTGGAACTGAATTTGCTACTTGCCGATGTTGGTCGAGATTTTTTACTGTACCTGTTCGAGAACGTATCGGCCCGAACAATTTATAATCATCCTCATAGCCATGTATACGCATATATTCGCGTGGCGTTAAATATCTGTCCTCTGTTGGGTGGTAAAATATTTCGCCACAGCGAAGCGTGTTTGACGGCTTACGCCGATTTAACCGAAGGTATTTTGTCGTATCTTTTGGTTGAAGATTGCAACGTAATTCTTTATCTAAATGGGTTTGTGCCGCTAAATATGACCCCTCTGGCACTTGTGCTATTCGTTCCTTGTCGCGCGGTGGAGTAACATCAACATGACCATCTTCCCTGTCATAAACAGTAACACCCTTAATTTTTGGAGCGGGTTCGCCAAGTCCTGTAATCACATCGCCCACCGTCACATATGGTAAATGCCCGAAAAGATTTGGTAGATTTTCTTGTGGTGTGTGTGTTTGTGCGGGAAATTCAAATCCATTTACACCACGGGTTGCTACAACGAAAACTCTATCTCTTAACTGCGGCACACCATAATCGGCAGCGCAACAAAGTTGCCATTTTGGTATGTATCCAATTTCTTCAAGTTTTGAAATGAATTGCTCAAATACACCGCCTTTTTTCCATTGCTGTCTTTCGCAGAAAGCAACCCTTTTACCTGCTCAAGAAAAATAACTTTGGGCTTAAAATGTTTTGCAAATCGGATAATTTCAAACAGAAGCGGCCCGCGGGTATCGGAAAGCCCATTTTGTTTTCCTGCAAGAGAAAACGGTTGACACGGAGGCCCCCCAAAAAGCAAATCCAATTCGAGCGGTTTAATATTAAGGTCTTTTGAAATTTCTGTTGGGTCAACGGTTTGAATGTCAGTTTCATAAACGACTGTATTTGTTCGCTCACGCTCAACAGCGGCGCGCAATGTTTCACAACAATATTTATCAATTTCAAATTCAGCAAGCACATCAAGCCCAGCTTTTTTAACGCCGATGTCCATGCCGCCTGCGCCTGAAAAAAGGCTTATAGCAACCATATTTTTCATTGACCTATCTCTCCTTCATCGGATTCGCCCGCTACTTCAATTATATCGCCTACATCACAATGCAATGCTTTACAGATACGCAACAAACTGTCCATAGACACCGATTCATTTTTGCTTAATTTAGCTATCACGTTTGTACTTAACCCTGCTTCTTTCCGAAGTTGGGTTTTGTTCATGTTGTGGTCTATCATCATTTTCCATAATTTGTTATAGCTTATTGCCAATTTAACACGCTCCCAAATCTGCTCTCAATGCAGGGCATACGCTTCTTTTAATAGTATATCATGCTAATCGGCAAATACCAATAAATATTCTCAAAGCCGTGATATTTTATTTTCATTTGATGATATGCGTGTTTGGCATGTATTTAACGCATCAAAAAGCGAAAAACCAATTTAGGGCTTGACAACACTCCACAAAGGTTTATCAGTAAAAGTGATTAAGATTTTAAGGCATATAATATTGCGATGCGTGACTTGTAGTGCGAAGCGATTTGCCTAAACATCTTGCACCAGTACACTTTGAATGCCGTTGTCAAGCGTTTTCGATGAACATGTTCACACACCTACGGCGCACTTGACAAGACGAGCTCGGCGAAACAGGTAAGCCACCGAAGTGGCATAATCATATTTTGGTTAAAAGACATAAGGGTGTCTGAGCAAACAAAAACACCGCCATCTTTTGTTAAAGGCGATGTATTGTGTGTAGGTTAGCTCCATGATTTCAATGGTTTGTGGTGTGTTGTACATTGTAGAGAGATTCCCACATCAGCCCGCTATTTCAGCAGCCTCTGCCCACATCAGCCCCTACAGATATTGTGCAATTTGCCAGTGTTGCTTATGTTTCATAACAGCCTGACGGGGTCTATATCGTACCAATCGGATGCTTGAAAGACTGAAACAAAAATCGTTAAGAAACGTAAGAAAACCGCTTACGTAGAGCTCCCGCAGAAGTTATAGACCTAACCTAGACGTAAGGAATGTACGGGTTTGATTACAGTACACCTAGAGCTATCTCCATCATTGCAGTGAATCTGTTTTCGCGTTCCTCAATGGGTACTTCTCTGCCGAGGTCAAATAAGACATCTGATATGGTAAGTATGCAGGCTGCATTTTTGCCTGTAATGTTTGCATTATGGAAAAGACCAAACGCTTCCATCTCAACAGAGAGGCAGTTTTTTTCATCTCGCACTTTTTTCCAGTATTCAGGCTGCTCTTTGA
Organism: Oscillospiraceae bacterium; assembly: GCA_009786445.1. Taxonomy (GTDB): domain Bacteria; phylum Bacillota; class Clostridia; order Oscillospirales; family Oscillospiraceae; genus WRMH01. The sequence continues at coordinate 735 of WQTE01000144.1, read as the reverse complement.
TTGTTCTGTAGAATATATCTGATGTGTGAACCCGTCCTGCGGTTATTTTCGTTCCGAGTTTGTTCGCACTTTCTTTCAGTTTAGTTGTAAGTGTCTCGGATGCTGCAAGCATATCACCTTCAAACCCGCTTTGATAACGTGCATAGGACGATTCGCTATAAGCCTCCTCTACCAGCACTATGTCGCGCAGGTCCAGCTCTTCGCTGTATCCCCCTGATGAGCCGACACGGATGATGTTTTCAACATCATAATGTGTAAAAAGCTCAAATGAATACAGTCCGATAGATGGTACACCCATGCCGCTGCCCATCGCAGAAACAGGTTTGCCCTTGTAAGTACCGGTGAATCCCAACATTCCTCTGATGTTATTAAACTGTACGGCATTATCCAGGTACTTTTCCGCAATAAACTTTGCTCTTAGCGGGTCTCCGGGCATTAATACGGTTTTTGCTATTTCTCCTTTTTTTGCGTTATTATGTGGTGTTGACATGCTTGTTCTCCTTCCAAAATTTTTTCTCCATACCAGTATAACTGTTTGCGTTGAAAAAGAAAAGTAGTTTTCTTTCAAATCTAAGCAAAAAAGCATTGACAACATGATAGCACACCACTATAATAGTAATTCGTATTCGATAATCATGGCGGCATAGCTCAGGTGGCTAGAGCATACGGTTCATACCCGTAGTGTCACTGGTTCAAATCCAGTTGCCGCTACCATGAGGCCCGTTGGTCAAGCGG
>WQTE01000143.1 GCA_009786445.1 Oscillospiraceae bacterium | reverse complement strand
GTGAAAGCCTCGTGGATTAAACATTTTGAGCCAAGTGTTTTCTTGGATTTTTCAAAATGGATTATCATTTGGTCTTTACCGGGGAACATTTTGCTTATAAGAAGCAAGCGTTCATGTTCCGGAGAGTCCTCATCTTTAAGCTTAACGTACAGCTTTCGCTCTACAAACACTTCGCCTGCTTCAGTGAGCGGACGTAGAGAATCTACCACGATTTGCGGGTCTTTATCATCTCTTTCGGAAATTTTTCCCTTTACGCAAACAGGTGCATTTGACTGCATATAAGGCCCAAACTCGTCAATAGCTCTTTGAAATGCGAGCATTTCCAGACCACCTGTACCATCGTCGAGCACTATGTATGCCATCAGAGTGTTGTTTCTTGTTGGTCTTGTTCGCACGGACTCAATGATACCGGCTAAAGTGACGACCTGCCCGTCTTTAAACTTTGAATTACCCTCTTCACTTTTGAAATCAGCCAGAATATCCCCAATAAACACAGCACCCTTGCGCTTAGCCTCGGAGCGAAATTCATCCATTGGATGACCCGAAAGGTACAGCCCTGTTACCTCTCGCTCCATGCGTGTGAGCTCTCCCTTTGAAAATTCCTCTACATCAGGCAGCTTTATACCCGAGAGGCTGCTTGAATCAGCTTGATCTGTGAGTCCGAAGAAATCTATCTGCCCTTCGACATTTTTTCGCCTGTCATCTGCAAGGCTGTCCAGCACCGGCTCGGCAATCATCAGAAGCTGATGCCTATTAGCGCCGAGACCGTCAAAACACCCACATTTTATCAAATTTTCTAACGCTCTGCGGTTTAACTCGCCTCCATACAAACGATTGCAGAAATCTTCAAAACTCTTAAACGCGCCGCCTCGCTCACGCTCTGCGGTCACATTTGCTATAAACCCCCTGCCTATACTCTTCACGGCGACAAGCCCATATCTCAAATTTTTGCCGGATACTGTAAACAGTGCATCTGAGTGATTAATATCAGGCGGAAGCAACTTGATACCCATATCTCTGCAAGCCCCTGTGTATTCGGCGATTTTATCAGGCAAGCCGAGTATGGAAGACAGAAGCGATGCCATGTAGATTTGGGGATAGTGGCATTTTAGATAGGCGGTTTGATATGAAATTACAGCATAGGCAACGGCGTGGCTCTTATTGAACGCATAGTTTGCAAAAGCGTAAATTTCATCGTAAATGCTTGATGCGATATGCTTAGGGATACCGTTTGCAGCAGCTCCGCAAATTCCGCGCTCCGGGTCTCCTTCTATAAAGGCTTTTTTCTCGCGGTCAATTTCCGCTGCTTTTTTCTTGGACATTGCTCTGCGAATCATATCTGCCTGCCCCAGTGAAAAACCTCCGAGCTTGCGGAATATTTCAATAACTTGTTCCTGATAGACTATGCACCCGTAAGTTACCGAGAGTATCGGCTTTAGGAGCGGATGCTTATATTTAATTTTTTCGGGATGTTGGCTCCAGTCCAGAAATCTTGGTATAGATTCCATAGGACCCGGGCGGTAGAGAGATATTACGGCTGTTATATCCTCGATGTTCTTTGGTTTTAAACCCACGCTTACGCCTGTCATACCTTGCGACTCAAGCTGAAACACACCAGCAGTTTTCCCTGCTGAAAGCATAGAAAACGTAGCTTCGTCATCCTCCGGTATTTCGTCAACAGAAAAATCAGGATCTGTTTTTCTGATTTGTTGTACTGCATCCGCTATCACAGTGAGGTTTCGTAGCCCGAGAAAGTCCATTTTTAGCAAACCCAACTCTTCGAGCGTGTTCATGGGATATTGTGTTGCAATTGAATCGTCTTTTTTTGAAAGAGTTAAGGGTACATATTCGCTAACGGGTAATTTTGTCACCACTACACCCGCTGCATGAGTGCCGCTATCTTTAGGCATATCTTCAAGTGCCATAGCAGTGTCCAGAACACGCCTTATGCGGTCATCCTCACCATACAAAGTCCGCAAATTGTTTGAGGAGCGCAATGCATCGTCTATGGTTATGCCTAACCGGTCGGGAATTTCCTTTGCAAGGTCGCTCTCCTCCTGAAATGTCAAGGCGAGTGCTTTTGAAACACTGCGCACGGCATTTTTTGCTTTAAGCGTGTTGAACGTAACAATTTGCGCAACCCTGTCCTCGCCGTATTTCTTCTTTACATAATCTATTACGTCGCCTCGTCTGCGCTCGCAAAAATCTATGTCAATATCGGGCAAACTGATACGCTCAGGGTTTAAAAACCTCTCAAAATAAAGGTTGTATTTTATAGGGTCAACGCCTGTTATCCCAAGACAGTAAGATGCCACACTCCCTGCGGCACTTCCCCTACCGGGTCCTACGGGAATGCCTTGGCTCTTTGCATAATCAATAAAGTCTGCGACTATCAGGAAGTAACCAACGAAGCCCATACTAGCAATCATATCCAGCTCATAGTCAAGTTGCTTTTTTATTTCGTCCCTGCTTGCTTCGGTTTTGGCATAGCGCTTGTCAAACCCCTTCAAACAAAGTTCCATGAGATAAGCCTCTGCATCTGTTTTTCCTTCGGGCAGAGTGAATTCGGGTAAATGGTGTGTTTCAAAATCGAAATCAAAGCTGCATTTTTCTGCTATTTCCACAGTGTTATCAATAGCTTCGGGAAGCATGGGGAACAGTTCCCGCATTTCAGCTTCCGATTTTAGGTAAAGCTGGTTTGAATCGAACTTCATCCTGTCGGTATCATAGACGGTCTTCGCCGTCTGAATGCACATCAGTATATCCTGCACCTCTGCGCCGCCGCTGTCAACATAGTGCGCATCGTTCGTTGCGACCGGCTTTATCCCGAGCTCATTACTGAGCTTTATAAGCCCTTCTTTTATAGGCTGTTGCTCTTCCAGCCCATGGTCTTGAAGCTCAACATAGAAGTTTCCCTTGCCAAAGATTTCCTGCATTTTGAGTGCTTTGTTTTTTGCTGCGGTGTAGCTGTCTTCCCGTAAAAGCTTTGAAATCTCCCCATTCATGCACCCTGAAAGAGCTATGAGCCCTTCGCTGTACTGTCCGAGCAGCTCCATATCTACTCTGGGCTTGGTGTAAAAACCCTCTGTAAATGACTTGCTGACCATCTTGCACAGGTTTTTATAACCTGCTTCGTTTTTGCAGAGCAAAGTGAGATGATGGCGCACCGAATCAATGCCATGCTCTTTATCATGGCGCGTCCTTGCTGCAACATAGACTTCACAGCCGATGATTGGCTTGATACCCTCAGCTTTTGCAGCTTTATAGAAAGCGACAGCACCATACATGACTCCGTGGTCTGTAATGGCAATGCTCGTTTGACCCAGCTCCTTGACTCGGGCAATAAGGTCTTTTATCCGACAAGCTCCGTCAAGTAAGCTATATTCGCTATGCACATGTAGATGGACAAATCCCAAAGTTACAACCTCCAATTAACCTAAATACCGGCAAATTACCCCTCATCTGTAATCTGCTAAAGCCACTTGTTCTTCTTGAGTATCGCATAAATAAGCGTGCTTACACTCAGCATCAGGACTAAGGCGATGGGATAGCCGAAGTACCATGAAAGCTCAGGCATATTAATAAAGTTCATGCCATAAATGCCGGCAATCAGAGTTGGCGGAGCGAAAAACAGGGTTATCATCGTCAACCTGTTGATTGTCGCATTCATCTGAGCCGAGGCCTTACTCTCCTGAAGGCTTAGCAGGTCGTTTGAACTGACATAGAGACTGTCTGCAAAGTCGAAGAGTTTAGAGAGCCTTGTGTCGATATCTCTGAAGTACCTGTGCTGTGAGCTGTCGAGAAATTCGTGTTCATCCATCAAGACTTGGTCGCCAACGTATGAGAGGGCTCGCAAGAGTTTTTTGTAGGTATATGTCATTTTTCTGAGCGGCACGATACCCTTTATCTGCTCTTTGTCAGGGCTTGACTCTATGGCCTCAGACAGAGCCTCTATTTTATCCTCCAGTTTCTCCAGAGAATCTGTGTAATAAGAGGCGAGATTGTCGAAAATTACATAATATAGATGCGCAAGCGGGGAAGGGCGTGTCAGAGAATTAGGAATTGCAGATAAGAGTCTGTCAGCGAGATTAGAAAGACTTGCACTTGGATTTTCGGGCAAAACGAGAGCCAGATAGCATGAAGAGAAGAAAATATTTACCTCCTGCTGCTTTACCGTAAAACCCTCGGACTCAGCATATATAAGACTGATGAAGTCGTAACCCTCGTAATTTGTGAAGCGTATTTTTTCATCGAGATTTGAACACTCATCGACAGTATCCTTGTCCCAGTTGAAAACCTCAAGCAAACTATAAAGCTCGCCTGAATTGCACACAACAACCAAGCGGGAATCTTTAGAATAATCCGGGATATTCCCGTCGAAGGGCTTGTTTGCTACTAAGTCGAAACCTCTCATAGTGCGCCTCCGTCTTTTTTAAAGAAACTTTTAATATCGTCCACCTTTGCCTTTTGATGAGAAAGTAATCTTTTGTAAGGGGTACCTGCCATAGCATAGATAAACGGGTCGGATACATCTGTTTTTTGCCCACATAACTCCTCTATTATAGCATGAGAGCAAAATGGGACATATACGGGACAGTAACCACCCTCGTGCAGACAGACCATCCGACCCTCAGAGTGCTTATCTGCAAGAGATTTTACTGTTTTTGCCATAGACCTGTAGCCCTCGGCTGAGAGCATCAGGCGGGCAAGGGGATCAAAGATGCTGCCGTCCTGACCTGCCGAGACGAGTATCAATTCAGGTCTATAATTATCCGCTAGAGGAATCACTATTTGCTCAAACGCGTACTCATACACGGCATCACCCGAACCTGCATCCAGAGGAATGTTGAAGTTAAAGCCCTTTCCCGCGCCCTTTCCGGTATCTTCCTTGTAACCCCGATTTCTCGGCTCCAGAAGCTCTTGATGAAGCGAAATGAATAAAACGCCGTCGTCCTCGTAAAAGGCATCTTCCGTGCCGTTGCCGTGATGTGCATCCCAGTCAAGGATAAGTATTCTCTTCACACCCAGCACGTTTTGCGCATATTTAGCGGCTATGGCAATGTTGTTGAATATGCAAAACCCATTGCCCATGTCTGCCGCAGCGTGGTGGCCCGGAGGTCTTGCAAGCACATAGGCAGTCCTCACATCGTCGCTGCCCATTACAGTCTTAACGGCTTCAATTGCTCCGCCTACAGCTAATTTCGCGATTTCAAAAGACCCTTTTCCGACTATTGCCGAATCGCCGCAATCCTCTCCACCCACTTCGCTTATTCGCCTCACATTTTCTATGTGCCGCTCGGTGTGGTAGTAAGCAAGCTGCGTATCCGTAGCGGGTACAGGCTTTATTTGCACCAGCTTTTCCATAAGCCCACTTTTTTCAAGCAAATTCTTAACACGCCTTTTGCTCTGCGGGGTTTCAATAGAGCCGTTTTCTTCAACATACTTGCTGGCAGGTTCATACAAAGCACCACCACCGGCATTATGCCAGAAATAACTCTCATCACATATGAATGCTGTTTTTAAGTTGCTAGTCATCAGCTGCAAGTGTCCTTTCACTACTGTATAGTATGTAAAGAAAGTAAGGAAAATCCCCGGTAATCTTGTGACTATCGGGGTTCGCCTTTTCGTTCGGGGTTTAGCAAAATGTACTTGGTGACCCGTACGGGACTCGAACCCGTGTTGCCGGCGTGAAAGGCCGGAGTCTTAACCGCTTGACCAACGGGCCTCATGGTAGCGGCAACTGGATTTGAACCAGTGACACTACGGGTATGAACCGTATGCTCTAGCCACCTGAGCTATGCCGCCATG
>WQTE01000142.1 GCA_009786445.1 Oscillospiraceae bacterium | reverse complement strand
CTCAGGGATCTTTTGAATTTTTTATGTTTCTGTGGTTTGCAGCCTATTTAGTTGGCGGCATAATGATTTTGGTTAAGCTGAAGCAGACTGAAAAATTAGCTACTCAATTCAGAAGATACTTAAATATTATTGTTAATACCGGAGAGCGAAACTTGACTGACATAGCAAGTTCCGCTGCTGTACCTTACGAAACAGTACGAAAAGACATTCAATCAATGATTGATTACGGATTTCTTAAAAATGCCCATATAGATGAAAGGAATCACACCATTGTACTCGCTCAGTATTCACAGGTGCAGACTGTAGCTCCCGAGCAGATGGAGCATGCAATATCGCAATCTACAGCACAGTCCGGCACTGTTCGGTGTAGTGGCTGCGGTGCAAATAACGTTGTCACAACCGGCAGCATAACAGAGTGTGAATTCTGCGCTACAGCACTTGTGTAATTAACATTTTTGCGCTTAAATCCCAAAAATGGAATGTTTGCCGTAGGGGCGATTATCAATCGCCCGTCGATAGAGAAAATTCAGCAAGCGGGCGATTGATAATCGCCCCTACGAAATAGGTATCACACAGACAAGCTTAAACCTGTCAGATTTACTGATAGTCAGGTTGCCGCCTACGGTAACTGCTTGATAACGCAAGTTGCGAAGCCCGCTTCCCGCCGAATTATCTGTTTTTATAACTGCTTCACTTGACAACCAACCAAACGTTTGATAAAATATTGACAATCAAACGCTTGGTTAGTTGCGTATATTAAGGCGCAATTGATTCAAAAACTGTATAAATAAGGCGGGAAGTATGGCAAAACAAATTGGGAACACTACCAGAGATAAAATCTTGAAAGTTGCTGCGTATCAGTTTGCACAAAGGGGATATGACAAAGTTACCACCAGAGAAATTGCAAAAGATGCCGAGATAAATCCCGCATCTATATATCATCATTTTCCATCAAAAGAGGACATATTAGACAGCCTTTACGCACTGTACTCTCTTGAGAGGAAATCAGGGTATCCTGACCTGAATGAACTTATGCAGCTTGCCGAAACAGACCCGCCGCATGATGTTCTCTTAAAATCAATATTTAGCTACAGTGATAAAAATGTGGAGATGCTTGACCAAATTCTCATAACCGCAGCGCGAGGGCTCGGAATCGACCCGAAAAGCGAGCGATTCATCAGAGAAAATATATTTGAGTCGGTAGAAAACGTGCTCAAGCCACTTCTTGAAAGGCTGATAGAACTTGGAAGGGTCAAGCCGCTTGATGTAGATTTATTCATCAAGGTGCTGAACTTCTATTGCTTTAGCGTAGCAGCTTTTAACAAATCCACATTCAGAATAGGTTTTGCCGAGTTTCAAAAAGAAATGGCGTTATTGTTTTCATTGGTCGAACCCTGTCATTCTGAGCGCAGCGAAGAATATTAATAAGCTTCGCTCTCTCAAAAACAGATAAACTTGGGAGTTTTCAGGAGTAAAGTGCAGAAGGTGGGAAAAGGAGATGGAGCGTCCTCGTTTAGATAGTCTGCTTGAAACCGCATTGAGCTATCCGCTGGTTCTTGTTTGCGCAGGGGCCGGTTATGGCAAAACACGCGCGGTATATTCGTTTCTGCAAAGAAATGAAGTTAATAAAACATGGCTGCAAATATCAGAGCGGGATAATATCAAGTCACGCTTTTGGGAAAGTTTCGGGGGCGTGGTGTCACTCAATTACCCGCAAAGCGGGGTGTTTTTATCGAAAATAGGTTTTCCCGACAAAGATGAAGCGTTTGCAAAATTCAGCGAGGCTGTGCAAAAAATGGCCTCGGAGCCTGGAAAGCATATCATGGTATTTGATGATTTTCACTTGCTTAATAATCCTGACATACTTCGCCTTTTTGTGCGAATAGAAAATATGCTGCCTGAAAATATAACCATGATGTTAATATCGCGCACAATGCCGGAAATAAATATGGTCGGAATGATTTTAAAGCAGCGAATTTTTACGATAAGTGAAGATGCACTCCGATTCACGGAAGATGAACTGGCTGAATATTTTAAGCAACTGAAGCTGCAAGTTACAACGCATAATCTTAGAAATGTTTTTGAGGACACAAAAGGCTGGGCTTTTGGCATAAACTTGATAGGGCAAGCGCTCCGAAAAAACGCAAAGTATCAGCGATGCGCTCTCGAAGCGATGAAGGGAAATATTTTCAGGCTTATTGAAGCGGAGATTGAGGGAACAATTTCGCAGGAGCTATGGCAGTTTTTGCTGCGTTTATCGCTTATAGACCATTTAGCGGCAAGTTTAATAAAAGAACTTGCCCAAAGTGAGTCGCTTTTAAAGGAAATGGAGTCGCTTCACGCATATATAAGGTATGACATGAATTTGGATACATACATGATTCATCATCTGTTTCTGGACTATTTGAGGCAGAACCACTATGTGCTGACCGATGAGGTCAAGGGGAAAACGTATCAATCTGCGGGAACTTGGTGTGACAGCAGCGGGTACAGTATGGATGCGTTATCATACTACGGAAAAGCGGGAGATTACGCAGCGATAGCTCAAAAAATCGCCAAGTTTAATGTTCAAATGCCGCCCGATATGGCTGAGTATGCTCTGGAACTATTTGAAAATGCGCCGGAAGAAGTGAAGCGAAACAACCCGCTATTTCCCGGAATGCACATAAAAAGCAAGATAAGCATGGGTAAATTTGACGAAGATACAGTGGCGCTGGCGCAGAAATATGCCGATATTTATGAGACTCTGCCCGACTCGCCTGCAAAGAGCCGCGCCCTCACAGCCATTTACTTAAATAGGGTGTTCCTTTCCATGTTCATGTGTACATATACCGATGAATATGAGTTTTACAAGTACCAGAAAAAGATGGCAGATAATTATTTTAAGTCTCCTTTTAAAATAATCGGAAAATATAATCTGGTTCCTGTATGTGCTTGGGCTTCACTTGTGGGAACAAAGCGTGAAGGTGCGCAAGAGGAATACATAGATGCGATGGCTCGCCTGATTCCCATTGCATCTAAGCTCGGGAACGGTTTTTTCGTCGGTTTTGACGACTTGGCACGCGGGGAATTGTGCTTTTACAGAGGGCAGTTTGATGAGGCGGAGCGATATTTGAAAAAATCAATCCTGAAAACACAGCCGTACAGCCAATATGTCACGCTTAGCAGAGCTTTGGCGTACCTTATGCGGATTGCTTTTATCCGTGGCAATTACGAAGTTGCAACCGAAAATCTTCAGGCAATGGAGCCACTGCTGAGCGATGAAGATTATGGAGTCCGATACACCATATATGACATCGCTCACAGCTTTTATTTGCTGTTTTTGGGGCAAACTGAGCAGATAGCGGAGTGGCTTAAAGGTGATTTTTCGCCATATGCGCACCCTGCGTTTATAGAAAACTATGCGAATCGGATAAAGGTGCAATATCACTATCAGACAGGTCAATACGGCAGGCTGCTCGGTTTTATTGAAAACGAGGTAGAGAGGTCGGTTCTTTTTGGTAAAATAGAACTAAAACTGGTGCAATCGCTTGTACTCTACAAGCAAAAACAGCGTGCCGATGCAATGCGTGTTTTTGCGGAGGCATATGAGCTTTCTGAGCCGAATGCTCTTACCGTAATTTTTACGCAATTCTCAAAGGATATGCGCACTTTGACTGCGGCAGCACTAAAAGACGACAATTGCACAATTCCGAAAGAATGGCTGAGAGAGATTAACCGCAAGGCATCTGCCATAGCAAAACAGCAGTCTCATACGATAGCAAAGCACAGAGCGGTCAACAATATAACCAAGGAAATCACGCTGACCGAGCGGGAAAAGAAAATTCTCAAAGACCTTTCGCATGGGCTTTCACGCAGCGAAATAGCTGCAACCCAGAATATTTCCGTCAACACCGTAAAGATGGTAATAAATGCGATATATGACAGGCTGTGTGTGAGTAATCTACCCGATGCCATCCGTGTGGCGGTTGCTAGAAAGATTGTATAATACACTTCGTATGCGAAGCATGGTTTTCAGTACTGCTGAAAGCTCTTCTTCTAACTTGTCTGCTTCGTAATCTGCGGTGCAATTGGCAGATTTTTCTGAGCTGTAAATTTGCTGCGGAACAAGTATGGTAACGGTTGTGCCTTTATCAACTTGACTGGTGATATCAATCTCTCCGCCCATGAGTTTTAGCAATTCTTTTACAATCGGCATACCCAGCCCCGTTCCTGTTATTGATGCAGAGTTGTTTTCGTGGAAACATTTGTATTCTTCAAAAATGGATGCAAGTTGCTCTTCGGTCATACCTCTGCCTGTGTCGCTGACAGAAATAATTAAATCGCTTATGTCAGGGTTTACAGTATCAACGGTACAAACTTCCAGTGTTATCGACCCCGACTCTGTATATTTTGCCGCGTTTGAGAGAACATTGATGAGGATTTGCTTAATACGAAACTTGTCGCCGATTAAATGCTCGGGAGTATTCTCGTCAACTTTTACAATAAACTCAAGAGACTTACTTTCAATAAGCGCCATATTAAGCTGCGCCAGTTCGCAAATCATGGCTGCGACTTCGTATTTTTCGTTTGTCAAAGTCATTTTTTTCGCTTCGATTTTTGATAAATCAAGTATATCGTTCACGATTGCCAAAAGACATATTCCGGATTTATATATTCGCATAAATGCATCCTCAGTCTCAGGGCTGAGTTCTCGTTTTTGAAGTTCGGTTTGCGCGGTCGCCAAAAGTGATGCGAGAGGTGCACGTATTTCGTGGCTCACATGAGCAAAAAATTTACTGTGTGCAAGGTTTCCTGCTTCAATTTCTGAAATCTTCGCCATACTTTCTTTTTCCCTGAAATGGTGACTCAACACCAAAATCACTATAACTACTACAGCCATGGCAACAATAGTTCCCGTGACAAGCGTTATTTCCACTCTGCGGCTGTAGTCCGAGGCCATGTGAACATTAAGAAAAGCCCCCAAAAAGGTAAGCGCAACAAGAAAAATTGCCATATTTATCCTGAGTTTCACAGAAAGTCCCCCTTAAAAGTTTTGAAATAAGAATAACATCAACATTTTATCTGGGGTACGCCCAAAAACAAGTTTTTTAAGTCGCAAAACATACCCCGATTTACATGCTGCAAATTAATACCGAATACGGATATTGAATTAAAGCATAAGCTGTGATACTATGGGCGTACTAACGCATTTAATAAGGAGGAAAGTTATGGCAGTATTTGATTCAAACAGCCCGTTTTTGTATGTGCTTGCAGTAATAATCGTAATATTTGTGCTTGCACAGTCCACGTTTTTTCTGGTAAAAGCGTGGAAACAGGCGCGCAAAATCGGCATGGATAAATCTGCGAGCCTGTCTTGCGTATGTTTGACGTACTAGGGAGGCACTCGACATTTGCGTTTAGGCTGATATTTGCTGTACTTAGNGTTATAAGCTTGTGGTTATTTACTCTGGATTGTGGTACACTAGTAGACAAGGAGGGNNGTATTATGCAAAGCATACCTTTGAATGTGAATATTCCCGATATGGTTAGCATATCTGAATCAGAACTAAAAATTTTACTTGCTNCAAAGTTATATGAGACACAAAAGCTGTCTTTAGGTCAGGCTGCCGATGTAGCTAATCTGTCTAAACGCNCATTTATCGAGATGTTGGGTCGGTACGGAGTTTCGCTATTTTCTGCAAATNCCGAAGAACTCNTGCAGGACATAGCCAATGCGTAAAGTTATTTCCGATACAAGTTGNTTGATAGTTCTTTCTAACATAGGACAGCTTGTATTGCTCAGAGATGTCTACGGCTGTGTAACAATCACAGAAGAAGTTGCTGAAGAATTCAGAGAACCATT
>WQTE01000141.1 GCA_009786445.1 Oscillospiraceae bacterium | reverse complement strand
GGTGCCATAGCAAACAGGAAACCTTCTTCACGAGGGGCATCTTGCATTTCACCAACCATCCAAAGACCATTGGGAATGAACAGCGCACGGCCCATCATCATATGAGCTTGAGAAGTAGTGTGATCCATCGCAACCGTGCCTTCCATTAGATAGCCCTGAACACCAAGGCGAGCCAGATTTTCGATAACTGCGCGCACCTGTGGGTTATCCCACGCACCTTCCTGGTATGTGGAAATTCTATCCAGACCCTCAAGCCCTACGGCACTCGCGATTGAGGGATACAGAATTGATTCCAGATAGCCCGGATGGATTCCTTGGTAAGTAAATATAGAACGTCTCTCATAATTGCCTCCGATGTTTACAAAGGTGGCGGGATCGTCAAGTAAAGCATCCATAGCAAAAAGCTCATCCCAAGTTTCGGGAACAGTCCAGCCATGATAGTCAAAGAGCGTTTGATTGTACACCATTCCCATCGGACCTGCATTAAATGGTGCATACATTACATATCCGTCAGGTGAAAATCTGTGACTGTCCAGCATTCCCGGAATGATGATATCGCGAAGCATAGTGCCGGGGCGATCAAGTGCTTCTGTATTGTTGAAAAAATCTGTCAGGTCAATAAATTCAGAGGCGGCCCGCATTGCTACGAAGACACCTTCATCCATATTAACACTCAGAAAATCCGGTATTTCGCCAACAGCGATACGCGGTGCCATGAGAACTTCAATATCAGGGCTTATTGTCATATCCACTCTTACCCCCGGGTTCGCTTCTTCAAATCTTACTACAAGGTCATCCCAGAACGCTCTTCCGAAGCCACCTTCAAAGACTCCTATGGTTAGCACGCGTTCTTCGCCTGGTGCGGGAGCAGGGTCGGCACCGGGTGCCGGTGTTGTGACCGGGTCGTCACCGGGCGCAGGCGTGGCTGTTTCTCCCCCATTTTCTGCAGGGGCGCAAGCTGCTAAAACAAACAGCAAAACCAAGCCCAAAGCAATCAACATAATTATTTTACGCATTTATACTTCCTCCTAAATTTTATTTTTCATTTTCCATTACTTCTATGTTGAACACCAACAATGTCAAAAGTGTACATTATATTTATATTTTTAGGAATATATTTACAAGTGATTAATTCGTCAAAAACTTGATTTAATTTATTTTTCTTGTCAACTCACCACGCAAAATGTTATAATCACTTGTAGTGCAACGTTACTAAAGGAGGTGGGATTATGCCTGACCAAATTATGCACATTTTCCCTCATATTAATTTTACAGACCTAACTATGTTCCAGTTTGGTAAGCATATTTGCGACCCTTTTTATTCCAGAGGACCATATGTTCACAATCATTACCTGTTTCATTATGTTAAATCGGGGAAGGGTCATCTCTACTCAGAAAATGCGGAAGGGCGAATAATTCGGCACAGCGCAGGACCCGGGCAAGGGTTTATGATTTGGCCAAAGCAGGTAGTTTCTTATGCTGCCGATGGAGATAACCCTTGGAGTTACTATTGGGTCGAATTTGACGGTTTTAAAGCCAGGGATTTGGTTGCTGAGTCCGGGCTTACTTTTGACCAGCCTATTTACAGTTCAGAGAATCGAGACATACAAAATAAAATGGTAGATGCAATGAGGCACTTAGCAGATAATGGCGAGGCATCGCCTTTTGAGCTTATCGGATATTGTTATTTATTTCTTGATGCTTTTGTGGCATCAAGCAAATATCGCAAAAAAACTGCTCAAAGCAGCTTGCAAAACTTCTATGTGCAAGAAATTTTACTTTTCATTGAAAATCATTATCACGAGGAAATAGGGGTGGAGGATATTGCTGCCGTATGCAATTTAGACAGGAGTCACGTCGGCAAAATTTTCAAAAGCTTGATGGGTATAAATTTACGAGATTTTTTAATACGCTACAGAATCAGAAAAGCATGTGAGCTCATGAAAGAGCCTTCAAAATCTATAAGCGAAATCAGTGTTATGGTGGGGTATCCAAATTTGTTCAGTTTCTCACGCACTTTTAAGGCAATTGTCGGGCAGTCTCCACGCCAATGGCGAAGTGAAAACAAATGGAGATGAGTTTGCGATATTTAATAAAAACTTGTGGTATACTACTGTTGCCGGTGGAATTATGCAAAAGGGGGGTTCATTATGGAAATTCGGCGTTGCTTAGTTCAGGAATATCCTGAGTTTTTGAGGGAAGTCAATGATGCCTTTGGTGAGAGACAAGAGTGGTTTGAGAAAAATGTTTCTCACTGTACGCCGTATCCTGCTGATGCGGACAGCGAGCTGATAGGAAAACATTTTGTCTGCATATCAGACGGGCGAATAGTCGGCGGTTTGGGAGCTTATCCCATGCGCTGGGCGGTTTGTGATGACAGCGGAAATCGTGTAGTTCTGCCTGCCTATGGTATCGGTCAGGTTTTTTGTGCAAAATCTCACCGCGGGCAGGGTATTATGGCACGGCTTATGTATGCCGCCGAGGACGATATGCGTAAAATGGGAAATGTTCTCGGGTGCTTGGATGGTGTCAGAAGTTTATACAGGCGTTATAGTTATGATTATTCCGGAAATAACGTGAAGTATCACGTCAGAAAATGGGAGCTACTAAAGTTTGCCGAAAAAGGTCCTCTGTCTGTCAGGACGGTTAATCTGTCCGATTTGCCCGAACTTGAGAGCGCCTACAGTTCTTTGCCCTCAGGTATTGTCAGGGCAAATTGGGATAGGTTGCTCATACGTCCTAATTTTACTTGGAAAATTGGTGAATCCGAGGGCAAAAAGGCTTATCTTGTTTACAGTAAACCTGAAGAAATTTGTGAGATTTATGGCGACACGGCAGTTGCTGCGGCTATGCTTCTTGATATTTTGCAAGAGCGTGACAGCTTGTATGTATTTTACCCCAAATCCACCTTGTCCGAAATGGGGAGATGGCTTTATGATATTTCACACTTCATGGAGCTTGTTCCCCTTACTAAGATATCTGTAATCAACCCTGATGGACTTTTGGACGTTTTAGGTGTGGATAAAGATGAGATGAGCGAGTCCGCTCGGCATGATGTATGTAAGTACTTGCTCGGATTTTCACATAATGCGCTTACCGGTGATTTGCCTGCATTGGAGCGTGAACCGCTTTGCGTTTGGCTCTCTGAGGTTGACCGTGTGTAGAGAGATGGTACATTTTATTTGGTTAACGCTCTACTAAATCAATGACCTTGAGGCGCAAAAAGGTCTGACCGGTGTCATCCGCATAAAACTCTTCCAATATGCCGGTAACTTCAACCCATGTTTCGTCCTCAAGCTCGGGAAAATCGTTAAGATAGACTTCAAAACCATGAAAACCGCAACACCCTCCTTCAAGCCTCGCTACAAAGTAAATGGTTTCACTGCCCCAAGATGAGGATAAAAACAGTCCTTCAAAGCGAATGGTACGTCCGAGAAAATACTCTCGTCTCATTTGGATTTCCGTCAGGCGCATCGCAAAGTCGGGGTCTTGGAGTTCAATGATATAATCTTCTCCCCCGTCATCATTTCGATGAGCGGCACCTAAATTTTCACTATCATTGTGTTCGTCATTATGTTCGCTACTGTATTCGTCATTGTGTTCGTCATTATTCAGGTTGAAACTTTCTGTGTCGTCCGGCGTATATTCATTGTCGTTTCCGGACGAATAACTAATTTCCACAGAAACCTGCTCATTATCATCATTGTTTTCGGAGCACCCAACCATCGTCGGAAGCAGTAAAGTAGCCGAAATTATCAATGACAAACCCAAAAGGCGCGGTAAAGCTATGGGTGCATTTTTCTTTAGACAAATCTTTTGAAAAAATTTTTTCATCTGCACATTCCTCTCAAGGTCAGTTTACCGCACAAGCGGAAATTCTATTTCATGGCTGTGAATTCTGCAAGTTGCACGCCACTGCATGGGCAATGTCAAAACATCATCTTCAATCTGAGCGGACACCGTAGTGTTTCCGTGGGTGAATGAAATTTCAGTTACATTTCCGTTATTATTATCTTCAGTAAATGTACCGGAAATGTCTATGTTATGGAAAAGGCGTGCTACAAAGCGCCCATTTTCATACATAGTAACAGATTGCCCGCCTGAAACAGCAAAGACACGAGAGTCGGGCCGGGTCGCCGTATAAATTATAATAGCAACTACGACCAACATCAAACAGGCGATACATGCGGTGAAAGTTATTATTCTCTTTTTCTTAGCTTTTTTTTGAGCGGCCTCTCTCCGCTGCTTTTTTGTACCCATCTTTGAAATACCTCCTTTACACAAACAGCCTTCTTAGTTTTCCTATAGCTGTCAAAAAAACAAATGCCGCAATGTTTACCATAATAATTGTTGTTGTCGGCGGTAGTTCGTACAATAGTGCGGTAAAAATACCAACGGGCGAACAAACCACAGCAACAATAACCGCGCTGAACATGACTCCTTTGTATGTTTTGGAGAGCTGCATTGCCGAAAGCGCAGGAAAGATAATAAGCGATGCGGTAAGCAAAGAACCAAGCAAACTCATAGACAATGCAATAACAACACCCGTTATTACAGATAGTAAAAGTTCATAAGCTATTGGATGTTGTCCGGTTGCTTGCATAAATTCTGTATCGAAAGTAACTGCAAAAATCCGGCGGTAGAAAAAAATATATAAAACAACCACAACCACCGTAATTATAAGAGCCAGCCATACCTCCTGCGGGCGAGCATTCAGCGTTACAAGGCGAGTGCCGCCAAAGAGTGTCTCGCTGACAGCCCTGTCTATATTTCCTCCGCGAATGGAAAATGTGTTTATAACAAAATGACCGACGGCTAACGAGCCTACCGTAAGCATTGCAAGCGAAGCATCGCCGCTGATTTTTTTAAAGCGGTTTCCGAATCCTACTAACAAAATAGTTGCCAAAACAGTGAGCGGCATAACCAAAGCCATAGAGTTTGTCATGTCAATGACAAGGGCAAACGCCATTCCCATAAACGCAACATTTGAAAGCCCAAAGCCCATAAACGAATAACGCTTTAAAACAAGTGGAACGCCTATTAATGAAGCGCATATTGCCATCAAAATCGAGGCAATAAGTGCATACTGTGTAAATGGGAAACTTAACAGTTCAGGTATACTCACTGTAACCGCCCCCTCTCAACATACGCATCCGACGTGCCGAAAAAATAGTTATCATTATCCTCTTCTTCTAAGTCTTCCGGGTCTTGACCCCCAAGCTCTAATATATGTGTTGCGTGTTTTTCAGCACTCTCCGTGTCGTGTGTCACCATGATAATTGTGATTTTTTCGTCACGATTTATTTTGAGCAAAAGCTCATAAAACTCTTTCGTGGCTTCCGGGTCAAGCCCTGCTGTCGGTTCATCTAAGATTACGGCGTTTTTTGCAGAAACCAATGCACGCGCCAATAAAACCCGTTGTTGTTGTCCGCCGGATAACTCACGAAAACAATGTCCAAGAAAAGAAGTAACACCTGTCTTTTCACTCGCCCATACAATTCGCTCTTTATCTTCCTTGCTGAAAAACGGTCTATACCATTTCCCGCGGCTTAAGGCACCTGACGATATTACTTCTTTCGCCGATGCGGGAAAATCATTGCGGATGGTGGCCTGTTGAGGCAAATAACCAATTTCACGTCTATGCACATTAAACTGCATCGTACCGTAAACCGGCTTTAAAAGTCCCGATATTGTTTTAAGCAGGGTGCTTTTACCTGCGCCGTTTTCACCTATAATGCACAGGTAAGAGCCATCTGCTATACTAAAGCAAATATCGTCCAAAATTGATTTTCCGTCATAACCGATACAGAGGTCGGTTACTTCGAGTATTGGCTTTATCATTGTAATGCCACCCTCAATACTTCAAGATTTTGCCGCATACCTCCAAGGTATGTCAGCCCTTGCTCGATGTGGTAGGAACTGACTGTTTGAAAATCCAGAAGCTGTACTATCTCAATAATATCACGTTCTGCCGCATTTGCAACAGACTCCGCAACAGTGTGATTATCAATGATAATAATCACGTCCAAATCAAGATA
>WQTE01000140.1 GCA_009786445.1 Oscillospiraceae bacterium | reverse complement strand
TGCATACCGTAGATGCCGACTCCGCCAACGGCAATTGCCAGCACGATTACAATCATAAAGCTGATAAAAAGCTTTGTGAATACCTTCATATTTTTCATATATTTCCCCTCCCCAATATACCTGTGGCAAAATTTTAGCGATAATTTTTCGATATGTATAGTACCCAAGGTGGTATATTTAGGAAAATTCTTGCAACATTTCGCTATTTAATATATATTTGCATTAGTAACAGGAGGAAGGCAAGAGCATGATTAAAATTTTACGATACCTCAAACTACGTGAGTGGCTTATGGTGCTTATAAGTATAGGCTTCATAATAACACAGGTTTGGCTGGAGCTGCGGGTTCCCGAGTATATGGCGGAGATTACTACGCTTGTACAGACTCCCGGCAGTTCGCTCAGCGATATATGGCGTACCGGCAGGGGAATGCTCCTTGCCACTTTAGGCAGTGTTGCTACTTCTATTATCGTTGCATTTTTTGCTGCTGTAATCGGAGCGGGCTTTTCCAGGAGCGTGCGCAGCTTGCTTTTTGAGAAAGTTGAATCTTTCTCGAATCAAGAGGTGAACGAATTTTCCACAGACAGCCTCATAACCCGCTCAACCAACGACATCACACAGGTTCAGATGATTATTGTCATGGGCTTGCAGCTTCTCATCCGCTCGCCGATAATGGCTGTGTGGGCATTGTCGCGGATTGCAGGGCAAGGTTTTGAGTGGACTCTTGCCACAGCCGTTGCAGTTTTTATACTCCTTATAATGGTTGTAATTTTGATGACTCTTGCACTGCCAAAGTTTCGCATTATGCAAAAACTCACAGACAATATGAACCGTGTTACCCGTGAAAACCTTACGGGACTAAGGGTTGTCAGGGCATATAATGCTGAAAGCTATCAGGAGGATAAATTTGAAAAAGCAAATGAAGAGCTGACCGATACTCAGCTTTTTACAAGCAGGGCTATGGCTGTTGCTATGCCTGTTATCACAATGACCATAAGCGGTGTGTCTCTTGCAATTTTCTGGATTGGCGCTTTTCTCATTGATGCCGCCGAAGCTGCCGACAGGCTGGGCATTTTTGCTAACATGGTCGTATTCTCCGCATATGCGGTTCAAGTGATTATGTCGTTTATGATGCTCGTTATGATATATATTATGCTTCCACGCGCAAGCGTTGCGGCGCAGAGGATTTTAGAAGTTCTCAGCACAAAACTGAGCATTCTCGACGGCACGGTCACTCAGGGAAAGCCAGGGCATGAGGGTGAAGTTGTCTTTAAAAATGTCAGCTTTAAGTATCCCGATGCCGCTGAGCATATGCTCCATAGTATCAGCTTTGAGGCAAACAAGGGGGAAACAGTTGCATTTATAGGTTCGACGGGCAGTGGTAAGTCTACCGTTGTGAACTTAATTCCCCGCTTCTTTGATGCGACCGAAGGTGAAATTTTGGTAGGCGGTATCAATATTCGTGACTATAATCAGGAGACACTACGCGCTAAAATCGGCTATGTTCCGCAGAAGGCAACACTTTTCAAGGGCACTGTCGAGTCAAACGTAAGCTATGGCGACAATGGCAGAGACATAGCCGAAGACGATGTAAAAAGGGCTGTTTCTATCGCTCAGGGTACGGAGTTTGTGGAGGAAATGGATGGCACGTATGAGGCTGAAATTGCGCAGGATGGTCAGAATATCTCGGGCGGGCAGAAGCAGCGCCTGTCCATAGCCCGGGCGGTGGCTTGGAAGCCTGAAATCTACATTTTTGATGATAGTTTCTCGGCACTTGATTATAAGACTGATAGGGTCTTGCGAAGCGCACTGAAAAAGGAGACAGCAGGGGTTACAAGCCTCATTGTGGCTCAGCGTATAGGCACTATCATGGATGCCGACCAAATAATCGTGCTTGACGAGGGCAAGATTGTCGGGCGCGGGCGGCACAAGGAACTTCTTCAGACTTGCGAGGTCTATAAACAAATCGCAGCCAGCCAGTTGAGTGAGGAGGAGTTAGCATCATGAGTAAAGACAGCATGAAAAGTAACCGCAGACCCATAGTTGTCAGGCGTGGGCTAGGTGAAACCGTTGAAAAACCTAAAAATTTCAAGGAGACTTGGGGCAAACTCATAGTCTATTGCAAAAAATATGTCCCCATGGTCGTTTTTGCGCTAATCATGGCGGCACTTGGGACAACTCTGCAAATTCTCGGTCCAAACATGATTGGCCAGTTGACCGATGAAATCATGGTGGGTCTGCCCGCACTTGCAGATGGGGCGCCTATCGTGGGTGCAATTGATTTTGCTGCGGTTGGGCGCATCGGCACCATATTGATTTTCTTTTATTCTTCTTCCGTGATAACGAACTTTTTACAGGGTTACGTGCTTGCGACGGTCACGCAAAAGGTCTCTAAAAATATGCGAACAGGCATTTCACAAAAGATAAATAAACTGCCGCTGAAATATTTTGACAAAGTGGCTTACGGCGATATTTTAAGCCGCGTGACAAATGATGTCGATACCATAGGCTCAACGCTCAATCAGAGCATTGGTTCCCTTGTCACGTCTGCTGTTATGTTCATCGGTTCCGGAGTGATGATGTTTTATAACAATTGGCTCATGGCTCTGACCGCCATAGTTACAAGCCTTGTCGGCTTTGTTTTAATGAGCTTTATAATGAAAAAATCCCAAAAACATTTTGCAAGGCAGCAGAAAGATTTGGGTGTTGTCAACGGCTATATTGAGGAAATTTTTTCGGGACACACCATTGTCAAGGCCTATAATGGCGGTAAGAAGTCAAAGGCAGTTTTTGACGGTATCAACGAGGATCTGTACGACAGTGGCTGGAAAAGTCAGTTTATGTCGGGTATTATGATGCCGCTTATGATGTTTATCGGTAATCTCAGTTATGTCGCTGTTTGTGTTGTCGGTGCGGCTCTTGCATTGAATGGATATATCACGTTTGGAGTCATTGCTGCTTTTATGATTTATATCCGCCTCTTTACCCAGCCGCTTGCCCAGCTCGCACAGGCTTTCCAGAATTTGCAGAGGACGGCTGCGGCGAGTGAGCGGGTGTTTGAGTTTTTTGAGGAGCAGGAACTCGATGATGAGAGCCATAAATCAATGCGTTATGAGAGCGTGCGCGGCGATATAGAGTTTCGGGGTGTGCGCTTTGGTTATGTGCCGGAGAGGACTATCATTCACGATTTTTCCGCAAATGTGAAAGCCGGACAGAAAATAGCCATAGTCGGTCCGACGGGTGCAGGTAAGACGACTATAGTCAACCTCTTGATGAGATTTTATGAGCTTGAGAGCGGGGAGATTTTGCTCGATGATATTCCCACAAGCAGTGTCACACGTGAGAATGTCCATTCGCAGTTTTGTATGGTATTGCAGGATACTTGGCTGTTTGAGGGTTCTGTTAAGGAAAACATCGTCTACTGCAAAGAGGGCGTGTCCGATGAGCAGGTTGTAGAGGTTTGCAAGGTTGTGGGTCTGCATCATTTTATCAAGACATTGCCCAATGGTTATGACACCGTACTGGGCGATAAAGCGAGTCTGTCGCAGGGGCAAAAGCAGCTTATAACCATTGCTCGCGCCATGCTGCAAGATACCCCCATGCTGATTTTAGACGAAGCGACAAGCTCAGTAGACACACGCACCGAACATCTGGTTCAGGCGGCGATGGATAAACTAACAGCGGGGCGCACGTCTTTCGTCATAGCACACAGGCTTTCAACTATTAAGAATGCTGACTTGATTTTGGTACTCAAAGATGGTGATATTATAGAGAGCGGAACACATAAAGAACTTTTACAGCAAGATGCGTTTTACGCAGACTTGTACAATAGTCAATTTGAACTAGCGGGGTGACATAGGGGATAGTTCTCGTGTGTCATGAAAACACCGCTGACAGGATTGCTTCGAGAAATAAGCTAAAAGCATTCATGTTTGCGAGCATCATGCCGGGCCATAGATATTCAATTTTGTCAAACTCATCATAAGGTGTGTGTAGTATTGTTGCGGCAAAATCCGGATGTACCTGCAACCCCATCGGAATCCGCACTCCGTCGATGTTTTCGACACGCTCAAGCCCGATCAAGTTTACAACCGTATGGCTCATAAAAAACACCAGATTGTCACTGGTAAAAGCTATACCCTCCGGTATAGCAAGCAGCTCTAAGCCGTGTGTCTCACTGAGCTCCAAAGCAAGAGCATCTACTTGCAAAGAGGCATCGGTCACTTCGGCATCAACCAGACCTTCCATAAAGCCTTGAACAAGAGTCAACGTAGGGTTTGCGGCAAAGTGCTCTGCGAGAGCTATCGCCCATTCTTCAATATCTGTATCTTGAAAAACATCGTCACTTTCCTCTAAAAATTCTTCCACAATCGACAAAACCACAGAGTCTACTATAGCCTCGAATGTGTCCTCGGCAAATCCCGATGCTGTCCCTGCCCCGTAAATAATATACGGACCATCAATAAGAATATCGGCGTTAATCATCATAACAACATTGGCATGTTCCTCTGCCGTGAGAGATTCATAATAATAGTATGCACCAAAAAGACCAACTTCCTCGGCACCGAAAAAAACATAGACAATCGTGTGGTAATGATCAATTTCCAACATACGCAAAGAGCTTTCGAGCAGCAAAGCCGTCCCCGATGCATTATCGCTGGCACCGGGATAGGGGACAGAGTCATAATGTGCGCCAACAATGATTTTCCTATCGCTTTGACCGGGCAGTGTTAAAATCACATTTTGACTGCCTCTGTCTTGTCTGAGCAGGTATAACCGCTCGGCTCCCAAAATGAGCGGATTTGAAACAAAGTCCCAATCCGGAACCAGCAAACTGCCAATCTCTCTCTCAACCAGCTCATCGAATGTAAATTCCTGCACCTCAATATTATCCGGATTGTGTCCCATAGCCAAAAGTTCCTCGACAATCCAAACCGCCGTTTCCTGCTCGCGGTAAGTAAATGGCGAACGTCCGGGGAAGTTGTCATTCATGTGCCGGATAAAGTCAACTGCGATATAACCATGAGGCAAGCCTGTGTGAAAAGATTCCCCGATGCCGGCAGATATCTCTAAATCCTCCAAACTGTCGCTCAGTTCGGTTTCGTATCCAACTTCGTTCGTGCCTGCATATGTTCCGCCAGGCTCTGCGCCATAAGAATCCTCCGGAGCGGAAGCACAAGCAGAAAGCACAGTCACCATCAAAATGGTGAGCAGTAAAATGATAATGAATTTTAATATACGAATTGTAATCATCCCCCTTAGTGTGCTGTATCAGTGATATTTGGATTAAAATTGCGATATATTTTTCGTCTTGTCAGTAAAAAATGTTTTTGTGAAGCAGATGAAAATGATGACAGTAGCCGGCTCCTCAAAGGCTTGATAGGTGTAATCACAAATCTTGCGCTTCCATCATATGTAGTCCGTCCATAAACTGCTTCATATTCTCGAAATCTCTATCATCATGCAACAAAAGCAAACCGTGGCTGACCGCTGTCAAGGCAATAAGCACGTCGATAGTGTTTCGCAAGGTTATACCACTTCTGCGAAGCATATAGTACGTCTGTGCCGCTGTTCGGTATACCGATACATCCTCGGGGAGGTAGTATATTTTCTGATTCGAGAGATACCTGTCCAGCAACTTAAATTCCTTTTCATCCCTCGCGCCTTGCAGAACTTCTTGATATGTAAACTGTGAGATGCCGTATGCCCATTTATTTTGCAAGATATTTGCAAACAGCTTCGTTTTTTGAGTAGTGAGATCTTTGAGATAGTCAATCAAAACAGAGGTGTCAACCAATATCAACTGAGTCACCTCTTGCCTTTTTGTAGTCATACCCATCTGCAAACATTATTTTCCCACGTAAATCGGATATATCTAATCTCAATCGTGCAGAAACAAACTCATGCAAAGCGAGTTCAACGGTTTCTTTTTTTGTTTTAAGTTGCGAAATTTCCATAGCTTTTGTCATCAAATCATCGTCAATAACAATATTTGTCCTCATGCCATACACCTCAAAATACACATTTTAGCACAACGTAATGTGTATGTCAAGCTCGAACGCTGTAAAGACGGTGTCAAGCATAGTGTAAAATAAAAGTGGGGAAAAAATTGGGAAATGGGCGAAGCCCACTTCCCAAGCATACAAAAAATCAGTAAAATGTAATTGCTCAGAAAACA
>WQTE01000139.1 GCA_009786445.1 Oscillospiraceae bacterium | reverse complement strand
TTATGCACTACCGCATTTAAAAGAATTTCTCTAAATGCAGAACGAGGAAACATATATTTTTCAACACGTTGAAGCCCCTCATAGTCTATCAGAGCCTTCATATATTTAGTGTAAACCAATTCTTCGGCTCTATCTATCTGTTCAATCAATGGTCCGTGTATCTCGTCTTGATACCTTAAATAGTTCTATAGCAGACTGCTTCAAGCCGCATTACGGGACTTATTCAATTTTACTTCCACTCAATACCTGTCATTTCAATTAATTCAGTTGTTGTTTTGTATACTATAAACATATTCAAAAACCACACAAACGTTGTTAGATATTTACTACGTTGTCCGAAGCGGTCAGTCGTTCGGTTATCTCATACATATTGACAACTTTTCCAACAGCCAATTTTTCCTGTAACCCATAGTAGTTAATGCAAGTGCCGCAGGTCATGATTTCTGAGCCTTTTTCCTCGAGCTTTCGCAGGTCATCGATAGTGTTTGCACCTTCAGAAGTGAGATAAGCACCTGAGTTAAAGAAAATCACATACTTAGGCGGATTTGGAAGCTCGGTCAGTGAGTACAGAAAGCCCTTGATGAGTATCTTTCCCAGCTCATCAGACCCGCTGCCCATAGTATCACTTCCGATTACTACCGCGAGCTTCTGAGCACCACTCCCACGATTCTCACCACCCGGCATAACCTCAGAGATGCCTGATGAAACATCGTCAGATTCAGCATCTTGAGCCATAGCCGATACATCACCGCTTTTTGAGATAGTTACATCAAAAGAATTCTCCGAGTTTGTTACATAGGAAAAAACATAGCCGAGACCGCTTGCCATCTTCTCGAGATTTTGCACAGCTACAATGTTGTCAACCTTAACAATAACACTGCTGAGATTATGTCCTGCCAGTGCTTTTTTTGCCTCAATAACAGGAACAGGGCAAGGCTTACCTAAAACATCAATTATTATCAAACTAAAATCACATCACTTTCTCTTTGTATTATTTCTCCGATAATCTTTGCAGCGGGGTCGTCTGTTTGAATTGCCGAAAGCAAGTCGCCTGATTGTTCCGGCGTAACACAAATGAGTAAGCCGCCGGAAGTCTGCGGGTCAAAAATCAGTTCTTGCAGGGCAAAGGGGAGGTTGTTCACGTTTGCTTTGCCATGCAAATGATTGCGATTTCTCTGCCCGGCAGCAGTTATGAGAAAATCACTAGCATACTCAAAAGCCTCGGTAAAATAAGGGATTTCTCCGGCATGGAGCTTTATAGAGACATTGTCCCCTGCCATCTCTAGTGCGTGAGCCAGCAGCCCAAACCCGGTCACATCGGTGCAAGCACTAACGTCAAAACTGTGCATTTTCTCTGCGGCATACCTGTTGAGCCTTTCCATAGAAGCTACAGCCTTAGAAACGGCGGCATCATCGGCTTCATCCACACGGAATGCCGCCATGATTATGCCTGTTCCCAGTGGCTTTGTCAAAATCAGTTTATGTCCGACTTGTGGAGTGTTATTTCTGATTACGCTGTCATTTTTGACAATGCCTGTAACTGCGAGACCGTACTTTGGTTCTTTATCGTAAATAGAATGACCACCCGCCAAAACGGCAGATGCTTCTGCAACTTTTTCTGCACCGCCTGCAAGTATCTCTCTTAGGACTGATAAATCCATAGTCTGTGGAAAGCAAACGAGATTCAGTGCGGTTATGGGTTTGCCGCCCATTGCATACACATCGCTGAGTGCGTTGACCGCTGCGATTCTTCCGAATGTTTTCGGGTCATTGACCATTGGCGGGAAAAAATCAGCGGTAGTGACGATAGAGTTCTTTTCATCAATTTTATACACGGCAGCATCATCAGAGGAGTCAAAGCCAACGAGCAAATTTTCATCATAAAAAACATTGAGCCCGCTGAGTAACTCCGACAGTTCCCCTGCGCCAATTTTTGCACCACATCCGCCGCTTGTGCAATTATCCATCAGTGAAGTCAGTTTTTGCATAAGCCGACCCCTTTCTCGCGTATAAGCCTATCTCACTTATCTGCACATTTGCAAGTGCCTCAAGCGCAGCAGAAATATTATCAGGCGAAGTTCTAAGGCATATGCCGCACCCTGCCTTAATTTGCGAAGGCAGAGGCATTACACTTACCTTCATCCCATGCTCTAAGAGGCACTGCTCAGCTTTAATCGCAACATTTGTACTGCTAAAAACAATTACGTACTCTGAAGGATTATCCATGGGCAATTTCCCTCAGTGCCGAGATACCGCTCTCAACCTCATCTTCGGTATTGAAGTATGAAAACGAAAACCGAACCAACCCGCTATCAGCAGTGTCAAGTCGCTTGTGCAGAAGCGGCGCACAGTGTATGCCCGCGCGCGTAGCTATATCGAAATCTTTGTAAAGCCGCTCGGCAAGTTCAGGTGAAGTAAATCCGGCTACAGCCAGTGAAACTATGGGAAGTCTGATGCTTTCGGAAAAAGCACCATAGATTTTGACATTTTCTAAGCCTACGATACCGTCATAAAACAAATTCATCAGACGGGTAGTTTTTTCCAAAATCTTGTCGATACCCAGTTCATTTATGTAGCGAACACCCTTTTGAAGTCCATACAGTCCGGGGCTGTTAAGCGTGCCGACTTCAAAAATATCAGGCATATTCTTCGATTGGAAATGCTGAAAACTTCCGTGCCCGGCCCCCCCTGTTTTCATAATGTCAAAATCAAAATCACGAGTGGTGATTATTCCACCTGTGCCTTGCGGACCGAACAAACTCTTGTGCCCGGTAAAACAAAAAATATCTGCTGTGTCAAAATCTACGGGAATTGACCCGAAGGTCTGAGCAATGTCTAAAATCATGGTGATTTCGTTTGCCATGCAAAACTCGTAGAGCGAGCGAACATCAGTGACATTTCCCGTTACATTGGAACCATGTGTGCAGACCAGAAATTTAGTCTTGGCGTTTATAAGGCTTTTCAGGCTTCCGATATCCGGACTTCCAAGTTCATCACAATCCATAAAACTAAGCTCACAGCCCGAAAGATACAAAGGGCGAAGTACGGAATTATGCTCAAGAACAGTTGAGATAACATGGTCACTCTCCCGCACGAGCCCGGCGATGACCAAGTTTAAGCTCTCTGTTGCTGATGAAGTAAAAGCTACACTTAGCGGCTCATCGCTGCCAATCAGTTTAGCAATTTCTGCACGTGCTGCATATATTTCGCGGCTCGCAGCAGCAGAAGCATCATAGAAAGACCGCCCCGCATTGCCAAAGTGATTTATAGCATAACGTACAGCCTCCGCAACCTCGGAAGGCTTTTTAAGCGTTGTCGCGCTATTGTCAAAGTAAATCATACAAATTCGCCCAAACCCCAATATTTATACCTCAGAGTATACCACAGTAGTTATAGACAATGCAATTTCAAAAACTTTACATTCTATTCACCCGAAAACAGGATAAATATGATACAATTGATGTAGGTATTTTAGCAAAGGGAGAGGTTGCTGAATGAGAATAAGTTTGAAAACAAAACTCATTGTACCTGTTGTGATTGTATTGGTGCTTTTAGTAGTAGCGATATTTTCTTTTGTATCAGTACATTCGGTACGCCTTGCAAACACACTGTCAAGCGAGAGAATGTTAGGAGCGGCACAAACAGCACGTGTCCACCTTGAAGGACTTGAAGAACAGTCTCAACTTGTATCATTTTCCGTGTCAATAAACCCACAATTTGTCCAAATGGTAGAAGCCCGTAACAGAGAGTACATGATAGATTATTTTGACCTGCACCTTGAACTCTTTGGTGTGACAAGTTTTGTCATAACCGACCAATACGGCACAGTGATACTCAGAACCCACGACCACGAAAGGTACGGAGACGACGGAAGCTCTGCACCCGGAATTTACGCTGCCATGAACGGCGAGATAACGTCGGTTTTTACCTCAATAGCCGGATTACCCATAGGCATGTCATCCACAGCGCCTGTGTTTGATGAATATGGAGAAATAATTGGTACAATAGTGTCAAATTACGATTTTTCAACGGAAGATATAGTTGATGCCTTTTCACAAATGTTTAATGCGCAAGTCGCATTTTATGCTGATAATACAGTAGTTTCAACAACTATCAGAAACGAGTATGACAATAGGGTTATTGGCAACTCAGCGCCTTTGCATGTTGCCCAGCATATTTACGAGACAAACGACATTATAAGCCTCACCGTACCGATTAACGAAGAAGAATACCACGCATTTTATTTCCCGCTGTTCGGTTGGGCTGATGAAGTCATAGGTCTGTTTTTTATCGGTTTTTCAAACGAGCCGGCGAGAGTGCATCTTGAGTCAATGCAGCGCGCAATTATTCTCATAGGAACGGTCAGCTTGCTCTGCGCCACAGCTTTAATGCTCGGGATTCTCATCAAATTCCTCAAACCATTGGAAGCCCTCACAAAAAATGTAATCAAGATTAGTGACACTTATCATGATGAAGTTAATGTATTCGGAGGTGAGCGCAAAGATGAAATAGGCGATCTGTCCCGTAGTATACAGCATATGTGGAACGCCCTTAGTTCCATGACAAAAAAAGTTGAAGATGCACTGGAAAAAGCGCAGACTGCCAGTAAGGCAAAAAGTATGTTTTTATCCAATATGAGCCATGAAATAAGAACACCATTAAACGCAATTATAGGCATGGTAACAATAGGAAAAACAGCCGATGAAGCTGAGCGTAAAGACTATACACTGGGCAAGATAGAAGGAGCATCAGCACATCTGCTCGGCATTATTAACGACATTCTGGATATGTCAAAAATCGAGGCAGGTAAGTTTGAGCTGTCACTAATCTCATTTAGCTTTGAGCGAATGATAGGCAAAATAGAGGACATAATCAGTTTCAGAATGAATGAAAAAAATCAAGAACTGATAGTGAATTTTGATTCAAACATCCCTGATTTACTGATTGGCGACGATCAGCGGATAGTGCAGGTAATCACAAATCTTTTGTCAAATGCCGTGAAATTCACGCCCGATAACGGCAAAATAACATTAAGTGCGGCCTTGCTGAAAAAGAAAGACGACATTTGCACAATTAAAATTGAGGTGGCAGATACGGGCATAGGAATGAACAAGGAACAGCAGGAGAGAATCTTTGACTCTTTTGAACAAGCGGAAAACAGCACCACAAGAAAATATGGCGGAACCGGTCTGGGGCTTGCTATTTCAAAGCAAATCATAAAACTCATGGGCGGCGAAATATGGGTCGAATCCGCTCCGGGCGAGGGTGCGACGTTCTCTTTCACAATTAAACTTCAGGAAAGTGAAAATTTGGAACTTTCCGAAACAGATTCCTGTACAAATGTTTCCACAAGCGGAGTCTCTTTTGCCGGACATTGCATCTTGCTTGCCGAGGATGTGGAGATTAACAGAGAAATCATGATGAGTCTGCTGGCAAACACAGGTGTTGAAATAGACTGTGCTGTAAACGGCAAAGAAGCAGTTGAACTGTATAATGCAAATCCAAATAAGTACAGCCTCATCCTCATGGATATGCAAATGCCCGAAATAGACGGATTAGAAGCTACAAGGATGATTCGTGGCTCAGGGTTTGAGTCAGCCAAAACCATCCCAATAGTAGCAATGACGGCAAATGTGTTTAAAGAAGACGTAGAAAACTGCACTAAAGCCGGTATGAACGACCACATCGGCAAGCCAATAGATATTGCAGACGTGATTGGCAAATTGTCGCTTTATCTGGTGGGTCGATAGGAACTGTTGCAGCGTTATTACTCAGTCACCGCTTTAGCTTTCTCAGCTTCTTTTTCCATTGCTGCGAGTGAGATTCTTTCTTGTGCCGCTTTGCGGTTTTTCCATACATATAATCCGAGTGAAAGCCCGATAACGCCGTAAACCATGAATGTACGCATATATTCACCTGCGTTGGCATCATTAAACAGAAATATTCCTACGGCAGGGGATACGATGAACATGGCGTGGAACAAAATCAATCCTGCCATAGCATTTTTTACGCTGGCTCGTGCGGCGCTTGCGCCTCCGACTAAAATTGCGGCTACAGAGAAGAAACCGACATTTCTGTGCATGGTGTATGTGCTGACATGACCCATATCCTGAACAAATATTATCATACCCCAAGCTGCAAGCACTGTGGAAATAATCGTTGCAATAATTCTGGTGCGGTCAACATTGAT
>WQTE01000138.1 GCA_009786445.1 Oscillospiraceae bacterium | reverse complement strand
TGGACCTGGACACTTTTTCAGCATTTGAAATTGTAACTGCCATGAACAATGAAGATGCTAAGTTAGCACAGGCAGTGAAACCTGCGCTTGAAGCAATTGCAAAAGTTGCCGATTGTGTTGCGGATGCTTTTTCAAAAGGCGGCAGATTGTTTTATATCGGAGCAGGTACAAGTGGACGGCTTGGTGTGCTTGATGCTTCGGAATGTCCCCCGACCTTTGGCGTTCCTCCGACTCAGGTTGTCGGAATTATTGCCGGAGGAGACACTGCACTTCGCAATCCTGTGGAGGGTGCAGAAGACAATAGGGCACTTTGCCGTGAAAATTTAATCGCACATAACCTAAGCTCTAACGATGTTGTTGTTGGCATCGCCGCCAGCGGTACAACTCCGTATGTGATAGGAGGGCTTGAATATGCAAAAGAAATCGGGTGCATGACTGCTTCTGTGAGCTGCAACTCGGGCTCAAGTGTTGCAAAAACTGCCGATATTGCGATTGAAGTTATACCGGGGCCGGAAGTGCTAACAGGTTCAACCAGACTAAAATCAGGAACTGTACAAAAAATGGTACTCAATATGATAACGACAACATCAATGGTTCGCAGCGGAAAAGCCTACCAAAACTTAATGGTTGATGTTGTGCAGAGCAACAAAAAACTGAACACACGTGCCGAAAATATCGTTATTGAAGCTACCGAAGCCACAAGAGAGGTTGCCAGAAAAAAAATTGATGAAGCGCAAGGTAAGGTTAAGACCGCAATCGTTATGATTTTGCTCGACTGTGATAAAACACAAGCTGAGTCTATGCTAAAATTGTCAAAAGGCCATGTGCGTGAGGCTGTTGCTCAAAGCAACCTTTAGAAAATTGATGACCTAATTTGCAAATAGGTAAATGGAGGATTATTTTATATGGCTAAACTAACCAATGAACAGTTATCACAAGAAATTTTGCGCCTCGTGGGCGGAAAAGAAAATGTACTCGGTGCATTTAACTGCATGACAAGGTTGCGTATTAAACTTCGCGACCAATCAAAGATAGATGTGCAAGCACTTAAAGCTACTGATGGTGTCCTGGGGATTGTCGAAGATGAAACTTTTCAGGTAATACTTGGCCCCGGCAAGGCGAAGAAAGTATGCGACATTTTTATCGAAGATGCGCAAGTGAGTCGTGATGGGAGTCTTGCTGCCGGAGAAATTGGCGATTGGGAAGCAAATAAGGAAGCAATGAAGTCTGGCCAAAAGCAAAGTCCGCTAAAGAGAGGACTTCGCACAATTGCAAATATCTTCATGCCACTGATTCCATCAATTATTGCAGCCGGCATTTTTAACGGCTTTGCAAGTCTGCTAAGTCAGACCGGAGCCGGGCAGTTGGCTGTCGCAGAGCAAGCAGGAGCCATGTTCATTATCATAACTTTCCTGCAACTTATGGGCGGAGCTTTTCTTGCACACTTTGCTATTTTTACGGGAATCAATGCAGCAACCCAGTTTGGCGCAACACCCGCTCTCGGCGGTATGATAGGTGCGATGTCTATTATGGCTCACATCAACACAATAAGCCAAACTGTCGGACTATTTAATGCAGAGGTTCCGCTACAGTCAATTTTGACGACCGGACGCGGCGGTATCATTGGGGTTATCTTTGGTGTCTGGGTTCTTTCAAAAATAGAAAAAAGGATGCGTAAAATTATTCCGGACACACTTGATTTAGTTGTTACTCCGGTGGCTGTTTTGATATGTACGGCACTTTTGTTTGTATTTATCATAATGCCGCTTGCAGGTTTTGTTTCCGATGGTCTTGTATTTGTACTAGGATTTCTCATTGCCTCTGCAAATCCTGTAATTTCAGTTGTTTCAGGGTTTGTTCTTGCGGCATTGTTCTTGCCACTGGTTCTTTTAGGGCTTCATCACGGACTTATTCCGATTTATGCCGTGCAGCTTGAAAGTCTTGGCGGCGTGACTTTGTTCCCTGTTTTGGCAATGGCGGGTGCAGGTCAAGTCGGTGCTGCAATTGCAATCTACTTGAAAGCAAACAAAGTAGGAAACAAACGAATCAAGTCGGTAATTTACGGAGCGTTGCCGGCAGGATTTCTCGGAGTTGGTGAGCCGCTAATTTACGGCGTAACACTCCCGATGGGCAAGCCCTTCATAACTGCGGGTCTTGGAGCAGGGTTCGGTGGTGCTTTTGTAAGATTAATGGATGTCATGTCGGTTGCTTGGGGTCCGTCAGGGCTTGTTGCAATTCCGCTGATGTCAACTCCCGCACAGATGGCGTTTTTCGCAATAGGGCTCGTAATTTCATATATCATGGGCTTTATAATAACAACAGTATTCATCAAAGAAAAAGACGTTGCGGCAGTATAAATTTTGGCGCAGTGTACATTATTTTAAGTACACTGCGCCTTTTCTTTATGAGCTTGTTTCTGTGGGGTCGCCAGCATCCTTTTCGATATGAGAAGCTGCAAGTCGAGCCATGCAGGAGTCGTAGTTTCTGCTGACATACGCAGAGAACAAAATGTCAATCATATTGAGCTGCGAGAGGCGCGATGACATCGCTCCACGACGAAAAAGAGGTTCGTTTGCAACTAAATACAGCGGGCAATCACTCATCTGAGCAATGGCAGAAGGCGCATATCGTGTCATCGTAATTACAGGAACATCGTTTTGTTTCATCGCCTTTATGCACTCGATAACCTCGGATGTTTGCCCTGAATAGGACAAGGCTATTCCCACATCGTTATTTGTCATGTTTCGGGCTTGAACCAGTTGGTAGTGCCAGTCCTCATTCATTACACAAGATTTTCCGACTCTCATAAACTTAAAATAGCCATCGCGCGCCGCATGCAGTGATGCACCAATGCCAAAAAATGCTATTGTATTACTTTTGCATGTCAGTTCAACTGCTTTTTCAAGAGTGTCAAAATCCATCAATTTCTTGCTGTCTTCAAGAGAAACTATTGCCCTTTGAGTTATTTTGTCAACGATTTCGGGTAACGTATTAAATCCTGAAATTTCGTCCTTTTCCTCTTCAAAACCTTTGCTTTGGAAAGCAAGTTCGTATGCAAGTGACAGTCGAAAATTTTTATATCCGTCAAAACCCAGCCGCTTGCATAATCTGACGACTGAGGCAGACGATGTATATGTTATGGCAGCGACTTCATGAACACTTTTTGAAAGCACATCTTTTGGGCTTTTAAGCATGTATTTTAAAATTGCCCTTTCTGCATCACTTGCCGTATTCAGCAGTTCCCTCATTTTGATAAAAAGACCCCTCATAATTTCACCTTATAACCATATTTATTTTGCTTAGAAAATTTACGGAGGTTGGCCATGAAACTTGGTTTTTCATTATATTTGAGTTCCGGGATGGAGAAGAATATTGAGATTATTCATAGAGCAAAAAAGGCAAATATGATGTATGCTTTCACATCTTTGCATATCCCCGAGGAAAGTCAATACACAGATGATGCAATAAATCTTATAAAACTTTGCAAAAACGAGAATATCAAACTGATGGTTGATATAAGTCCGCACGGACTTGAAAAATATAATCTTGGCTCTTATGAGGAACTTAGGGAGCTTGGCGTGGAGTACCTCAGACCTGATTTTGGGTTTACAAATAAAGAGATTATCAGGCTTTCAAAGATTTTTCATATTGTGTTTAATGCATCTACCGCTGTGGTTGATGATTTAGATGAGATGCAGCGCGAGGGTGTGGATTTCAGTCGCTTCCTTGGGTGTCATAATTTTTATCCAAAACCACTCACAGGAATATCAATAGAAAGAGTCAAAGAGGTCAATGAATATCTCCATTCATTGAAAATTATGACGATGGCGTTTGTTCCGGGTGATGTGGAACTGCGCAGACCTTTGTTTGAGGGGCTTCCAACTGTGGAGAAACATAGGGGAAAAGATGTGTTTTTGAGCTTGCTTGAGCTTGAGCAAGCTGCGGACACGGATGTGGCACTAATCGGAGATATTGATGTTTCAGAGCGCACATGGAATAAATTAGAAGAGTATAGTAACGGCATTATAGCACTTAGTGCATCTGTTGATGCGGAGTTTGACTATATCAAAAATGTTGTGTTTCATGAGCGGGTGGATTGCAGTGAATACGTGGTACGCTTAGTTGAATCGAGGAAATTTAATAAGAAAGTCTCCGCATCAAAGCCGCTACC
The DNA here is from genome assembly GCA_009786445.1 of Oscillospiraceae bacterium. Lineage (GTDB taxonomy): Bacteria > Bacillota > Clostridia > Oscillospirales > Oscillospiraceae > WRMH01. The sequence goes on along the minus strand of WQTE01000138.1, from coordinate 2,027 downwards.
ACGTCCTAAAGGTACAATATTTATCAGCAATGAAAATTTTCTGCGCTATGAAGGAGAAGTTGAAATAGCAAGAGTAGATCTTGCCCCGGACCATAGAGTTTGTGTTATAGGGCATGTCGATGATAGTGAGCTTGAATATTTGTCTTATATTAAAGGTGGCGGGAGTTTTGTTCTGCGAAGCTAATGTTCATCTTGTCCGGCTGTATAATGTCAACGATTACATCACGCAAAGCGTTTATATCGCTATTTTCAAAGCTTATTATAATTTCATTCACTTTTTTCACTCACTGCAAAACTATCCATGTCATGTCACACCTGTAAATTACAAAGGCTTTTCTCGCTACTTATTTTAACACATTTTACTGCATCTTACAAGGCGGACTTATCTTTTGTAAGTGTCAAGTTTGCAGTATATTGGGTTCCTTTCGATAAGAGCGATAGTTAGTCGCTTTCTCTTGATTCTCTTATGAATCCATAGCTTCGTAACACTCTGACGGGGGTTGCTTCAACCCCCGTCCCCTCGCTTCACAAAAATATCATTGAAAAAATTCAGGATATTCTGTAAAATGAAAACAAATGAAAACGCATGACAACAAAGGAGTGTGAATTTATGTCAATTCAAGTTTCGACTTGCATTGATGAAGTAACGAAAAAACAATGATAGACATTAGTGTACAAAACATAAAAAAGGCATTTGAGGAAGGTAATGACATTCTCGATGGCATAACCTTTGATGTAAACGAAGGCGAACGTGTTGGCTTGCTTGGTAAAAACGGAGCGGGCAAAACTACGCTGCTCAAAATTATCACGGGTGAACTCACGGAGGACGAGGGCGAAATTGTTTTGCCCGACTTTAAGAAAGTGGGGCTGATTTCGCAGATTCCTGAGTTTCCCGAGGAATTTACGGGCGAGGATGTGCTGCGGACTGCCTTTGCTACGCTCTATGCCATGAAAGCGGAGATGGAAGAACTTTCTGAGCAGATGGCGAATGCGGCATCAAATGAGGTGCTAAACCGTTATGACAAGCTATCGCATGAGTTTGAGCGGCTGGGCGGGTATACTATTGAAACCGACCTTGCGCGGGTCGTAAACGGTCTTATGATTCCCGATAAGCAAAGAGGGCAGAGATTTTCAACACTCTCGGGCGGTGAGAAAACGAGACTCAATCTTGCGCGTTTGATACTCGAAAATACAGATATTTTGCTGCTCGACGAGCCGACAAACCATCTTGACCTAAATGCGACTATTTGGCTTGAAGATTTCCTTATAAAGTTTAAAGGTACGGTTTTAATCATTTCGCATGACAGATATTTCCTCGACAAAACCGTGAACAGGGTGGTTGAAGTCAATAACGGCAAAGCTGATTTTTACAGCGGTAACTACAGCTACTATGTTACGGAGAAGCAAAGGCGATATAATGAGCAACGAGCGAGATTTGAGCGGGAACAGGCGGAGGCAAAAAGGCTCAATGATGCGGCTGACAGATTATATGCATGGGGTACGGGTAACAAACGGCTCATGAAGAAATCTTTTGCGCTCAGAACCCGTGCGGAGCGAGCTGTGAAGACAGAGCGACCGGATAGAGACAAGACGATGAGAGCAGGGGTTTCATCGCGCGAATTTCGTGGTGATGAGGTTTTTGTTGTCAAAGGGTTGTCAAAGTCTTTCGGAGATAAGCGGCTTTTTGAGATTGATGAGCTTTTGGTACAGGGCGCAGAGCGTATTGCAATAATTGGCGACAACGGTACGGGGAAGACAACGCTTATTAAGGTGCTTCTGGGGGAACTGGAGCCTGATAGTGGGTTTTCTCGAAAAGGGCCTTCCGTGAGAGCGGCATATTTACCGCAGATTATTCATTTTGATAACCCGAATCGTTCGATTCTTGACACGCTGGTTGCGGAGAAGGATATCAGCCCTCAGCTTGCACGTAACAGGCTTGGTGCATTTTTGTTTTCGGGTGAAGATGTGTTTAAGTATGTGGGAGATTTGTCCGGCGGCGAGAAAAGTCGACTGCGCCTTTGTATGCT
>WQTE01000137.1 GCA_009786445.1 Oscillospiraceae bacterium | reverse complement strand
ATGGGGTAAAGCACCCCGTTTTGCTTTATGAGCAAATCAATTTCGTTGCCATCCTTGTCACGATAAAAGTAGAAGTTCATATTTGGCGTTACGCCATCCTTATTCGTCCATGACTTTATGATTTCACTGATTACATACGTCTCAAACATTGCTCCCGACATTGCTCCGTTTTGCAAAACCTGTGCATTATCCCAGCCGACCAAGTAACTCGCAAGCCCTGTATCAAGAAAATACAGTTTTGGCGTTTTGATTCCCCTTTTTAGAATATTGTTGTGATACGGCTTCAAAATATATACCATATTTGACGCAACCAAAACCGAGAGCCACTTTTCCGCAGTTTGCTGGCTGACTCCGGTATCTTTTGCAATATCAGCGATGTTAAGTAACCCACCCGTCCGTGCAGCAACAGAGGTCATAAACTTCTCAAATTGCAACAAATCGCCAACTTGTTGAAGCTTTGAAACATCACGGTCGAGGTACGTTCGCACGTAGGCAGAATAAAATCGCGACCAATTTGGATTTTGTCCCACAATTTCAGGGAAAAACCCACGCCAGATATGCTCCCAAACCTCATTGTAGTTAAGCGGCTTGGGGTGGCGATTTTCCAAAAATTCTTTCGTTGGCATAAATGTGTCCCGGCAATCGTCGCCTAAAACTTCACGCATAGACAGCCCATACAAGTCTATTAAGCTTATCCTGCCCGCCAGACTTTCAGTCATGCCCAACATCATTTCGTAGCGTTGAGAGCCGGACAGCACAAATGCTCCTTTTTCCCCTGTCTTGTCAACGTGGAGCTTGATATATGAAAAAAGTGATGGCGCATATTGAATTTCATCGACAAACACAGGTGGGGGAAATCTTTCAAAAAACTCTTCCGGCTGTTCCAGCGCAATGCGGCGCAACCTGCTCTCGTCGAGAGATAGCTCCCTATGCTCTTTGAATATGTTTTTCAGCACAGTGGATTTCCCGACCTGCCGCGCTCCGGTAATACAAAGCGCACCTTTTTCGTTTATAGCTGACTCCAGCGCACTTTCAATATGCCGCTTTATATACATACAAGCGCTCCCTTCGGCTGATTTTAAACACTGGTTATATTATAGCCGAATTCGTCGCATTTTGTCAACACAAATCGGCGCCCGTATCCACTTTGAATTTAATTTTTCTCATGAGGTAAGAATTATTCGGCTTAACTTGTATTACACATTCAATTCTACCTGTTTCGGGTATCGCTAGTTTAGGCATGGGCGTATATACCCCCTACTTCCGGTGTGAAAGGAACATTGTAACCCGAATCTATACCCCCGTTATGCTTGTCTTTATCAGGAAAAGGATGCTTGTACAGTTCTTCTTCAGAGTCAGCTGTTATCACAGCATAGCACATTTCTTTATCAGGGTCTTTATAGTTTAATTCCCCCACTACGATATACCTAAACCATTTAGTTGAATACTTCTCTTTCAGTTCCGGCAATGTCATAACTTCTTTTTCTTTTATCTCCGTCACCATTTCAGCACACCTCACAATCTCCTCAATAATAAACCTGTTTGCATCAGTTTGACTTTATTATAACGCAACGCATAGAATTAGTATGCTGTTTTTTAAAGTCCCGACTTGACAAAAGCGATGCTTTCGGCTATTATAATATTCAATATTAAATCTGCCGAACGAGGGGAGGATGTCTCACATGCATTACAAGCGCCATGCGGACGAAGCTATTGTCAAGTTGTCTAAAATGTTTGGTGCTGTCCTGGTCACCGGGGCACGACAAGTTGGTAAGACTACACTTCTCAAGGAAGTTGCGAATACTGCTAAGTACGTCTCATTAGACGATAAGATTCAGCTTACAAGTGCCGTTACTCAAAGCAATACATTTTTCAAAGATAATCCCCCTCCCGTGTTTGTAGACGAAGTGCAGTATGCGCCAAGTTTGTTCCCGCAAATCAAAATAATACTCGACAGCGAGAAGAAAAAAGGACAGTTTTTCCTTTCAGGTTCTCAGCAATTTTCCATGATGAAAAACGTCAGCGAATCTCTGGCGGGGCGGCTCGGAATTTTGAATTTGTTCGGTCTTTCACTGCGAGAGATATACGGAGTTGACTTTAGAGAACCGTTTTTGCCGACAGATGGATATTTTGAAAACCGTGTCACACATCACGCAGATATTACATATACTGATATTTGGGATATGATTCATCGGGGCAGCTTTCCTGAGCTTTGTGCAAACCATGACTTTGATCGGCGAACCTTTTACGCCGCCTACGTTGCGACCTATATAGAACGAGATGTCAGGGATTTAACACAGGTCGGTGATGAGCTTAAATTCATGCAATTTATGACGGTAGCTGCGAGTTTGACAGGACAACTGCTAAATTTAGCATCTCTTGCCCGTGATGTCGGCATTAGCCAGCCAACGGCTCAGCGGTGGCTCTCGATTCTGGTTACTTCGAACTTGGTTTACTTGCTGCCGCCATACCACAATAATATCACAAAACGCACGGTTAAAACACCAAAGCTCTACTTCCTCGACACAGGACTCGCCGCATATCTCACCCGCTGGAACACAGTAGATGTTCTGAGAAGTGGTGCAATGGCAGGTGCTTTTTTCGAGACTTTTGCGGTCAGTGAAATCATCAAAAGTTACGCCAATAACGGCATTTTGGACGTACCGCTCTATTTCTACCGTGACCGTGACGGCAATGAGATTGACTTACTGATTGAAGAAAGCGGCACCCTTTATCCTGTTGAAATTAAGAAACACGCCGACCCGCATAAGTCTGATGTGGATAAATTTTCAGTGCTTGACAAGATACCCAATGTCAGGCGCGGTCAAGGAGGGGTTATCTGTCTGTACGATAACCTTGTTACACTTGCAGGAAGTGATAAGTCTATTCCGATAACGATGCTGTAGTTTGATGGAGCGCGACGGGCTCACAGGTACCTTACGCCTACTGCGCAATTTGCGAATACTTATAAAAAAGGGACTGTTGCAAAACACAAGATTTGTCATTCTGAGAGAGCGAAGCGACCGGAGAATCTCTCTCGTGAGGCATTTTACGAGCAAAAAGATTCTTCGCTGCGCTCAGAATGACAAGTTTTTAGTGTTTTTCTACAGCCCCATTTTGTAAGTTTGTTATTTCTTCGTGGGTCAGGTCAGTATACTTAATAATTTTCTCAATAGGTTCTTTATCACGTAACATTGCAGAGGCTATTTCATATTTCGCAGCTACTACCGCTCCCTGCTCCCTCGCATAGTTATCCCGCTTCTGCTTTAGCCATGCATCGTGGAGCATACGAGCCTCTTCACCGGCTGAGAGTTCTTTTAGGCGCAAAGTAGCTATCCTCATTGCAGGACTTTTTTTAGCTAACATATCAAGTTCCACCTCCGTCTTAACATCAAAAAAATTCATCCAATCCAAGTAACAGCCTTACAGCTTTTTGCATATCAGCTCTTGTGCGATATGCGAAAATTAGCTGCCGCTCGTAATTTGTGAACTCGTTAATATCAAGACGCACATCCAGCAACTCACTGGGCGACACTGACAACACTTTGCAAATGTCAGCCAGTTTATCAACATCAGGGCGATTTGTTCCTTGTTCCCAATTACAAACACGAGAATTAGTGACACCGATTCTATCGGCGAGTTGTTTCTGTGTCATTTTTTTCGCTTCGCGGAAATAGCGTATGCGTGTACCTATTTCGTAAGTCATTGCACAACTCCTCTAATGAAGATTATACAGAAAATATCAAGTTTGGCAAGAAAAATTAAAAAAATATGAATTTTGCACTTGTAATTTCAATATCACTGTAATATAATGCATTAAATTACAGATTATCTGAATATGGGAGGTGCCAAGAAATGCGTGTACACCAAAAAGTGCGAACCTATTTGGACAATAATGAAATTATGCAATCAGTAGTTGCGATGAAGGCAGGTATCCCATTCGAGATTTTTTCGGAGATATTAAATGGTACAAGAATCATGTACGCCGAAGACTTGCGTGCGGTCTGCTATGCATTGAAAGTAGCACCTGAATTATTTCTTGAATGTGATGGGGGAGAATTATGATTTCACAATAGTGTGACTGCACTATTGTAATAAAATTAATGTTTTTGGGAGGTTAAGTATGTTTTGTTCAAGTTGTGGGGGGAAACTCCAAGAAGGTGCCGCTTTTTGCCCCGGGTGTGGCACTCAGTCCGATGGTAATGTAGCTACACAGGCAGCTACCGTACAAGCGTATACCACTAGGGTACGGGATTTTCAGTGCAATAATTGTGGATCACCGTTAAAGATTCCAACTAATTCAAACGCAGCAGTACGTTGTCCTTCATGTAAAACTGAGTGTTTAATAGAAAGAGCTATAAAAAACGCAGAGATAGCTTCCAAAGAAAATATAGAGAGCGGAATTCCACTAACTGCAACCCCGTCCGAGCTTCATAGCATAGTCGTTTCAGTTTTAACCAGCTCACCCGCTATGCCGCTGGATGTGTTTAAAAAGGTTGAGGTTGTCCGTGAGGAGCATTATTGTGTTCCTGCATACGTTTTTCATTGCAATGGTACCGAGTCCTTCAACTACGAGGTCGGAAATGAGCGTTCACAAACATACACTGTGGACAGAGGAGATAGTGTGGACGTCCGTGAAAAGACTCGTATGGAATGGGCGCCAAGTAGCGGCACTGCCTCTGTTAGAAAGGTAATTCTCGCATCCGGCAACAGAGATTTAAATAATCATGTTAATAGTCTATATGCAAATTTTGACACAAACAAACTGGTTGATATTGAGGAACTGATTTTTCCTGCAAATGTCGATACATTAAACGCTAATTATCCCCAAACTGCAGCTTTTAATGAAATTGCCGTACCTATTGTGGAAAAAGAGCTTAAAGAAAAAGCTGAAGACCAAATAAGAAAACAGACAACGACAGGTTTGTCATTTGGCGGAGCGAGCATTCAAAAGGATACAGTGCGAATTTTCTTAGGCATGTACCGAGTTGTTTTTAGTTATGGAGAGGATGAACATTCGGTGTGGATAAATGGAGATGGAAGCAACTGGTGGTGGAATGAGGGTGTGCCGGAGGACTCATCGCTAAAGGCGGCGATTGATAACAAAAATCAAGCTATGGAGCAAGAAGTCGAGGCTGTTCCTGTTCCAAAAACTTGGTACTACACATTGGGCGCAGTTGGCAGTGTAGTATTGGGAATAGTTCTTCTTGGGGTGATGGGTGAGTTTGGTTTAATCTTAGGTATAATAGGTGCCATTGTATTACTTCTGCTTAAAAGGAGAATGTGGAAACCGTATAACAAAAAGTGTGAAGATATACGCACCAGATTTCAGCAAGAAATTGACACCTTAGAAGCTGGAATAAAAAACGCAACGCAAAAGTTCAAGTCAGAAAAAAATGCACTGCGCGGCATTTATGAGAAAGTTTCGGGCGATTCAGGCGCATTTTAATAAGTTTCTGCGATTATGTGTGGTTAGATGACTTGCATCTGACCACACATGATACCGTTTAACATACTAGATGAGGGGGTACCTTATATCATGATTGAAAAATTGAAAGAAAAAGGTGTAAGTATTGTAAAAAACGAAGTTAATAAGCATGAAGGGCTGAAACAGAAAGTAGAAGGTGTTGCTAATAAGACGAAATCTGAAGTAGAGAGACTTGGTTTGGAGCAAAAAGCTAATGACGCCATCAACGCTGTAAAGGCTCAGGCAGATAAATATGGGATACAAGAGAAGGCAACTAAAGCATTGAAAGGTTACAACAATGTCACTTTGGCACTAAAAGTGCTAATGGGTCTTTTCATCATTATTGCAATTATTGGAATTGCGACAGAAAACTTTATTATATCTGTGGTCTTTGGTTTACTTATTGTCCCTATGGCAATTGTTTTGGTGAAACTCTCATCTTGGAAGAAGAAAGTCGTTCGAGCTGAAACAGCGATACGCAAAGCAAAAGGGTTGTATGATGATTTGACAAAGTAATGGTTAACTGAAAACATAAGGGGATAAAGTATGCCTATTTCATACGAAACTCTCACAAACGGCGAGCGCATAGGTCTAGGTGCGGTTGAAATTACAGCCGTTCCGCATTTATCCATCCTTCAAAAACGCTTCTCCGAGACGGCTAACATCGACACCGAGTATAAGCAAGATATGGCACGGCTTCTCTCTGAGGTGTTCCAAAACTATAAAAACGCACCTCA
>WQTE01000136.1 GCA_009786445.1 Oscillospiraceae bacterium | reverse complement strand
TTTGCTGTTTGTGTATCTTTGCCTCTTATAAGGTCGCAGACTATTTTGACCTTGCGCGGCGAGATACGCACGTATTTGGAATGTGCTTTCGCTACTTTGGTACTCATTATCTGCCCCTCCTATTTCGACGTTTTGCTGCCGGCGTGACCGCGGTATGTGCGAGTCGGCGCAAACTCGCCGAGTTTATGTCCTACCATGTCTTCTGTGATGTATACCGGAACATGGCGTCTGCCGTCATGAACCGCTATTGTATGCCCCACAAATGTCGGAAAAATTGTGCTTGCCCTTGACCATGTTTTAAGAGCTTTCTTATTGCCTGACGTATTCATCTCATCTATACGCTTAACCAATTCCGGTGCGGCAAAGGGACCTTTCTTAACACTTCTGCTCATATTCAGTTCCCCCTTTCCCTACTTCTTGCCACGGCGCTTAACGATGTATTTGTCGTTTTGATTCTTAACTTTTCTGGTCTTGTATCCGAGTGTCGGCTTACCCCAGGGTGTTACAGGTCCGGGACGGCCTATCGGGGCTTTACCCTCACCGCCTCCATGCGGATGGTCAACCGGATTCATTGCCGACCCACGTACAGTCGGGCGAATACCCATGTGGCGCTTTCTTCCTGCTTTTCCTATGTGGATGTTGGCGTGGTCCGTATTTCCAACCTGTCCTATCGTCGCCATGCAGTTACTACGCACCAGTCTATGTTCTCCCGAAGGCATCCTGATTTGAGCCATTGCGCCTTCTCTTGCCATGAGCTGAGCTGCTGTTCCGGCTCCTCTCACGAGCTGACCGCCTTTTCCGGGGTGAAGCTCGATGTTGTGAATTACTGTACCTACCGGGATTGATGTTATAGGCAGAGCGTTGCCGGGTTTGATGTCTGCTGATGCAGATGAGATAACCGAGTCGCCTTTTCCCAGTCCCGCAGGTGCTAAAATGTAACGAAGTTCGCCGTCTTCGTATTCGATGAGAGCGATGTTTGCGCTGCGGTTCGGGTCATATTCAAGACGCAAAACTTTTCCCGATACGTCAAACTTGTTGCGTTTGAAGTCTATAATTCTGTATTTTCTGCGATTACCTCCGCCTCTGTGGCGAACAGTAATCCGTCCGTGATTGTTTCTCCCCGAATTCTTTTTAAGAACCTCGGTGAGATTACGCTCCGGTTTTGCTCTTTTATCTACTCCGTCAAATCCTGAAACGGTCATATGTCTTCTTGACGGGGTGGTTGGCTTAAATGATTTTACAGGCATTGTTTGTTACCTCCCTAGACAAGACCTTCAAAGAATTCGATTGTCTTTGAGGCGTCTGTTAGCTTAACGACTGCTTTTTTCCAGTCTTTTCTGCTTCCCATCGGATAGCGGCCCATGCGTTTTTTCTTGCCTTTCATGTTGAGTGTTGTCACTTTTGAAACTTCAACATCAAAAAGGTCTTCAACGGCTTTTTTTATCTCTATCTTGTTGGCAGTTGGTGCAACTTCAAAAACGTATTTTTTAAGTTCTACATGTTCTGTTGACTGCTCGGAGATAATCGGGCGTAAAATAATATCACATGCTGTTTTCATTATGCGTACACCTCCTCAATTTTAGGAAGAGCTGCCTTGTCAACTATAAATGTTTTTGCATTCATAATGTCATAGGTGCTGAGGAGTGTTGCAAACGTGGTTGTCACACCGGGAACATTTCTTGCACTTAAAACGATGTTGTTGTCCGGCTCTTTTGTAACTAACAGAGCTTTATTTTCTACACCGATTGCATCAAGAAACTTCACGAAGTCTTTTGTTTTGACGTCTTTCATTTTAAGTTTATCAACTACGATTATTGAATCTCCCGCTGCTTTAAGAGACAGAGCTGACTTAAGAGCCAGTCGCTTGTATTTCTTGTTGAGAGAATAACGGTAGCTACGTGGCTTGGGTGCAAATGCAACACCACCATGTGTATAATGCGGAACACTCTTTGACCCTTGACGCGCTCTGCCCGTTCCTTTTTGGCGATGTGGCTTTGCGCCACCGCCTCTTACTTCTGCGCGTGTGAGCGAAGATTGTGTGCCTTGTCTTTTATTTGCAAGATGGTTCTTGACCGCAGCGTGGATTGCTGCTGTATTCGGCTTTATTCCAAAAACAGCTTCGGAGAGTGTCACTTCGCCGACAACCTTGCCTTTCATGTCGTATACTTTAATCGCTGGCATATAGGTATTCATCCTTTCGCTATACTATCGTTGAGCTTTTATGCGTTTTTAACTGTGTTTTTTAGGTATACAATGCCGCCTCTGGGACCGGGCACTGCGCCTCTCACAGCTATCATGTTTCTCTCCGGGTCTACCTTTACTACGTCAAGATTTTGTACTGTAACTTGCTCGTTACCCATTTGTCCTGCGCCAATCTTGCCTTTGAAGATTCTTGCAGGGTCTGTTCCTGCTCCCATTGAGCCTGCATGCCTGTGAACGGGACCGCCACCGTGTGATGTAGCTGTTCTGCTGGCTCCGTGACGCTTGATAACACCTGAAAATCCTTTTCCTCGCGATATTCCCGTGATGTCTACTTTATCACCCTCTGCGAACACATCAGCTTTCAGCTCATCGCCTACACTAAATGAGGCTGAGTCGTCAAGGCGGAACTCTTTGAGATATTTCTTAGGTGCTACTCCGGCTTTTTTGATGTGGCCGAGCCTCGGTTTTGTGAGTCTGCGTTCCTTTACATCTTGAAAACCCAGTTGTACCGAATCATATCCGTCATTTTCCTGCGTTTTCTTTTGTACGACAAGGCATGGACCGGCCTCTATTACCGTAACCGGTATGACTTTTCCGTTTTCGTCGAAGATTTGTGTCATACCTACTTTTTTTCCGATGATCGCTTTGACCATTACTGATTTCCTCCTATAATTGGTTGACTTACACTTTAACAGTACGCCAACATTATGTGCTTTGCAACGTGGTGCGGGCAAGCCCGTCTACTATAATTTTATTTCGATTTCTACGCCGGCGGGAAGTTCTAGGGACATCAGAGCTTCGACTGTTTTTTGTGTGGGACTCATGATATCAATAAGCCTTTTGTGTGTGAGTCTCTCAAATTGCTCTCTGCTGTCTTTGTGCTTATGTACCGAGCGCAGTATCGTGATAATTTCTCTTTTTGTGGGTAGTGGAATCGGACCTGAGACTCTTGCCTCTGTCCGCTTTGCTGTTTCGATGATTGTTGAGGCTGCTTGGTCAATGAGTTGATGGTCGTATGCCTTTAACCTTATTCTAATCATCTTCTTTGTTGCTGCCATTTTTTATCCTCCTAAAAATTCTGCACACTCTGCCGTGTGTGTCATTTCTTCCGATAATTTTTACCGGATTTTCTCCGGCGGTATTACATGACACTTTGCCGGGTGTAATTTTAGCCGCCCGATTTCACGCTGACCTCACGTATACTCGCAAAATTTTTTCAGCGCCGGACTTGCTCCCCGAAAGTTACCAGGTGGTGCCTGCAATCTCTCGGTTCTACGCAGTTTTTCCCATCCTCTGTAAAAGGATGCTCTGGTAGAATACCAAACGGTACTTCACTTGTCAATAAAAACTTTCATTTTTTTGAGTTTTTTTGTTAAAAATTTTTAAATCTTCCGATAAATATAAGCAACCACTGCATTTCTTGCTAAAGTTTCTTTTTTTTCACACGATATAATATAGTACAAAGGGAAATTTGAAGACACAGGAAAATAGACCGGGGTAATAATCTCGACTTTAGTAACTGTAGCTTATGATTTCCAAAAGTAACTGAAAGGAAACTGTACTTTTTATGACACTTGGAGTAATCAAACCGGAACCTCAACCCGTACAACCTACATACCAGCCTCAGCCGAACCAGCAAGTGTCCGGAACACAGTTCAATCAATTTTTTAACCCTACCAATTTTGGCGGCACATTCAGAACAAACTCGCTTACAAGCGGATGCGATGAACTGGATTCAATCTTTGAAGCCGCAGGCAGAAGATATAACTTGTCTCCGGACTTGCTTAAGGCTGTAGCAAAAGTAGAGTCAAATTTCAGGACTGATGCAACTTCGCGCGCCGGTGCTATGGGCATCATGCAACTCATGCCCGGTACCGCAAGATATTTAGGTGTGGACGACCCGTTTGATCCCCAGCAAAGTATCTTCGGAGGCGCAAGATATTTAAGAGAACAACTTGACAGATTCAATGGTGATATAGAACTTGCACTTGCTGCGTATAATGCGGGATGGCCCACAGTTAAGCAGCACGGTGGTATCCCCCCGTTCAGAGAAACTCAGGCATATGTGCAAAAAGTGCTCGGGCATCTTGCTGATAGCGAGATTGCTCCTTCACTTCTCGCTATTACCTTCGATAATTCTCGTGCCAGCCACAACGCAAGTAATACCGACAACAACAACAATAACACAAATAGTGCACCCGCACCTCCCGGTTCAGGCGGTGCATCAAGCCCCACCGCTCCTCCGGGCTCTTCCGGCCCATCAGGTTCTCCCGGACCTTCCGGGCCTTCCAGTAACCCCGGACCTTCTTTCGGTCCCGGCAGCAGCGGTCCTTCCGGCAGCAATAATAACGGACCTCCTCAGTTTACGTTTAATATTGATGAAGCCTTGGCGCAGATGCTCTTTAACAAGCTGATGAATATGAAAGCCGAAGCTGCAAACTCAAATTCAAATTCAAGTTCCGATAACAGCAGCAGTAGCGATAGTGAAGAAGAGAGCTACGAAACATATTATGGAAGTAATTATGAGAGTAATTACGAAGGAAACTACGAGGAAAGTCAAGAAGAAAATTACTATAAATATGTTTAGGAAAAGGGTGTTTTAGCGATTAGTGGTCAGTCGTCCGGCTGGCGGGAGTCACGACCGCGACCTGACCACCAATCGCTAGCCTTAAATAAAGGGTATATATGGATAATCGCCGCATGACATTTTGTCAGGTTTCGGAAGTCCATATATACCCTAAAATTTTTCTTTTTTTGCTTTGTTGAAATCAATCTGGCTCGTTATGATAGCAAACTCTATTTCGCCCCATCTGTTTGGCCCTGTAGAGAGCTCTGTCCGCGGCAGCAATCAGGTCGTCCGCTGTATATTCGTCATCCGGATTTGGAGTCACACAATGTACGCCAATGCTGGTTGTCAGACTTATCGGATCTTGACCTTCCATTGGAAATCGGCTTTTTTCTACCGCTATGCGTATATCCTCAGCAATTTTGCGAACGCCTGCAAAAGTAGTGTTCGGTTGAATAATTGCAAATTCTTCGCCACCCCAACGAGCTATTTTATCAGTGGCTCGCTTGAGTCCTGACTTAATAGTTTGCGCCACATGAACCAGCACTTCATCTCCTGTGATATGTCCATAGGTATCGTTTAATTTCTTGAAGTAATCCAAGTCCAGCATCATAACGCCCATAGGAGTTTGCTCCCTTTTTGCTCGTTCCCACTCATGCTGCACTGATGTTAAGAAATATCTGCGGTTTCCCACCCCGGTAAGTTCATCAGTTGTACTTAGATTTTGAAGCTTTCGTATCAGATTTACTATCTTTATTTGGTGCTGCACTCTCATTCTTACAACTGATTCTTTGAAAGGCTTGTTTATGTAGTCAACCGCTCCGCACGCAAGACCTTTTGCCTCATCTTCCGAATTTGTCATTCCCGTCACAAAAATAACAGGAATATCACTCGTTTCCTCTCCTCGTTTTAGTTCGTTAATAACCTCATAACCACTCATATCAGGCATCATTATATCAAGTAAAATTAAGTCCGGCAAAATGCGTTTTGCCAGATCACATACCCTGCTGCTTTTCTTTTCTACATAGATTGTATAATCATGCCGCAGTATTTCGCTAAGGGCGCGTATGCTTAAAAAGTCATCTTCCACAATCAGTATACTGTTTTTTGTTGGTTCCACGCTGCACCACCCTTCTTGTTTTTTTAGCAGTCGCCGTCTAAACTGGTTGCGAGTTGTTGGTTGTTTACAACATTTTTACATGATTCTATCACAATACTCCTATAATATGCAAGCATTATGTTATTTTTCTGCGACTTTTCTGTGGCGCAAAAATTTTTATTACATTGAAGTTGTAGCACATTGTCAGCTGCCGTCGTTTGTTTTTTGGTTGGATTGATTGAAGCAGGTTGTCTGACTTGTCAAGCATAGAGCGCAAAACCCTTGCAGCCTAAAGACTACAAGGGTTTGGTGACCTGCCCGCGACTCGAACGCGGGACCACCTGCTTAAAAGGCAGATGCTCTACCGACTGAGCTAGCAGGTCCCATGGCTGGGCTGGCTGGATTTGAACCAACGAATGCCAGAGTCAAAGTCTGGTGCCTTACCGCTTGGCGACAGCCCACTAAATGGGGTGGATAATGGGATT
>WQTE01000135.1 GCA_009786445.1 Oscillospiraceae bacterium | reverse complement strand
TTGAGGTTAAATTTTTCAGGAAGCTTTACATAATCTTTTATCCAATTGAGTGATAGTTTCATTAAATGTATTCCCTCCTACTTAAATTGGCTGAGAAACCGAAGGTCGGCACTCCGCAGCAGCCTGATATCGTTAATCTCATATCGCATCATAACAAGGCGGTCAAGCCCTATGTTTACATAAAATCCGGTGTATTCCTTGGGGTCAAGTCCTGCACTGCGTAAGACATTCGGGTGAGGCGTGCCGCCCGGCATGATTTCAATCCAGCCCACATACTTGCATACGCTGCAACCTTTACTCTCACAAACAAGACATCCCATATCAATCTCAAATCCGGGCTCAACAAACGGGAAGAAGCCCACGCGCATACGAACAGGCACCTCACGCCCGAACACTTTGGACAGAATACTGTTTATCATAACCTTACCGGATGAAAACGTAAAACCCTTGTCAACAATCAACGCCTCATACTGGAAAAAAGCACGCTCATGCCTGGCATCGGTTGACTCACTGCGGTAAGCCCTGCCCGGATAGACAAATCGGTAAGGCGGCTTGTGAGTCTGCAAATAACGAACGCTTGCGCCTGTGAGATGAGGTCTGAGGCAAAGTCTTTCACCACCGCGCCCCTTGTCGTGCCCTGAGAGCCAGTAAGTATCCATGCTTTCTCTCGCCGGATGGTCGGGCGGAAAGTTGAGGTTATCAAAGGCGTAAAGCTCACTGGTAATATCACTTTCTTCAAATATCTCAAAACCCATAGAGCGGAAAATGTCGTTTAAGTCGTAGCACATTTGAGTGATTGGGTGGAGCGTTCCGCTATGCGGTAAAATTGCAGGTAAAGTTAAATCAAAATCCGGAGAAATCTCAGAAGCTTTGAGAATTATTTCCTCTCTGCGCGCATCAACCAGCGCTGAGAGACGGTTTTTAAGTTCGTTTGCCGCACGCCCCGCGTCAGCACGAAGCTCCGCTTCGAGCCTCGGTATCTCCTTTAAAAGTTCGGTTATCACACCTTGCTTTCCGAGTAAATTTGCTTTTACATCTTGTAATGCAGCAACTGTAACAGAATCCTTTATCTTTTGTTCGCCATCATGCAGTATCTTCTCTATCTTTTCTTTCACTCTTTGTCCCCCCAAGAAAATTAAGTGCAGAAAGTCTATCATAAAGACCTTGATTTTGCAATCAAATTTTGGTAAATTGATTGTATTGAGGTGAGTGTAAATGAAACTTGCTACAGCGATGCAAATGCATGAAGCAGACAGATACGCCATAGAAGACCTCGGAATCCCGGGCACTAAGCTGATGGAAAATGCAGCGCAGCACATAGTAAGCGAGGCGGTGAAACATATCCCGCCAAACGGACTTGTTGCCGTGTTTTGTGGTACGGGAAACAACGGTGGAGACGGAATCTGCGCGGCGGCAATGCTTCTGGAAAAAGGTATTAAAGTCAGAGCCTTTCTGGTCGGTGACCCGATGAGGCTTAAAGGCGAATGTTTTGAGATGAAAGAAAGACTTGAACGCGCAAAAGGTTCGCTAGAGCTGTTTAACGCGTCCAAAGACAACACTGATTCGCTGGGTGGTTGCAACGTAGTGATTGATGCCATTTTTGGAATTGGGCTTAACACAATGCTGATTGACGAAGCACTTACGGCGGTAACGCTTATCAACAGTAGCCAGGCTTTTGTAATATCGGCAGACATACCCACAGGGATTCACGCAGATACAGGCGTAGTACATGGAGATGCTGTCAAAGCAGATGTCACAGTGACTTTCTCGCTGGCAAAGCCGGGGCATTTTGTGGAGCCGGGTTGTATTTATACGGGGAAACTCATTGTTGCAGATATAGGAATCCCTCAAAATGTGATAAACAGCATACCATCACGCACATTCGCCGCCACAGCGGCAGATATAACTTTACCAAAAAGAAAACCCGACACACACAAGGGCAGTTACGGACGAACACTCGTCGTTGCAGGTTGTGTCGGTTACACAGGTGCGCCGGTCTTGTCTGCAAAAGCAGCGACAAAGATTGGAGCAGGGCTTGTGTACTTAGGTGTGCCGAAGTCCATATTTGACATAATGGCAATAAAACTAAACGAGGAGATGCCGTTCCCTCTGCCTGATGACTCAAAAGGAAAACTTACAGCCAATGCGGCAAGCGAGATTTTACGCCACGCAAAAAGATGTGATGTGTGCCTGATAGGGCCCGGGCTGGGGCAAACAGATGAAATTTCCGAGCTGGTTCAATCACTGACACGTCTTGTCGAAACCCCGATTGTGCTTGATGCCGATGGACTAAACGCAGTGGCAAAAAACACAGATATATTAAATGGGACTTCATGCCAACTGATACTTACGCCGCACGTGGGCGAGTTTATTCGCCTCGGCGGAGATCTCACAGCAGGAGACAGGCTTGGTGCGGCAAAAGATTTTGCAACAAAGCACGGTTGCATTTTAGTTTTGAAGGGGCATAGAACCATAGTTGCTTTGCCGAATGGAACAGCATACGTAAACACAACGGGCGGTCCCGCTATGGCGAAGGGCGGGACAGGCGATGTGCTCGCAGGCATGATAGCATCACTTATAGGGCAAAAGCTCCCCATAGTCCACGCAGTAGCGGCGGCAGTGTATATTCACGGTCTTGCAGGGGATTTATGTGCTAAAAAATACGGAGAATACTCCGTAACGGCAACCGACATAATAGAAATGCTCCCCGAAGCGGTGAAAGTTGTGATGGGTTGAAGGGGGGATCCCCATGTCAGATTATGACCACTGGCAAAAAATTCAAAACTATGCTAAACTACAACCCATGAAAGACCAAACATTAGATACAAGCATAAGATACATAAAAGGCGTGGGTGAGGCTCGCGAAAAGTTGATGGGAAAGCTGGGCATGTTCACGCTCAGAGATTTGGTCGGATATTTTCCGCGTGCCTATGAAGACAGGACGTTGTTTTCAAAAATAGCAGACCTGCAAATCGGGCAAACAGTCTGTGTGCAAGCAATGGCAGCAGCACAGCCTAAGCTCTCGCATATCAGAAAAGGGCTCGACATAGTAAAAGTCAGAGTCGTAGATGAGTCAGGCTCACTCGAAATTACATTTTTCAACCAAGCCTTTATAAAAGATGCGATAAAACAAGGCGAAAGCTACATATTCTACGGAAGAATCTCAGGCACACTCCTACGCCCGGAAATGACAAACCCTATATTTGAGGTGAAGCAAGGGGACGGGGGTGCTGCTTCACTCCTGAAGCAGCACCCCCGTCCCCTTGCTTCACCGACCCTCACAGGGCGAATCATGCCGATTTATCCGCTGACTGCTAAACTTTCACAAAAGATAATCAGCAGCGCAGTCAGACACGGGCTTAATGAATGCGGAGATGAACTGCCCGATGTCCTGCCGGGTGAAATCACAAGGCACTACGAGCTGTGCAAAGCCCGCTATGCCTATGAAAACATACACTTCCCTGAAGACTTCAAAGCCTTAGATATAGCACGGCGAAGGCTGATATTTGAGGAACTTTTTGTCTTAGTCGTGGCAATGCGACTTATGCGAGAGAGACGCGTGGAGCAGAGCGGAAAACGCATTAAAATGCCGAATTTTGAGCACTTTTATAAAAATCTGCACTTCACGCCAACAGGCGCGCAAAAACGAGCTATAATAGAAGCCACCGAAGATATGTCCGAGGGCAAGCCCATGAACAGGTTGATTCAGGGTGATGTCGGCTCAGGGAAAACCCTTGTCGCGGCGGCATGTGCGTGGAACGTTTGGCAGGCAGGTTTACAAGTGGCATTTATGGCACCGACAGAAATTTTGGCGAAGCAGCATATGAACTCACTGACAAAACTACTTGAGCCGATGGGTATGCGTGTCGGTTTGCTCACAGGAGCCATGACCGCAAAAGCAAAACGTGAAATGTACGCAAAGCTGAGTCTCGGGGAAATTGACCTTGTTATCGGAACACATGCGCTAATCTCAGAAGGTGTGCATTTTCACGATTTAGGGCTCGTAATAACCGACGAACAGCACCGTTTCGGTGTAGCCCAACGCTCGCTGCTGACAGAAAAGGGAGACAGCCCACATGTGCTTGTAATGTCGGCAACACCCATTCCCAGAACGCTCGCACTCATTATCTACGGCGACCTCGATGTGTCAACGATTGACGAAATGCCTCCCGGAAGACGCGAGATAGAAACTCACATAGTAGGTGAGCACCACAGAAAACGGGTTTACGGCTTCATAGAAAAACTGGTAAAACAAGGACGACAAGTCTACATAATCTGCCCGATGGTCGAGGAGGAAGAAGTGAAGCAAGGGGACGGGGGTGCTGCTTCACTCCTGAAGCAACACCCCCGTCCCCTTGCTTCACCGGATGAACCGTCCCCATGTCCTCTTAAGTCAGCAAAGGAATTTCACAAACATCTCAGCACAGAAATATTCCCCGAGCTCAGCGTGAAGCTCGTTCACGGGAAAATGAAACCAAAGGAAAAAGATGCCGCCATGAACTCATTTGCCTCGGGCGAAGCCGATATTTTAGTGGCTACAACCGTTGTGGAGGTTGGTGTTGACGTGCAAAATGCCGCACTCATTATAGTAGAAAATGCGGACAGATTCGGGCTATCCCAGCTCCACCAGCTACGCGGTCGTGTTGGCAGGGGAGAGTATGAGTCTCATTGTATTTTATTCAATAGCGGAAAAAGCGAAGCCTCGCGGGAACGTCTGGAAATAATGAAATCCACAAACGACGGATTCAAAATAGCGGAAAAAGACCTCAGTATGCGTGGACCGGGCGACTTCTTCGGCTCTCGCCAACACGGCTTACCCGAGCTTCACATAGCAAACTTTGCAACAGATATGCTGGTGTTAAATCAAGCACAAAATGCAGCAGCAGATGTCCTAAAAAAAGACCCCGAGCTAAAATCCCCGCAAAACAGGGACTTAGCCGACCAAATAAAGCGGATGTTTGAACTAAATACAGATAAGATGAACTAACCCATTGAAAAAATCCTAAAATTATGATAACCTGTCAAAGATAAATATGTGGGGCAACCGTCCTCGGTCGCCCGCCACAAAAGAGGTGATAAGGTGACGGAAAAAAAAGCAGAATATAAACGTATATTACTGAAAATCAGCGGAGAAGCATTAGCAGGAGATAAAAAAACAGGACTGGACTTTGATGTAATCAGGAATGTCTGCAAATCCATCAAAGAATGTGTCTCAATGGGTGTTGAAGTCGGAATAGTAATCGGCGGCGGCAATTTCTGGAGAGGTGTCAAAGACGGAGAAGGCAAGATAGAGCGTACGCGCGCAGACCACATGGGAATGATGGCTACAGTCATGAACTGTCTCGCTGTGGCTGATATGCTGGAGCAACTGGATGTCCCTGTCAGAGTGCAAACAGCTCTTGCAATTTCAGCAGTCGCAGAGCCTTATATCAGGCTCAGAGCGGACAGACATCTCCGTAAAGGCAGGGTGGTCATATTCGGGTGTGGAACGGGTCATCCATACTTTTCCACAGACACAGCAGCCGTACTCAGGGCAGCAGAAATAGATGCAGACGTAATATTGCTGGCAAAAAACATAGACGGCGTATATACAGCAGACCCGAAGCTCGACCCAAACGCAACAAAAATAGATGCAATCTCCTACACAGATATGCTCACGCAAAGACTTATGGTGATGGATTCAACCGCAACATCGCTCTCAATGGACAACGAAATACCTGTCATACTTTTTGCTCTTGAGGATCCGGAAAACATAGTAAAAGTAGTAATGGGCGAAAAAATAGGCACCAGAGTCGGCTAGCCTGATTCCCTCAACACTGTCGGGAAGACACCATTAGTGTCCCGCTCAAAAAATAAATTATAGATTTGGGAGGAAATAACGTGTACGAAGAATATGAAAGCAAGATGAAAAAGGCAGTAGAAGCGTTGCAAAACGGTTATACGACAGTCCGCGCAGGACGTGCAAACCCATCAATTCTCGACCAGGTTAAAGTGGATTATTACGACACACCGACCCCGATTAACCAGATAGCAGGTATCTCTACTCCTGACCCAAGAACCCTCATGATTACACCATGGGACAAGAGCAGCCTAAAACCAATCGAAAAAGCTCTCATGGCATCAGATTTGGGAATAACTCCTGCAAATGATGGAACAGTTATTCGCCTACAATTCCCACAGCCAAACGAGGAACGCCGCAAAGAGCTCATCAAGCAAGTAAATAAACAAGCTGAGGATGCAAAAGTTTCAATTCGCAATATTCGCCGCACTGCGGTAGAGTTTTATAAAGGTCAAAAGAAAACAGGCGAAATCACCGAAGACGATATGGTAGTAACAGAAAAGGATCTTCAAAAGCTGACAGATAAATACATTGAAGAGATNGCAAAAG
>WQTE01000134.1 GCA_009786445.1 Oscillospiraceae bacterium | reverse complement strand
TTCCAAAACTCGGTTGCGCGTACTGTGATAAGCACTATCGGAGGATTGTTTGTTTGCAGCGTGGCAGCTTATGTCCTATCCAGACGTGAATTTTTACTTAAGAGATTTGTAACAATATATTTCGTCATAACAATGTACGTCGCAGCGGGACTGATTCCGGTATTCTTCCTCTTCCAAAATCTGGGAGTTTTGAACACTTTCCATGTATATTGGCTTCCGGGACTTTTCGGTGCGTTTAATGTCATAGTTATCCGCTCTTACATGCAGGGCCTACCCGACAGTCTTGTTGAGGCTGCTCGCATAGACGGGGCGGGTGAATTTAGGATATTCATGCAGGTAATACTTCCTATCTGCAAGCCTGTTTTGGCTACAGTAGGGCTTTGGATTGCTGTTGGCAACTGGAACGATTGGTTTACTACAGAAGTTTTTGCACGCCCTGACCACCTGGCAACACTGCAACATCAACTGATGCAGCTTGTTGGTGCTGCTATGGGTGAAGCAGGTGACGCCAATGTCCATCCCGATGCAGCGCAAGCAGGGGGACACGTAATGACACCAATAGCCATGCGTGCAGCCATCACTATGGTTGCAACGGTGCCGATACTCTGTGTCTATCCGTTTTTGCAGAAGTATTTCGTCAAGGGCGTACACGTCGGCAGCGTTAAAGGATAGTTGGAATTTTATAGCAATAAAATGTTTGGAAGCGTGTTAAAGCAAACAAGCTTTGTCAGGTCGAGCTAGTTTGGCTAAGACACTTTCAATAATAAAATTTTTAGGAGGAACAAATGAAGAAACGTATTTTAACCCTCGCGCTCGTAGTGCTTTTTGCACTAACCCTCGTGCCGTTTATCGCGGCGGCAGACGATAATCTCCATGAACTCCCTGCTCCAACAGTAGATGACTTTGGGGGACACGACCACTGGGGCTGGTCAATGGAAAATGACTCACTCCCGCACAACATGAGAGGTATCACCGGAATCATCGTTGAACTGGACGTAGAATCAGGATCAACTGATTTCGTCGTCCAAACTGACTATGACGGTTGGTGGTCTCAAGGAACATTTGACTTTGATGACTATAGGCTCGAAATAGTGTTTGACGATGTAGAAGAATTTCTCTGGTACGGTCAAAGTGTACAGTATGCTATGCACTTAGTGTTTGGCAACTGGGTTGAACTCAGACCGGAAAATGTGGTAAACGCATGGCTTGTTGGCGATGTATTTCCGGACCCGCAATTTGCACCGGGCGATGAAGATCCTGTGTTAGCACCGCCGGCAAGTGGATTTGGTGGGCATGACCCCGTTGATGGTCACTGGGGCTGGTCTATGGAAGTTGGCTCACTGCCATGGAATATGTCCGAGATTACATCAATTGTTATCGAGTGGGACATTGAAGAAGCTGACGTAGATTTTATCATCCAATCACCGCACGATGGCTGGTGGGCACAAGAGACTTTCCAAATTGTTGACTACACTCTCGAAGTCGTCTTTGCAGATGCTTGGGAGTACTGGGGCGAATATGTAACATACTCCGATATGCATTTGGTATTCGGCGCATGGCAGGATCACATTAGCCGTGACAATGTAGTCAGTGCCCAACTCTTCGGTACAGTCGCAGAGGGTGTTCCCGTTGCAGGTCAAGCTGAAGCGGTTGAGTTACCCCCTGAAGGAACACTCCCGTTCTTTATGGGTATCGGTGCTATGATTTGGGGTGACCCTGATAATCAACTGGGCTTTAACGGTGACCAGCGTGCACTCGACGGAGGCGAACCACTTGCCGGTAATACTACGCTTGGGGGAGACGATGGTCCGGGTGGACTTTCTGCACGTCTTTTGGTTGAGGCAAACTGGTTTGTTGTTTACGTAGATAATTCGCCGGATGACTACGAGCACGAAATGCTTCAACTCACTATCTTTGGTAATGCAAATACCTGGTCATGGGAAGGCGGCACAATGGAAGCTCCGACCATCATGGTTTATGATAACGGGCGCATTGCAATCCCAATCGGCGGACATCCTTATGTAGAGGCGATCCTGGCAGCAGGTGAAGAAGAACTCGATGACAGAAACTTCGGAATCTCCTTCACATATGGCGGTGGTATTGTAAACTTAGGTATCACAGGCGTATGGCTCTATGCCGACCTTCCGGCAGATGAAGCAGCACCTGCACCTACACCCGAACCTGCACCTGAGCCGGAACCGGAACCTGAGCCGGAACCGGAACCTGAGCCTGTCGCAGAAGACGGATTCCCTGTATGGGGTTTTGTCCTCATCGGAGTTGGTGTGGTTGTAGTTGTGATAATTATCGTAGTTGCAGCAAAGAAAAAGGGCTAGTAAAGCGCATAAACCCGTTTTGTAAGACGTAGCCATGAGTTGCGACTCAAATCACTAAGAAAAGGACTGACCGCATCTTAACCGATGCGGTCAGTCTTAAAAAACAGAGGTGAACTATGGACGGAATACATACTTTTGATTTTTGGGCTTTTTACAGGGAAAAACTCATATTAAACTCGGTTATGGCCGATTACTCTCGAAAAAAGGAAAGCCTGAACGGTACGTGGCATTACGGCATCGACCAGTATGACACTTGTCTGCGTAACAGATGGTGGACGGAAGTTGAGTGCGATGAGAACGGGCGTGCTCTTCCCCTTGATTACAGCTTTGACGAATGGGAAACTACCGAAATTCCTTCATGTTGGAACTTAAAGTCCGAAAAATTGTTCCTATACGAGGGGGGCATGGTGTTTACACGGAAATTTCCATATGAGAAACATAGCGAAGATGAGCGTGTATTTATCAAGTTTGGCGGGATAAACTATAAAGCGGCTGTATTTGTCAACAGAACATTTCTTGGGATGCACGAGGGAGGCAGTACACCGTTTTTCATTGAAGCCACCGATGTGCTAAAGGCAGAAGATAACCGCATCATTGTTGCAGTAAACAATACACGCCACCCTGCAAACGTCCCGATGGATAACACTGACTGGTTTAACTATGGCGGGATTTACCGTGACGTTGAGCTGGTACGTTTGCCGGGA
Source organism: Oscillospiraceae bacterium (assembly GCA_009786445.1). Lineage (GTDB taxonomy): Bacteria > Bacillota > Clostridia > Oscillospirales > Oscillospiraceae > WRMH01. The sequence continues at coordinate 3,435 of WQTE01000134.1, read as the reverse complement.
AGCTTTATAAAGCGCTTCCAAGTCGGGGTGGTGCCCGGCAGTGACTTTAGAGAAATATTCTTTAAAGTAGAGATAGACGGAAAAATGTCAGGGACAGCTACTTTAACTATTCCCGAACTTCAATTTACAGTGGTGATAGATATTGAAAACGGATGCGGCGAGCATATATTTAGCCCACCCACTATAGACAGCTTGGAGTTATGGTCGCCTGATGCTCCAAAGCTCTACGATGTTGAGGTTTCATTTGAGGGCGATAAGCTGACGGATAGAGTTGGCTTTAGGGAAATTAGAGTTGAGGGTAGAGAAATACTCTTAAACGGTAAAAAAATATTCCTAAAAGGCGTTTGCGCTCACGAAGAGAGCGTAGAAAACGGAAAGGCGGTTTCACAGGAGGAAATTCGTGAAAACTACGCACTGGCAAAAGAGATGAACTGTAACTTTATGCGGCTTGCCCATTATCCGCACTGTGAGTATGCGGCAAAAATCGCCGATGAGGTCGGTATGCTGTTGTGGGAGGAAATACCCGTATACTGGGCTATTGAGTTTGATAACCCCACAACTTACAAAAATGCTGAAAATCAACTTACTGAGCTGATAACCCGCGATATAAACAGGGCAAGCGTGATTATCTGGTCGATTGGCAACGAAAACCCCGACACCGATGAGCGACTGAAGTTCATGGGCTCACTTGCCGACAAAGCCCGCGAGCTGGACGGCACACGCCCTGTCTCCGCAGCGTGTCTTGTGGACAGTGAAGCTCTCGTTTTAACCGACAGACTGATAGAGAAGATAGATATTATCGGAATGAATGAATACTATGGCTGGTATGACCCCGATTTTTCAAAGCTGCCCCGTGTGTTTGAAAACAGCAACCCCGAAAAGCCTGTAATAATAAGCGAATTCGGAGCTGACTGTAAGGGCGGGTTTATGAACAAGCAAGGCGACCGAAACGAAATGTTTAGCGAAGAATTTCAGCTCCGTCTGTACGAAAAGCAGATTGAAACGCTCTTTGCAATTGACTATATAAAAGGCATAAGCCCTTGGATTTTCTTCGATTTCCGCTGCCCAAGGAGATTGCACCATTTGCAGAACTATTACAACATAAAAGGCCTGCTGTCCCCGGATAAAAAGTACAAAAAGCTGGCATTTTTTGCGATGCAGAAATTCTATGAAAAACTCCTTATTACTTCAATGTAAACTCCATGCTTCCGCCGTCAAATTCCGCTACATAATCGCCTCGGAAACCTTTGACTTCCACGTATCCGTTTTCATCGGTTTTTACTTTCGCTTCCGGTGTGCGCCACTGTTTATGTATCAAGTCATAAAGAGTGTCGTACGCCGGTTTTCTTTGCCCCTCTTTTGTCACAAGCCCTGCCGGAGCATTGAGCCAGCCTCCATCCGCAAAGCTCCAATACGTCACAGCCTCAACGAGCGGACACGCAAACAGCAAACTATAAAACTCGGCAGCTTGCTCAGCTTGGCGCTCCAGACCCTCGGGTGTTGACGGCCACTCTGCCGGAACAAAGTCGTTGAGGTCGCCAATATGCGGCGGCATGAGGTCACCGGATACGAGGCTTATCTCTGTAAAGTGCAGCGGCAATCCGAATTTTGAGAACCGCTCAAGAACCTCGAGTGTCTTTTCTTTTGGCCAAATACCCTGATGCATATGTGATTGCAAGCCTATGGCATCAATGCAGACACCCTCATCAAGCAATTTCTTTACAAGGTCACTATAGTCTGTGCTCATGTCGAAATCGTTTATGAGCAGCAACGCATCGGGGTTGGCACGTCTCGCTTCATCAAATACCTTTTTAACCAGCCCGATTTGACCTTCCATCTTGCAAATTCGCGTTACGGCGTTATCGTAGCGGTCAAAGACAGGCATGATGACGACTTCGTTGATAACATCCCAAATATCAATAACACCCCTAAAATCCGTTACATCGCGCTCAATGCGCTCAAGCTGTTGTCTTAAAATTTCTTCGTCAGAAAACTCTAGTAGCCAATCGGCACAGACTGTATGCCAGCACAGTGGATGACCCTTGACCGTGCGGCCGCGCTCCTGCAACCATCGCGCCGCATTTAGCGTTTCGCGTGTCATGGGCTTGCCCCGCTCAGGTTCAAATCTGCCCCAATAAAACGGCAGCGTAAAAAAGTCAAAAATATCAAGCATATTCTCTACAACTTTCTTTGCGTTTGCCATTTCATCGCCTTTTTTAAGACCATTTACCGTGTTGATTGTCTCAAATGCCGCACAGCCAAAACTGACGCTTCCCTTGACCTGCCGCAGAGTGACCTCTGAGTTAGTGACAGGGCCTCCTGCATCGGTAATTTGAATTCGCTCCGACCCCATTCTATGTGTATATGCTTTGCTCATGCCTTGCCCTCCTTAGTTTAATTGAAACTTAACGATTTCATAACACTACACTAACACAAAGAAAAGAAAAAGTCCATAAAACAAACCGCCAAAGGCGGTTTGTTTTTGTATGGGTTTTAAGGTATATGCTAAACTTTCATTTCGCTGAGATTTTGCAGTAAGTTCCAGTCTCTGTCTACTTCTGCTTGATACTCTTCTATCAAGTGCTCGTTGCCTTTAGCAAACATATGGCTGAAACGCCCTTGTAATTTGAGATATTCTTCAACAGGAAGCTTGTTTTTAGGTTTGTAGTTAAGTGTTAGTTTACCTTCAACTACCTCAAACAACGGCCAAACACAAGTTTCTACAGCCAGCTTAGCCATTTCCATGAGCCTGTGAGTTTCGTATCTCCAACCACGCGGACAAGGAGCAAGGATATTAAGGAACGCAGAACCTTCACAGTACAGAGCCTTTTCGCACTTTTCGCCGAGGTCTTTGAAGTTACCGAGCGGCAGAGTTTGTGCTACATAAGGTATATTGTGACCCATGATTATTCTGGTCAAGTCCTTCTTAGGATGGATCTTGCCGGGGATTTCAGAACCTACCGGAGTAGTCGATGTTGCAGCATATGACGGCGTTGAGCTGGAGCGCTGGATACCTGTGTTCATGTATGCACCGTTGTCATAGCAAACATAGACCATATTGTGGTTGCGTTCCATTGCCCCTGAAAGTGCTTGCAAACCAATGTCGTATGTACCGCCGTCACCGGCAATGGCAATGAACTTGGTTTCCGGCACATCTTCACCTTTACGCTTTTTGGCGAGATATGTAGCCTCTACACCGGAAATTGTAGCTGCAACATTCTCAAATGCGCTATGAATGAAGGAATCCTTCCATGCTGTGTACGGGTATAAAAATGTTGATACTTCAAGGCAGCTTGTAGCACAAGAAACCACTGCAAAATCGTCCGGCTTGAGTGCTCTCATCAATGTGCGCATAACAGGAGTTGCACCGCATCCGGCACATAATCTATGACCGCCGGTAAGGCGTTCGGGTCTTTTTGACCACTCTTTTAAATT